>JANYED010000260.1 GCA_025363315.1 Polaromonas sp.
ATGGTCTGGGCCTTATCGGAACGGGTGACGTAAATGGGGGCGTAGTCGTGCTCCACGTCCACGCCGAGCTGAGCGAAGGAGGCGTTTTCGAACCTCGCGGGCAGCGTGTCGCCCTTGACCGGCAGGTCGCGCACGTGTCCCTGCGTATTCCAGCCAATGCGCCACCCGATTCCGGTCTAATGCGCCACCCAAATATGGTGGGATGCGCCACCCCTCAACCCGGTCACGAGCTGAGGTCATTCTAGGAGTTCGGGCTTGACCGCAGTCACTTTTCGGTCCTTCTTTCTCAAGCTCTCTCCTTTGAGTTCGATTCGGTAGGCATGGTGTACGACGCGATCAAGGATCGCGTCTGCCAGGGTGGGATCACCGAGATTCTCGTGCCAGACGGTGGTTGGGAACTGACTGGTGATGATGGTCGAGCCGCGTTCATACCGGTCATCCAGGATTTCGAGCAGAATGCGGCGACCTTCGGCAGTGGGGGTGTCGAGCCCCCAATCATCCAGGATCAGCACCTGAACTTTGGCCAGTTGTGCCAGGAGCTTCAAATACCTTCCGTCTCCCTTGGCCAGGATCAGTTGCTGTAACAGTCGGCCCGTTTGTGCGTACTGTGCGCTGTACCCCTTGCGGCAGGCCTGGTGGGCCAGCGCGCAGCCGATGAAGGTCTTGCCGACTCCCGTAGGACCGGTAATGATCACTCCGCGCTTCTCCTTGATCCACAGACCCTCTGCGAGGGTCCGCAGCAGTTTGCTGTCCAGGCCACGCGGGTGTTTGGTGTCGACATCCTCCAGCGTGGCCTGCACCTTGAGGCGGGCAGCGAGCAAGCGGCGCTGGGTGGTGCGTCCGTCGCGGTGGGCAAGTTCCCGGTCCACGAGGAGCGTCAAACGCTCCTCGAAACTGAGTTCACGCGCCTGGGGTTGTTCCTGCTGCTCCTGAACAGCTTGGGCCATGCCGTCGAGTTTGAGGGCACGAAGTTGGTGGGTAATCGGGTGTGGCAGCATAGAAACCTCAGTTCAGGGTTGGGTCGAAGTCGTGTTCAGCAAAAGATGGACCCTGCTCAGCAGTGTCCAGAACGCTGTCCTGGCCGTAATAGGCGGGGCCACGCACGTTGACGTGGTCCGCCACCCGTGGCGCTGGATCTTCCGACGTCAGGGGAAGCTCGTCCAGGTGGTGCTTCAGGATGGATTCCACGCTGCGGTAACTGAACGCCCGCAGGAACACCGCCCGACTGCAAGCGGCTTCCAGCCGCTCTTTTCCGTACGCCTGCGCCAGTTTGAACAGACCCTGACAGGACCGAAGGCCCTGTTCAGGATGACGCCCGGCGGCCAGCAGTGCGTCGACCAGCTGCACCGTTCCAGGTCCAACTTCACGGGCGCGATCCTGAAGGCGCTGCGGATTCCAATCGCTGTGGCGCTGGTGGTGAGGCGGCATGTGTTCTTTGATGGTGGTCTGCCGGACCTGGGTGCTGGACGTGTCCAGCACCCGGCGATGCACCGCGATCCGGACGCTGTTCAGGAATACCTCGACCAGGTGAGGAGTGAGTCGCAAATCGACCGATGTTTTTGCGTGCCGATACGGCACGCTGTAGTGGTGGCCCGCGAGTTCGACGTGGTAATCCAGACCGACGGTGGTGCGCTTCCAGCTGGCGATCTCGAAAGGCTGGGCCGGGAGGGGACGCAGGGCTGGCTGGTCCAGTGCGGTGAACAGCTCGAAGCGGCTGCCGGGCCGCTTCTGAAAAGGTCTGAGGTTGAGTTCCCGAAGCGGTCCCCAGAGCGCTTCGTTGGCGTCCGCCATGCTGAAGTAGACCTGGTCTCGCAGCGGGGCCAGCAGTCGTCGCTCGACGATCTGCACATGGACTTCCACCAGGGCCTTGTCTTTGGGTTTGCGCACCCTGGCCGGAATAATGGCGACCCCGTAATACTCGGCAAACTCGGCGTACGCGCGGTTGAGTTCAGGTTCATAGCGGCTGGCGTGGGTCACGCCCGTCTTGAGGTTGTCTGGGACGATGATCTCCGGCACGCCGCCGAAAAAAGCGAGCGCCCGGACGTGCGAGGACAACCAGTCTTCACTGTTCTGGCTGCGGGTGACCTCAACGTAGGTGTAATCGCTGGCCCCCAACGTAGCGACGAACACCTGGCCGGGGTGCACCACCCCGGTCCTGGGGTCGGTGATGCCCAGAGTCAGCCCGGCGTAATCGACGAACAGCTTTTCGCCCGCCCGGTGTATTTGGCGCATCGACAACCCGGACTGAGCCTTCCACTTCCGGTACTGTTCGGCAAAGGTCGAGTACTGGACGCTGTCCGGGTGCTGACGACGGTGTTCTTCCCACAACAGTCGCCGCATCACCCCTTTTCGGTGCAGTTCGCGGTCGATCTGCGCCCAGTCGGGAAGCGTAGGTGTTCCTGACGTTGTTCGGTCCACGGGACCGAACAACGCCGCTTCGAGCTGAATGTCATCGAGGTCTGGAGGGAGGGGCCAGGTCAGTTCAGCGTCTTGGGCGCGTTGAAGATATTTTCGTATGGTGCTTCGGGCCACCCTGACGCTGTGACTCACCTGCTGATCGCTGTACTTGAGATCAAGCTTGAGTCGGAGGACTTCCCGGATGTTTCGCATGGCAACACGCTTCTTGGTCATCCTTCAGGATGACGGTGGAGTCTCGTGTGCCGGGGGGAGCTGCTTTGCGGCAGATCAGGGTGGCGCATACGGCCAGAATCGGCTGGCGCTTTAAATCGGAATCATCTGCTGCATACGACCGGAATACGCACGCATCGACATCATCAGGGGAATACACCTCCCAGCCTACCCGCCCGACTTTGCGGTTGCCCTGTTCCCAGATACCTGATCACCCCCCTTTCTGGCTATTCCACGCTATTTCGCGATACTACCCAGTAGAGCAGACAGCCCAGGGATGCGAAGAGTTGCTCACCGCCCTGCTCTTACTCTGGGTCAAGGCCGCCTCAAACCTTCCTACTGCTGCTGTAGTGGACGACCGATCTTTACTCGTCTCACATTGCGTGGCGGCGCTGATCCTGAACCGGGACGGTGCCGTACGCCGAAGCAGCCAGGGCCACGAACCACCTTTGTAGTCGGCTGGAAGCTTGTTTTTCGCCAATTTCCATAAAATTCTCCAGGCTGTTTTCCATAATCGGTCTCTCACCACTTGAGATGGCGCCAATTGCATCTGACTAAGTAACTGGATATACTTCGCCTTATTGGATACATAAGTGATGCATCCAGTTCTGGAGGTCAGATGCCGCAGCAAGATCGACGCTATGAACAGGGACTCGATATCTATGCCAGCCAGTTTCAGATTCCCAGGGAGGAGGTCGAATTGTGGTTCGCCGAACGGGTCGGCGAACGCTTTGGGAACGAAGCCATCCACTCAGCCGCAGGTGTCTGGGTGGATGACGAGCTCAGCCTGCGCGAACGCAGCCTGGTCGTCATCGCGGCCCTGATCACGCAGGGCGGCGCCGAAGCGCAACTCCGTTCACATACCCGTTGGGCCATCCAGCACGGCAGTACCCGGGCGCAGCTTGAGGCGCTCGCCACGCTGCTGAGCGTCTATGCCGGCGGCCCGCGCGCATCGAACGGTCTGATGGTCGTCCGCCAAGAACTGACCAGTCTCGAAACCCAGCAATGAACCGCTGATCCGCCGGCCGTAAATTGAAAGACCATACCTTGGAAGCCGATCTACCGAAGGAGCCTAAGATGAACGACGAAGCTGCCGCCACGCCAGGTCTGAACCTGACCGCTCCCCCACCCATTGTGCACGGCCGTCCGGTTGAGATCGCCGATGGAGTGTACGTGATTCCTGATGGGCGAGTACCGCTCGTTCCCAACATTGGCGTAATTCTTGGTGACCGGGCCGCACTCGTCGTCGATGCCGGCCTCGGGCCACGCAGTGGTGCGGTTGCCCATCAGATCGCCCGGGAGCTGGCCGGTGACCGCCCGTTGTACCTGACGCTCACCCACTTCCACCCGGAGCACGGCTTCGGTGCCCAGGCGTTCTACGACGCAACGATCATCTACAACCGCACGCAACATGACGAGTTTCGGCAGAAGGCACAAGGTTACCTCCAGCAGTTTCAGGGGCTGAGCAGCGCGGTGGCAAAGGAACTCGAAGGCGTCGAGCTGACCGACCCCCACATCACCTACGATGGCGGGGCCGACCTTGACCTGGGCGGCAAAATAGTGGAATTACGAACCTGGGGCCGGGCTCACTCGCGCGGCGATCAGACGATCTTCCTGCCCGAAGAACGCCTGCTGTTCACTGGAGATCTGGTCGAGAACCGCTTCTACCCGATTTTTCCTTACTTTCCGCCGTACGACGTGGATGTCGATAGCCAGAATTGGATCACCGTAGTCGAGGCGCTTCAGGGTCTGGCGCCGCTCGTGGTCGTTCCCGGTCACGGCGAACTCGGCGACGCTGGTCTGCTGGCTACTACGCACGAATACCTGACTCGGCTGCGTTCCAGCGTGATTCAGTTGGCGGCCGAGGGGCGCAGCGAAGGAGAAATCATCTCCCTGCTGGCAGCCCAACTTCATGCCCACTACCCGGACTGGGACGCCACCGAGCCGTGGAGAATCGCCACAGGCGTGCAGACCTTCCTGGCATTGTGAGCCGGCACAGCAGACACTGCTTTCTTCTGCACGGTCGTCTATCCTGTGCCCCATGACCCTGGACGCGCCGACCCCACAGCCGCGTGACGGCGAGAGCGTGTCCGCCGTCCACGGCCGTCTGAGAGCAGCGATTTTGCACGGCGAACTCGTTCCCGGTGCCAGTGTCTCCCAGGCCCATCTGGAGCAGCGGTACGGTGTGGGACGCACGCCGCTCAGAGAAGCGCTCCGGTTGTTGCAGCGCGAAGGTCTGGTGCTGGCGGCACCGAACCGCCAGATGCAGGTCGCGCCCCTGAGCGCCGGGGATTTCGAGGAGATCTCAGTCGCCCGTCTGGCGCTTGAGACCGTCGCAGTCCGCATTACCGTGCCAAGCCTGACCTCAAGCGACGTGGCCCGGCTCAAAGGTCTGCTGGCCCAGATGGCACACTTTCAGGCACTGAACGATCTGCCGAGCTGGAACGCACCTCACCGGGCGTTCCATCACCTTCTGGTGGCTGGCGCGGGTAGGCGTGTCAGTGCCGAGATCGGCGAACTGGCCGACCACGCTGAGCGCTACCGACTGCGCTTCCATGGCTTAGGCAACAGCGGTGACGGCCAAGCCGAACATCAGCTCATTCTGGCGGCCGCAGAAGCAGGCGACGCCAATCTAAGCGCGGTGCGGCTAGCTGAGCATTACGTCCGCAATGTGATGCTTGTGTTCAGCAGTCTCAACCCGAATCACGATCTTGGCCGAGTGCGCACTGCCCTTAGAACACTCGCCCCGGACGCCGAACCAGCCCTAAACCGCGATGAAAACAGCCATCTGTAGGCACCACACGGAAACCTGCCTGAGCTGAAACTCTGACCCCATCTAGAGCAATTAACAAAAGAATGCTATATATTTTCGTGTCTATCTGGATCACATAAATCCCGCGTCAGAGCGGTTCAAGATAGAGTAAGAGAAGCGCATCTCTTCTACTGTTCAACAGGCAATTGCTCTAAGGTATGTAGCCATCCCGCTGCCGCTCCCTTCTTGCACCAGAGGAGTTCACCTGTGCGACTTGGAGACGCGCGACTTTAGAGGAACGGCCGCTGCTGCGAAGCAGCACAGGGAGAAAGTGCGTTGACACTAAAACTCATAACAGCCTACTGCAATCAAAAACGTACAGTTTAACGCTTTGTGGTCGAAGCCGATGCTCGGTTTATCTTTAAAAACCGCTGAAGATGCCGGTTAACCTCACTAGGTTTTTCCAGCGATACCATATGAGAGGCATTTGGGATGACATGCATCTCGGTATTGGCAATATGTGCATTCAAAACGGCAGCGGCAGCTGGAGGCGTGGTAGTGTCCAGCTCACCCACCAGAATGAGTGTCGGTACAGTAATCTGGTGAAGACGGTTCACGAGATCGAGCGTGGCGATCATCTCCCAAATGGCTCTGTAGATGGCGGGATCGTCCGACAGCAGTGTTTTTTCGACTCGGTCAATGATGTCTGGCCGCTGAACCACGAATTCGTGGGTAAACCAACGACTGATCGTCGTGGAGACGACGGCCGCCATCTCACCATCGCGGGCCATCTCCGCCCGTTGATGCATGGCGGAGCGGGCTTCCTCTGAGAAGACTGCGGCCGTGCTGATCAACGTGAGCGACGTTAAAAGGGCTGGATGGTTGAGTGCTGTGGCCTGCGCGATCATACCGCCAACCGACAGCCCCACCACATGAGCGGACTGGGCACCGCTGGATTGAATCACGCCCGCAAGTGCCTGAGCTGCCTGATCGAGTGTCCACATTTGTGGATTACCCGGCGAGCGCCCATGTCCCGGCAAATCGTATGCGATAACGTCATGGGTGTAACGCAACGCCTCGATCTGCTCGCCCCAGTAACTCAGATCCAGGCCGATGGGATGAACCAAGACGACAGGTGAATCCCCTCCTGGTCCAGTTCGCACCACATTTAACATATTTTGCAACATAGGCTCTCACTGTAACACCTGGCACGCCTGATGTCACCTCGCGCCGCTGCCTATCAACTTGCCGACGACGGTGGTAGTGCCGGGCAGCTTTGGTCCTGTTGCCGTAGACCTTCATGTCAAGAGTTGCCAAGTTGAGGCGAAAGAGCGTGTCAGGCGGCCTCCAAACCTGGCAAATTCTGAAGAACAGCGGTCCTGACGCGCTCGAGACACCGTTGAGCAGCCTGAAGCTGGGCTGACTTCCAAGACAACCCAGGGCACTCTTTCCGCACGCGTAAAATCAAGGCTCTTCCTGGGTTTCAGGGAGCTGAAGTTAGCAGCAGGGAGAGCAGCGGGCTGAGAAGAGAGTGACCGCGCTGCCGAATGTTGTGCATTGTCTGGAAAAAGCCGATGTACAACGGTAAAAAGCGCTGTGAGATGCCGCGATGTGGTCGCAGCCAGGAGCGAAGCAGACTCCAAAGGGTTGTGTTGCCTTAGCCAGAATCAGGATAGGCTGGCCTGCCGTGACTGACCCGAAACCTTACCGCCACCGCTTCCCCATGACCATCATCCAGCACGCTGTCTGGCTGTATCACCGATTTCCCCTGAGCTATCGGGACGTTCAAGAATTGCTCCATCAGCGCGGCATAGTGGTCAGTCACGAAACATTGCGCGAATGGTGCATCAAATTCGGACCCCTCTTCGCTGAGGACCTGCGTCACCGGGAACCCCGTCGGGGTTCCCGGTGGCATCTGGACGAGGTGTGTACAAGCGTGGACGGCGTCCGTCATTGGTTGTGGCGGGCGGTGGACGAGCACGGCTTCGTGCTCGACATTTTCCTTCATCGGCGTCGGGATACCGAGGCGGCAAAGACTTTCATGACAAAGCTGCTGGTCGAATATGATGTCCCAGAGGTCATCCATACCGACCAGCTCAGGAGCTATGGAGCAGCGATCCGGGAGATCCCGATCCTGGCAGATGTTGACCACCAACAGGTGGTCTCGACAGCCCGCTGCAACAACATTATTGAGCAGGAACATCGGTCTACACGGCGACAGGAACGACAACAACAGGGGTTCAAGCGGAGGAAACGCGCCCAAGAATTCCTGAGCTTGCATGCCCGGATCACGAACCTCCACCATCATTCCCGCACCAGCGTCACCGCCCAGATCAGACGAAGCAACCAGAAGCAAGCCTTCCAGACGTGGTCGACCGTCGCGGCAGGGGGGGTCTGAACTTCAGACCCCCCCAAACCTCAGCCTGCCGTGACGCTAGTTAAGGCAACACAACCCATGCCACAGCTTCTCGAAATGCCACCAGTCGGCGGTGGGCCTTGAACCTTTGGCCATGATGTACGTCTTACGGTAGGGAATCTCGGTAAGTGCGACGGAGGCGCCGTACTCCTCGACTATCTGTCGTGTTTCACGGGTGACCGCAGGCATGGTACCCGCGTGATTCAGGACCACCATATATTTCAGAGCCGGGTTTGCTTTGAGTGGCAGGCGGAGAAGCCCCAACGTCTGCACGAGTTGCGCGAGGTCACCACTGCCGACGTGCGTTGGAAACAGCACCAGATCGGCTTCCCCCATGGACTGCAGTGTCACCTCTTTGGCAACCGGTGGAGTATCCAGCACCACGTATTGGACATCGCCCTGGAGGTTGAGCTGGTGCAGGGTCGGTGCAAGCTGCTCGTCGGTAATTCTCTGGCATGCGAACAGGTCCTCCAGCCCGGCTGCAGCGTGCCACTGTGCCGCGCTACCAGTGGGGTCGAGATCCAGAAGGACGGTCTTCCCTGTCCTGGCCGCCATGCATGCGAGGGGCACGGCCGTACTGGTTTTACCGGAGCCGCCTTTCAAATTGGTAATTGTGATTACGCGCGCGTTAGTCATCCTGCTCACAACTTAACACGTTTTGTAAAGAGCTTGTTTCTAAGATAGAGATTTTGCTAGCGTGCTATCCCGCTAGCGGGATAGCACGCTAGCTCTAAATCTGATGACATAGGCGTAACCCGATACTGCTGACGTTGAGCCTGAGAGGCTATACGTCGCACACCGCATCATCATTCACCCGTCCAGAGTGAAGAGAGTCCGCTGCCTCACTGCTATACGCGGGCCCGGTTGTCCAACTCATCGGCGAAGTCCGCCAATTGCGAAACTCTTCGACTCGCAGAATGGTGTTCGGGTGTCGTCCATGCCTCTGCCACCTCGTCAGACCTGGAGACACAGTTCAAGAAGTTCCAGTCGCAGGTAAGTTACCTCTCGACTACTGAGGAAGGCACCTTCCTGACCTTCCTGTGAGGATGAGGACCGCGAGCGTTACTCAGAGGAGCTTGTAACAGACAAATCCTCATGGCGAATCATACCCTTGTGGTAAACTGTCTTACCACAAGGGTAAGACAAAAGGGGAAGCTCGGAAGGGGAGACATCGACAGAAACCAGCTCCAACAGCAGTGCCAGGCCATCTCCACCGCGCTCCGCCAGCTCCTCGACGGCACTGCCAGCCTCCGTCACAGCCGGGCGGGCCAGAAGCTCGTCACACTCTGCCGGAGAATGCTCGACCCGTCTGCGTCGGTCGCTCACCTGCACGACCTGCTACAGGAAGGCATACGAGAATTAAAGGACGTGATGACCGCCCACCACGAGGCCGGGCACGTGCTCGCCTACCTGAGATTGACTCCGAGGCACCGTATTCGTCTCAACGAGGTCCGGTTCACAGGCCGGGTCGAAGACGCTGACGTCGAAGCTGGCGTGACGTACACCTGGATAGACGAACCCTGCTGGCCAGATCCGGGCAACCCCGACGAAGTGATTCGGGAACTCGCCTGTGTCCTCGCTGGAAAGTATGCGGAACCCGCTCTGTCTGCCGGCGTCCGCATCGACGGCTCAGAGCGCGAAGACCAACTGGCTGCGGCCGGACTGCTGAGGATGTTGCCTGAACGTGAGCGCGCCTCTGGAGAACGGCGCGCCAGAGCACTGCTCGACGCCGGGCTCCTGTCTTCCGTGTCCAGAGTGGCCAGTTACCTTTACCAACGTTGGACAGACGGAGACATGGTCATCCCTTTCCGGGACCTCGAAGGCTTTCTTGACTCCACAGTGGAGCCCTCACCGTGACGCTCGACGTCTACAGGCAGGATCAGCTCGCACCGGTCCGGCAATGGTTGGCCCTTCAGCCGGAAGAACGCAGACGCCGGGCGGTCGCCGCCGTCGCCGAGCAGGACCGGGCAACACTCTGGTCACTTCTGGAAGCCCACCACACCCGTACGCACGGGCACGTGAGTTCGGAAACCCTCCGGAAGTACCGGTCGGGAATGAACGCCTGGCTGAACTTCGCCGGAAGCAATGCAGTGAACGTGCTTCACCCCGAAGTGGAGCACGCGGATCTGTGGGTGCGGGAACTGGAGGCCGCCGGCAAGAAGCCTTCCTCGGTGGGCGTGCTGCTCGCCGGGGCACGGGCGCTGTACGCCTCCCTGCGCTGGGCCAGGGCCACCCGGGAAGATCCATTCAGTGACGTCAAGCCCAGGAAAGACCAGCGCCGGGCCTGGGACAAACGGCAGCCGTACCCTGAAGATGACCTGAAACGCCTGATCGAAGCGGCCCCGCTGGAAATGCGCGTGCTTCTGCGACTCGGTGGCGCCGCCGGACTGCGGGCCAGTGAAATCACGGCCCTCTGCTGGAAGGACGTCGACCTGAACGGCGGAGTGCTGACGGTGCAGCGCGGCAAAGGCGGGAAATCCCGCCGGGTGCTGATGTCGGCATCGCTCGTGAGCGACCTTCGCCAACTCAATGGTCCGCCTGCACAGGCCGTCATTGGACGCACTACCGAAGCGGCGAGACAGCGCTTAAAGACGCTTTGCAAGCAACTCGACGTGACGTACCTCGGCCTCCATGCTTTGCGCCACGCCGCTGGAACACGTTTGATCCGGGCGGGCTTTCAGCTTCAGGACGTGGCCGAACACCTCGGGCACAGCGACATCCAGACGGCCAGAACCTATGGTAAATGGGCTGACGACCGGCTCAAGGAACACCTGCGCGGGCAATAGACGGAACTCCCCACCGTTACCAGCGTTCCTTCTCCGATCAAGAAAACAAACGAGAGGGCGCCGGACGTTGTCTACGATCACAGTGGAGGCGGACGCAAATGTCCATCACAAGGCATAAGGGTTGTGTTGCCTTAATCGCATCGGGGTAGGCTGACCCGCCGTGACTGACGCCAAGCCCTACCGCCACCGTTTCCCCATGACCATCATCCAGCACGCCGTCTGGCTCTATCACCGCTTTCCTCTGAGCTACCGAGACGTGCAGGAATTGCTCCACCAGCGCGGCGTGGTGGTCAGTCACGAGACCCTCCGCGAGTGGTGTATAAAATTCGGACCCCTCTTCGCCGAAGAACTGCGCCAGCGGGAACCCCGGCGGGGTTCCCGCTGGCATCTCGACGAGATGTGTACGAGCGTGGACGGCGTTCGACACTGGCTTTGGAGGGCCGTGGACGAGTACGGGTTCGTGCTCGACATTTTCCTTCAACGTCACCGCGACACCGAGGCAGCGAAGACGTTCCTGGCCCGACTTCTGATGGAATACGATGTCCCAGAGGTCATCCATACCGATCAGCTCCGCAGCTACGGACCCGCGATCCGAGAGATCCCGAGTCTGGTCAATGTCGATCACCAACACGTCATTTCTACGGCCCGATGTAACAACATCATTGAACAATCTCACCGTCCCACACGGCGACAAGAGCGCAGTCAGCAAAGATTCAGACGGCGAAAACGCGCTCAAGAATTCTTAAGCCTGCACGCCCGGATCGAGAACCTTCACCATCACTCCCGCACCAGCGTTTCCGCACAGATCAGACGAAACAACCAGCTGCAAGCGTTCCAGACGTGGTCTGTGGTCGCGGCAGGGGTGGCCTGATCCTCAGGTCACCCCTGTCCTCAGCCTGCTGTGACGCCAGTTAAGGCAACACAACCGCTCGAAACGTTGAGTGGCGGTTAGCAGGTCGCGCCTTGGCATAGGGGGTCCCTCAGCAGCTGACACTTCGGGATAAATGCTGTCTGAGACGCGGAAAAGTAGCGCAAAGGGCAGTATCTGGGTCTGTGACAACATCCAGAACTGCCCTGCTGCATGCTGACACGCTCGCCGCATACCTAAAAGACCGCTTACCGCATCGCCGAACGGACGCGTTGTTGCGGCTCGCCGAAGTGCTCCTGGGGATCCTCCAGGCTGAGTCGGCCCTGCACCGCAAAATCGCTCTGCACCTCCCCCGTTCCGCGTCCCTGGAATCGAAGACGAGGGTCATGGCGCGGGTCTTCCACGATCTGCAGCTCACCTCGCAGGACGTCCTGGACGTCCTGCTTCCCCTCCTTCCGGACGGGAAACTGACCCTGGTGATGGACCGCACCACCTGGCACTATGGACAGACCCCACTCAATATTCTCGTGCTCGGCGTTGCCCTCGGCGGGGTGGTGCTCCCCTTGATCTGGAAGGTGTTGCCCCATCAGGGCAACAGCAGTGGAGCCGCACGCATCCTCCTGGTCGCTCAGCTCCTGAAGGTGCTCCCAGCGAAACGCTGGGCCGTGCTCATTGCTGACCGTGAATTCGTGGGAAAGCAATGGTGTGTGTGGCTGCGGTGGAAGGGCATCAAGCGGTGTTTCCGGATCAAGGAGAACACCCGCATTGACGACCTCCTGGCGAGAGATCAGTTCCAGGACCTACAGCCTGGCGAGGTCCGCTCGGTGTTCGAGAACGCGTGGGTGTACGGCACATGGATGTGCGTGGTTGTGACCCTGTCTCCTGCGGGAGACAGGGTCATCGTCGCGTCCGATTTGTCCGTGCTGGACACACTTTTCACTTACAAAAAAACTACGACGGTAAATCGGGATTGAGGTAGGCTTGAAGGGCCATGGCTCGCCTGAACAAACGAGATCCCGCTGACCGCCAGGACGTGCTGCGCTGCGAATCGTCTGCCTGCCCCAGCTGTGGGAACGACACCTACCTGGCGTACCACAATGACCGACGCCTGATCTTCCTCACCGGCAGCGTGTATTACACCATCAAGGTACGCAGGTGCCGCAACCAGAGGTGCGCCGCGTACAAGAAGCCCCTTCGGCCCGAGGCCGAAGGAGCGCTGGCCTTGCCACACAGTGAATACGGCTTGGACGTGCTGGCGCTGATCGGCGCGCTGCGATACGGGGAGCACCGCACCGTTCCCGAGATTCACGCGACCTTGCTAGGACGCCACGTCGAGGTGAGCGAGCGCACCGTCACCTTGCTGGTGCACCGCTACGAGGAGCTGCTGGCGCTGCGCCTGATGGACGCGACTGGTGTGCGAGCGAAACTCCGTGCACGGGGGCAGGTGATGCTGGCCATCGACGGGCTGCAGCCGGACGTCGGGCACGAGGTGCTGTGGGTGCTCCGCGACGTGCTCTCGGGTGAAGTCCTGCTGGCACGTGCCCTGCTCGGCAGTGGGGAGGATCAGCTTGCACCACTCATCGAGGAGGTGGTGTTGGCGCTGGGGGACGACATTCCTATCCTGGGCGTGATCAGTGACGGGCAGCGTTCCATCCGGAACGCTGTACAGCGCGCACTCCCAGGGGTACCACATCAGCTGTGCCAGTTTCACTTCCTGCGCGAAGCCGCCCGCAAGGTCTACGAAGAAGATCGGCACGCCAAGGTGCAGCTCAAGAAGAATCTGCGCGGGATTCGCAAGATCGAACGCCGCCTGGAAGCCCGCAACGACTGGCATGCGGGTGTGTTGACGGCGTACTGCCTGGCCGTGCGGAGTGCGCTGACGGACGATGGTCGCCCGCCACTGGTGGCGAGCGGCCTGCGGCTCAAACAACGCGTCGAGCAAATTGAAGCGTCGCTGGACCACGTCCTCGGGACACAAAAAGGGGGCTCGGGGCGGTAGACCGGGACCTCGCGCTGCTGCACGGTCACCTGAGCCGGGCGCTCCGGCAACACGAGACGGTCTGGCCGAAGATCGAGACGGCCCACCGCCTCGTGCTGCAGACCGCGCAGGTCCTGGCCAATCTCGGCGATGACACTCCAGAGACGGTCGAACGTCAGTTCGACCGGGTGTTGCAGCGCATGGAGCAGGAAGCGAGCCGGGACGACTCGCTCTCAGCGCCGCTCCGGCACTTCCTGAAGGTCAGCGGGAGCTACGGACCGAACCTCTTCGTGACGTACCGCTTTCCGGGTCTGCCCCGGACGAACAACGATCTGGAGCAGTTCTTCGGCTCGGCCCGGTATCACGAGCGCCGCATTTCGGGTCGGAAGGTCGCGTCTCCCAGCGCCGTCATTCGCGGTCAGGTGCGTCTGGTCGCAGCGTTCGGGACCCGCCTACGGGTCCCGACCCCAGCGGAGCTTCGGCCGACCTGCGTGGCTGCGTGGCGAACCCTTCGGGCCGAACTCGAGGTCCGTCATGAGGCCAGAAGGCAGCAGTTGCGCTTCAGACGGGATCCTGCAGCCTTCCTACAGCGGCTCGAGGATCAGCTCCTCAATCCAGATTTACCGTCGTAGAAAAAAAGGTGGGGAGTGGAAGGCACCTTTTCGGCGATGAAGGCCCGTGGGCTGGGACTCGAAGACACCCACATGACGGCTCCTGACCGGCTCTCCCGGCTGTTCGGGCTGCTCTGCATCGTGCTGGCCTGGATGGTTCGGGTCGGAGAAGCGGCGCAGGAGTCAGATCCGCCGACGCTGGACAACCGAGGGCGGAAAGCCAGAAGTACGGCGAGGACTGGATGGACGCTGCTCAGTCAGGCGGTGCGCTGGGAGTTGGACACGTTCTGGACGTACCTGGACCTCTTGAAAACAGCTTTTCCCTCTCCAGGAAAGGGAAAAGCACGAAGTGTCAGCTGCTGAGAGGGGGTCCAGAGCAGGGTGGTTCAGTGATTCGTAGCTGAGCCGAAGCTCGAGGGAAAGTCGCGCGAAACGACTCTAGAACGCTGGTTATCGGCGCTCTGCTTGTCCTGATGTGTGGGTTGATTGGGTATTGCCACCCGCCCAAAAAGCCTGCCTTGTCTTTCCAGACCAACGAACTTCAAGCCGCTCAACCCGGACTCAGGTTAGCCAGCAAGGTTCCGGCGATCTGCAAACAGACGAGCAGGCCCGGTCAGTGGCCTGCTCGTCTACTGCTCCGAACCGCGCTTTTTCAGCCCGCCAAACCCACCTTCACCCCATCCCTGAGCGAGGTGGTGGGACGCCCGATCAGGCGGCTGAGATCGTGGCTGTCGGTGAACAAGGCACCTCGCTGCGCCTGCGTATCGGCGTCAGCTATCGTCTCGGCCGCAGTGCCGGGCAGGCCAAAGCCCTCGAGCATGGCGGCGTAGTCGGCCTCAGGCATGTCCCGGTAGGCCACCGGCTGGCCGCTCTGGGCCTGGATTTCGGCGGCTAGTTCGCTGAGAGTAAACGCCTGGTCGCCGCCTAGTTCGTAGATCCTGCCTGCCTGATCCGGCTGAGTCAGAGCAACAGCGGCGGCCGCGGCGTAGTCGGCGCGCGGAGCGGCGCTGATCCGTCCGGCCCCTGCACTGCCGGCCACGGCACCGTGCTGGGCGGCCTGGGCCACGCTGTAGTTCTCCAGATACCAGCCGTTGCGCAGAAACACGAACGGTACGCCGCTGGCCCGGATGTCGGTTTCGGTAGTCTTGTGATCCTCGGCCATCCGCATCGGGGAGGTTGCGGCGTGCAGGATGCTGGTGTAAACCAGCAGCTTTACCCCAGCCTGCTGTGCGGCGTCCACCACGTTCTTGTGCGACGTGGTGCGGTTCACCAGATCGTTCGAGGAAATCAGCAGCAGCTTGTCGATGCCGCTCAGCGCCGGGCCGAGGGTTTCCGGCCTGGTGTAGTCGGCCTGGCGCACCTGCACGCCTTTTGCAGCCAGGGCAGCGGCCTTCTGTGGATCACGGACGAGGGCCATGATTTCCGAGGCGGGAGTGCCGGTCTCCAGTAAAGCCTGAATGGTCAGTTTGCCGAGGTGGCCGGTAGCGCCGGTGATGCCGATCATAGTTCTCCTGTGGTGCGCTGAGAGGGCGAAGAGTCAGACAAGACTATAGAAAAGAATTTACAACCTGGGGCAAAACTTCATGCCGACGGGTCTCGCAGAGCGGCAGAGCGACGCTGAGCAACATAACCCTTTCCGGCGGTGTGCCAGTTCGCGTGGCCCAGGTCATGGACTGATCGCAAGTTCAGGTCAGTGGTCGCTGGAGGTATGGAGTGTCGGATAGTCGGTATAGCCATGCTCGCCGCCGCCGTAAAAGGTGCTCTGATCAGGAGCGTTGAGCGGCGCTCCCGATTTGAGACGCTCCACCAGGTCTGGGTTGGCCAGTGCCATCACACCGACACTGATCGCATCAGCGAGGCCGCTCTCCAAATCGCCGACTCGGGTCTCCAGATCAGCACCTACCCGGTTATAGATCAGGATACCGGGCCAGGTCTGCCGGATGACCTTCAGCAGCGCCTCGTCCTGGGTGTGCGTGACGTGCAGGTAGGCCAGGCCGAGCGGGGCCAGCGCCTGGAGAAGCGCCTGGTAAAGTTCTGGAATCTGCTCCTCCATCAAGTCGTTAAAGGGATTGCCGGGAGCGATGCGCAGGCCGGTTCGCTCCGGCCCGATGGCCAGGGCCACGGCGGTCGTCACCTCGACCAGAAACCGGATGCGGTTCTCGATTGAGCCGCCGTAGCGGTCGGTGCGTTGGTTGGCGTTGCTCGACAGAAACTGGTGTGGCAGGTAACCGCTGGCCCCGTGAATCTCCACGCCGTCGAGCCCCGCCGTGATAGCAGCCTGGGCAGCGTGGGCATAGTCCTGGACCGTCTGGGCGATGTCGCTCTCAGAAAGGGCGCGCGGCTCGGCCATTGGCTCCAGGCCGGAGGCGGTGAAGATCTGCCCCTGCGCCCGGATGGCCGACGGGGCCAGCGGCGGACGACCATGAGGTGTGTTGCTGGGGTGAGAAATGCGGCCCGTGTGCATCAGCTGAATCACGATCTGACCGCCCGCTGCGTGCACAGCGTCTTGCACCTGCCGCCAGCCGGCAACCTGGGCGTCGGTATGGATGCCCGGCGTCAGGAGGTACCCCTGACCGTCAGCGGAGGGCTGCGTCCCCTCGGTGATAATCAGGCCCAGCGTCGCGCGCTGTGCATAGTATTCGGCATTCATGGCCGTGGGTTCACCACTCGGGGTGGCGCGGTTGCGGGTCAACGGGGCCATCACGAGGCGGTTGTTCAAACGCAGGGCACCTACACGCATGGGCTCCCACAGCAAGCTGGTACTCTCAATCTTGGTCATAGTGCTCCTTGCATACAGCTCCGGTGAGGTGGAGCCGAAGACCAAATTACGAAACGCAACGAACTGAACTTAAAATCACAGTTCAAGTGGGTTTGTAGTATCCACTGGATGGAGGTGGATGAAACACTTAAGTTTCCCGGCCAAAGCCTCGCTGGACATGGGGAATTGATGCCAGCTTGGGAAGAACTGTTCCAGCGCCGTGGTGGCGCGGGTAGACTGGACATGAGGTTCGTGGGTGGCAGACCTCTCCCCGGTTGGCTGCGCGCATCATCGCCCTCCCGGTCAGGACCGCCGACCGCTTTGTCGACGTAAATCAACCCGTCAAAGGGCTACCGGATGGCCATGTCCCGTTCGAAACGCTACGCACTCGCGTCCTGAGCGCGTCTCCAACCCTGTAACAGCCTTGATTTAGAACCGGTTTCACACGAACAGTCGCAGGCCACCCGCTCTTCTGGGCAGCCACGACCCACGTTCAGGCCACAACCGCCAGCAATAATTTCACGCAGACGGGCCGATCACCCTGTTGAAAATCTCTGGCACAGCGCGTGAACGCCCCGATCAGGCCCTCGAAGGCGGTGCTGGTGAAGGCCACCACCGTCACCTTGGGGTCAATAAACCAGGTGTTGCCGTAAGCGCCGCTCCAGGACAGCGTGCCTATGGACTGCACCGTGATCGTCCCTCCACCCTACCGCCTACTTTCATCAGGGGTCTGGTTCATCTCGATTGCGTTGAGCCGCCACAACTGTATTTGGCGTCTCGTTCACTTCTACTTCGCACCCAGTTGCGCTGCAGCGCCGAAAAGGTCCTCCAGGTGCCAGGTCTGGACGATCTTGCCGTTCACCAAACGGTGGATGTCCGTGGTACGGAATTCAATACTCTTGCCATTCGGGGCGAAGCCGAGGAACGGCCCGGCGGGCGTGCCCTTGAGGGTCGAGCGCACCGTCACGTAGTTGCCAGCTATGATCACCGCGTCGGTGGTGATCTGCAAGTTCGGCATCGTCTTGTGAAAACCGGCCACAACCGGTTTCATGCCGGCCAGGCCGGGTAGCTGCCCTGGGTTGAGCGGGAGATCCTGCCAGTCAACGCTCAGGGCGCTGTCCAGCAGCTTGCCATCGCCGGTGAGAAACGCCCGGTAGAAGTTCTGCACGGCGTGCGGGGCCCGGAGTAACGCCGGGCTGACGTCTTGCGCCTGCACCGTGGATAGAAGGCTCAGGCTGAACAGTAGTGAAGCAGAAGCGCTGGACTTGAACATCATAACTCCTTTTTCACGCTCTTTGGGCGCGTTGACGTGGCGAAACAACTCAGGGAAAGGCGGGTTTTGTGTGAGACGCGAAGTACCATTAAATGCTTTTCGGTCAACGCCCCTGATAGTTCGGCAGGTGCCCTGCCTTGAGAGCTGTTAAGCGTTCCTGGAAATCTTGGGTGTCGATCAACTTGACCCACTGTGGTAACAGCCCAGTCCCTACCTGTTTCTCGCGACCAGTGACTGGGTGGCCGCCGCTCAGCGGTAGGCCGCGTCCCGCACGTCGCGCGTGAACGCCCCGATCAGGCCCTCGAAGGCGGTGTTGGTAAAGGCCACCACCGTCAGGTTTTCCTTGGGGTCAATAAACCAGGTGTTGCCGTAAGCGCCGCTCCAGGACAGCGTGCCTTTGGACTGCGGCGTCCCGGTGCCCTGCGGATCGTCCAAAATGGCACCGCCGTAGCCGAAGCCCCAGCCTGGCCCCATCGCGGCAGCCTTCGAACCGACGTGATCGGTGAACATCTGCGCGACGCTGGCGGTGTTCAGCAGCGGGGCGCCGCCCTTGCGGATCACTTCAAAAAAGCGCATCAGATCGCCGGCGGTGCCGGACATACCCGCGCCGCCGGAAGGAAGTGAGGTCGGGTCGAGTGCTCGCCCAGGCTCAAAAGCCACCGGGGGCTGGTCGCCCAGCGGCACGAGGTCCTGGGCCGCCATCCGCACGGGTTCAGGCACACCATCTTTGTAGGGCACAGCGAGGCGGCGCTGGTCTTGTGGCGCAACGGTAAAGCGGGTACTGCTCATGTGTAATGGACCGGTCACCAGACGGGAGACGGCGTCCTGGAGGCGCTGGCCAGTCACCTGCTCGATCACGGCACCGAGCACGTCGATGGACAGGCCATAGTGCCACTGGGTTCCGGGTTCAAACAGTAGCGGTACGCTGGAGAGCCGCCGCAGGTTCTCGGCCAGGCTGATGTGCGGTCCGGCCCCGCCATCGGAAATTCCCGCATTGCGGTACGCCTGCTCATAGACGGCGTAACTCAGGCCAGAAGTGTGGGTCAGGAGCTGCCGAATCAGGATGACGGGCGTGGTGCCAGCAAAGCTGGGCTGGAAGTCGGGCAGCCACTTGGTCACGGGATCGTCGAGGCCGAGGCGTCCCTGCTCGATGAGCTTCAGCGCGGCAGCAGTCACGACCGGTTTGGTGACCGAGGCCAGACGGAAGATGGTGTCCTCCCGCATCGGGATGCCCGCCTCCCGGTCCGCGAAGCCTGCCGCACGGTGATATACGACTCTGCCGTTCTTGGTGACGATCACCACGGTGCCGACGATGCGTTTTTGCGCGATGGCTCGGTCGATGGCCGAGTCCATCTGTTGCGTCAGGGCCGTGTGGGTGGTCTGTGTGATCACAGCAACAGCGGCGGGTGTGCTTGTGATCGTCGCGGTCGCCTGCACCAGCGAAGCTGACAGAGCAATCCCCAGCAGCATCGTGCTTAACATCTGTTTTTTCATCATGTCATCTCCTCAGCATCTTTCGGTTGCTTGAACCGTTGACGGCGACTTCAGGGTCTCAGCACTCAGGCGCAGACGGGGTCCACTGGACCACCTGCACGCAAGAGCGTCGACCGGCGGGTGTCTGGAAGGCGGCGGGATTGTTTGGGAGGCTGAACTCAGCGTGGTGTTCAGAGGGCTCGTGCCCTCACTTCAACTGGGTGTAGAACAAGGCCGGATCAGCGCCCAGCGAGGCCTTAACGTATCGGCTCCAGTCGTCTGCCAGCACTTCCAACTGTCCGGCCTCCAGACCGTCAAGCGCGACTTTGACCACCAAGGCCGGGGCCATCTTTTCGCCCTGATACCCGGCACTCATGTCGGTGTCGGCAGCACCGAGGTGCAGCCCTGTGACCTGTGTTCCCTGACCCGCCAGTTCAAGGCGAACGCCATTTGTTAAGCTCCACTCGGCCGCTTTGGCGGCTGAATAGCTATTCGCCCCTTCTACGGAGAACCACGACAAGGCCGAGAGCACATTCAGGATGGCCCCACCACCGTTGGCGGCGAGCACGGGTGCGAAGGCCCGGACTACAGTTAACGTGCCGAAATAGTTGGTGTTCATGTCGTGGTGGATCTGATCGAGGTCACCGCTTACCAGCGGCTGCGAACTGCTGACGCCCGCGTTGTTAATCAGCAGGTTGACGTCCGATGCGGTGGTTGCCGCTGCTATGACGGACGCCGGATCGGTCAGGTCCAGCCGCAAGGTCCGGACACCGGGCAAGTTGATTAGGTCAGGTTGGCGGGCCGTGGCGTACACCCTGGCACCGCGGCTGAGTAGGGCTTCAGCAAAATGATGACCCAGGCCGCGGTTAGCGCCGGTGATGAGAGCGACGGTTTTCGAATAATCCATGTTTTTCTCCAGTGCCGAGGCGCAATAACCATGTACCTCTCGACGGTTGACACTGTATAGCGCAGCTCATGCCAATATCAATGCTTGAATCGCTCACTTTAATATCCGTTTGTTGCATTGAGGGTGCGTCCAGCAGCCCCCGAAGGTAGCGAGCACTTGACGGGTTGAGCTGCAGCGACTACGCTCTGGGCATGGATGTGCTTGCTGATGTGCTTGCTGTTTCCGGAGTTCGTGGGACCTTGGGCGCGCGCATCGAGGCTGGGGAAGCGTGGGGATTCTGGTGGGGCAACATCCCCGGTGCCGCGTTCCACGCCGTCTCGGCAGGGGTGGCTTGGCTCGCTGTGCCCGGCCACCCCTCTGTGCAGCTCATGCCCGGCGACGTCATTTTGCTTCCGGCTGGGTCCGACCACAGCCTGTCGAGCGATCCAGACCCGGCGGCGCAGCCATGCGATCATGTGGCCGCCAGACGGGCCAGGGCCGACGGTCAGATTCTGCGCTTCGGTACCGGAGCAGTGCAGACGCACATCTTGTCAGCGTCGTACACGCATGATCCTGTCGTTTCAACCCAGGTCCTGACGCTGCTACCGCAGATCATTCACCTTCGAGCGGACCACGGCGGCACTTGCCTGAGCGACACCGTTCGTTTGCTGGCTCGCGAACTGGCCCATCCTCAAATCGCTACCACAGTCGTACTGAACAGCTTGATCGACGTGCTGCTGGTCCAGTTGCTGCGAGCCTGGTTGGCTTCTCACCCAGTTCATGCCACCGGATCCTGGCTCGGCGTTTTCAGCGATCCGCTCATTCGTCAAGCGGTCACCAAACTACACGAGGAACCGGCTCGCCAGTGGACCACAGCGGCACTGGCCGCCGAACTCTCGGTGTCTCGCGCCACGTTGTCACGGCGGTTCCCAACTGTTGTCGGACAGACGCCCGGTGAATACCTGACGACCTGGCGCATGGACCTCGCATCCAAGCAACTGCGCGATAGTAACGATGATCTGGAAACTATCGCCCGCGCAGTGGGTTACACCTCGGTCTATGCGTTCAGCCGCGCGTTCCGCCGTGCCCGTGCACAGCCGCCTGGCCAGTACAGGATCAGTGCCAGAACACAGCTCAGCGAATCCGCCGGGGCGCATTCTGCTTCGATTTTCGGACGGTGAGATTCAGATGATTGGCCTCAATCGGTGAGCTTTTGGCGGGTAGATTCGGAATTCACCACCGGACGACTCGGCTTGGGGCAGTGGTGCTGCCTTGACCGGATCAGGGGAGGCTGACCCGCTGTGACTGGCCTCCAGCTTTACTGCCGACGGTTGTGTTGCCTTAACTGACTTCACGGCAGGCTGAGGGTTCTGGTGGTCTGAAGTTCAGACCCCCCCTGCCGCGACGGTCGACCACGTCTGGAACGCTTGCTTCTGATGATGTCGTCTGGTCTGGGCGGAAACGCAGGTGCGGGTGTGATGATGGAGGTTCTCGATGCGCGCGTGCAGGCTCAGAAATTCTTGAACGCGTTTCCTCCGCTTGAATCCCTGCTGACTTCGCTCTTGTCGCCGTGTGGAACGATGAGACTGCTCGATAATGTTGTTACAGCGGGCTGTGGAGATCACCTGTTGGTGGTCAACATCTGCTAGGCTCGGAATCTCCCGGATCGCGGCTCCGTAACTCCTGAGCTGGTCGGTATGGATGACCTCTGGGACATCATATTCGACCAGCAGCTTTGTCATGAAAGTCTTCGCAGCCTCGGTATCTCGACGCCGCTGAAGGAGAATGTCGAGCACGAAGCCGTGCTCGTCCACCGCCCTCCAAAGCCAGTGTCGAACACCGTCCACGGTCGTACACACCTGATACTGTCGGCGAATTCAAGCCGAGCGGCAAAGTGTGGCAAAACGAGATGTCCGTGTCGTTTCACGCTGCTTCCCATCGAGCCAATTCACTACGCGCAAAATGTTGATTGCGGCGGCGGTCCCTGCGTGCTGCAAACCGGTTTTCGCCAGACCGATATAGCGCGTTCGTCGTAGCCCGTAGCTGCGAATGCCCTGAGACAGGGTGCCTTCAATACCGGCGCGAACATCGTACCGTTCGCGCCAGTCGGGCGACGAACGCTGGGCGCGGCCCTGCTGCAAGGCCTCGTACTGATCACGGGGCTTCAACCCCAGATGACGCGGCGTGGACGCGGAACGCGTACACAGTGAACGTACCGGGCAGGGGGAACAATCGGTACGACTGAACTGTAAAGCAATGATGTCGCTGTCAAACGCGTCCTTTCCAGGACGCCATTTGGTCGATCGGTGGCCTTGCGGACACGTGGCGAATTGGTGCTCCCAGTCGATCAGAAAATGGCTCTGGTCGTACCCCTGATTGGCCTTGGACTGCCAACTCCCATTGATCCTGGCTGGACCGATCAAGGTGATGTTGTGCTTAACAGCGCTGGAGACGACCAACTCGGCATCCATATACCCCGCGTCCACCACGTGTTCAGTGGGTAAGAGGTTCTTTTTGGCCAGCGCTTCATGGATGTCGCCAGTACTGGCGACATCTGGAACTTCAGCCGGACCGGAGTGAGTATGTACGATCAGATGAACCGCGTCATCGTCACAGGTCTCGGTGAGATGGACTTTGTATCCGACCCATTGGGTACGGCGTTTGTCGCTGTAATGTGCTTCCGGATCGTAGGGTGAGCAAAGGCGTTCTCCGACCGGGGGTAGTTCTGACCCTGGCCGCCACCGACACCCACCCTCTAACCGCTCGAAATGTTGCGCCCATGCAGTTCGAAAGATGCTGACCAGTGGACGTGCTCGCACCTCCATCATTTCGGGATCGTGCTCCAAAGCATCAAGCAGCAGGAAACCGTCCTGTCCGACCTGTACTGCATACGCTTCCCGCGCGGGTTTCGCGCGCGGAAGCCGGTATTCTTCAATGCGCCGTCCGTAACGCCCCAACCATTCTGGCGGTGTGACCGTAGAGAGCCACGATGGCACAACCGTGGCGAGATCGTTCAGCACGGCGCGCAATGTTTCGCCAACCAGTTCTAGAAGTGAAAGGTCGTGGACGGCAGCGAGGATATGGGTGGAATCAGTGCGCTGTTTCCCACGACTCTTCACGAGACCCCGCTCCTGAAAACGAGCCAACATGGTGTCCAAAAGCAACGCCTCAGCGTTGCCGACGATGAGTCTGAGTCGGAATTCAGAGAGGACACTGAAATGAAATCCCGGGTCGTCCAGTTCCAGGCCAAGTGCATATTTCCAATCGATACGTCCACGGACGGTTCTGTCAGGTTAACCGAGCGCCATGTGAATAATGAGAATGGGGTTGTCGGAAGTCAGGGAGGAGGTCAGCTCAGACTACCTAAAGGACCGCAGATATTATGTCTTTAGACAAACTCTGTCATGACTTTTATCCAGAA
>JANYED010000267.1 GCA_025363315.1 Polaromonas sp.
CTGGTCTGCCGCAATGGCTGTGACTTCGCTGTGCATCCTCGCTTGAATATCAGGACTGTTGGCCAGCAGGTGCAGCGACCATGACAACGCACTGGCCGAGGTTTCATGCCCCGCCAAAAAAAGCATGGCCACCTGGTTAAGCAGCTCTTCGATGCTGAACCGCTCCCCGGTCACATCGTCTTTGGCATGCAGCAACGACTCCAAAATGTCGTTGGCAGGCGTTTGCCGGGTCGGGTTGTCGCGGTCGTTAAACCGCGGCTCTATCAATGCCAGCAACGATTGCTGAATGTCGCGTGCGGCGCGGTTGCAACGTTTTCGCAGCCAAAAAGGCGTGAGCCACTTCAGCCCGTACACCGCCGGAATCGTCAGCCGTGGCGACAGGGCTTGGTATTCGGTGAATGCCGCAAAAATGGTTTTTGCACTGTCGGTGTCAATGCCCGCTGAAAAGATGGTTCTGAAAATCACATCGGCGGTGACCAGCGTCATTTCTTCCTGCACATCCTGCATATTCTGACTGTGAGATAAATCTGCTTGCAACAGGCGCGCCATCATCGCGTCAGTGGCCTGCTGCATATGCCCAAACGCCACCTGAATGCGCGCTTGCGCAAACGATGGGTTCATCATTTGGCGCTGGCGCTGCCACTGCGCACCGTTGGTGGTGAAAATGCTTTCGCCCAACAGCGGGCCCAGCGCGTCTGCCAGTAAATCATGCTTTGGGTAATTGCTGATGTTGTCAACCAGCACATGGCGCACGCAGGCCGGTTCGTTGGGCATAAACAGCGTTGAATTGATCAGCGAGACCTGACCCATCTGCATGGCGTAGCTTTTTTCAAACAGCAAGTCTAGCCAGGAGTGGCTTGAGCTGAAAAACGCGCGCCAGGCCGGTAAACGAGTTTTGCGTGGGGCGGGAAAGGCGGGGCAAAAATTGGGCATGGCCGCTTTTTAGTTTTTAATGTGCGCTATGCAGTGATGCGCTGCAACATGGTGTGCTGACCGTAGATCATGTCAAAAAAGTCATAGTGTCCCGTTTTAGGGGGGCACTGTATGTACAACTGGTGCACATGGTATTTGTCGCGTCTGATTTTTAGGTAAACCTCACCCTCGAACAAGAGGTGAAACCGGGGCGAGATAAAACGCCGCTTTTGCGGTTTTGCGTCAGACTCAGGCGTGTAAACGCTGATCGGGTTGACCATGGGAAACGCGCTCCAGTCGATAGGCGATGTGTAGTCCAGCCAGCCGCATTGACTTTGCCCCACCGTTGCCAGGTCCAGGCGCATTTGCTGGCCTGACTTGAGCGCCGCCACGGCAGGGATGCAGTTGCCCAACGTCAGCAAAACCAGGCCATCTGGTGCTGCAGCGCTTGGTTGACGCCGCGAAATCTGCGCCATGAGTTGAACGCTCAAGCTGGAGCCAGCGCTGTACCCGAGCACCACCACTTCGTCGGCGCTGCTTGTTTGAAGCACGTCCAAAATTCGGTCGGCCCACGCTGCCACCCGCACATCGATTTTTGGGTCTTTTTGGCCCGCCAAAGTGTTGGCAAAGTCCACCACCCTGAAAAACCACATGCTGGGCGTATTTTTAAGCGCGCGCCAGCCGAAGGTGGCCGTCACTGCAATGGTCACGAGGCTGCCCAGCAGCGCCACCAGCAAGCCAGCTTTTAGCCATGTCAACACGAGGCAAGCCGCGCCGCTGGCGCAAACCACGCCAAGGGCGGTGAGTAACGTCAAAAAGTACGGAATCAGCGCAGCGCGCACCGTGGCGGGTGACAGGCGATACAGGGGCCTGATGACGCCGCTGAGCGCAAAGTCGCGAAAGCAGCGCCAGGCCTGCAGTGCAATGGCGGCAGGCGTACGCGCCCAATGCGAGCGCACGATATCGTCCCAAACCAGGTATTCAAAAGTGGTGTGGGTTGGCGCTGGGGTGTGGTCGGCTTTAACTGTCCAGGCATGGCTGTAGCGGCTTGTCTTGACACGCTCGCTCAGCGCGTGGGCGGTGCCGGTCAGGTGGGCATATTTTTCAAGTTGACCCCGATGGCTTTGATAAAAAGCTGGCACGCCTTTGGGGTCAAACCCGTCGATGTAAAACACATGCCGATGTCGGACAACTTGCTGCATGGCTAGGCGGCCTCGAGTCGGTCGCACAGCGCCTGGATCGACGACGACTGCGCCAGCGCTTTTGCCTTGGCAAGGGCGGGTTGGTGCCTGGGGTTGTTGATCCACTCGCGCAATGCCTTTAAAAGTTCTGGCACCTGTGCGCTGCGCGCCACGCGCTGGCCGACGCCAAGCGCCGCCAGACAGCGCGCGTTCTCAAACTGGTCATGCCCCTGCGACTGGATGATTTGCGGAATACCCGCCGCCAGCGCTTGGGCGCTGGTGCCAATGCCGCCATGGTGCACGATACCGGCGCTGCGCGGCAGCAACAGGGAGAAAGGGGCGTAGTCGCAGTAAAAAAACGGGGCCTG
>JANYED010000300.1 GCA_025363315.1 Polaromonas sp.
AAAGAGAATATCCAGCGCAATTTTAGTTTTGTCTTTTGTCGGTTTGTCGCATTTGATAGTTGGTTGCACCAGCCAAGCAGAAAAGGATGCAGCTGCAAAAGCCAATGCTGATATCGCACGAATCCGTGAGCTTAAAGAGATTGAAGAAGCTCGCACAAAAGCAGCAAATCAGTCTACAGAAGAATACGCCGCTGCCATGCGTAAGGGCGCAGCTGCTCCTATTCGAGAATTTAAAACCAAGCCTTAACAGGCTGCTGAAATACTCCCAGCCGGTGCACGCAAGCCACGCCTGAAGCGTTAACTTGATACCGATTCACTGATACAGACAGAGCCAACTTCATGCGCGGAGCCGACACCTTCACCGAGAGCCTGTTCACGATGCGAAAGCTGGCGGACTTCGTGCCAGCCGACCATCCACTGCGGCCTATCCGTGAGATGGTCAACGTCGCTTTGTTGAAGATGGATGCATTGTTCTCAGGCATGTACGAGGCCGACATCAAGGGCGGGCGCCCTGGCGATCCGGGATCAGGTCTTGCGGCGATCCGGGGTCAGGTCTTGAAAAGCAACACTTAACCCCGCTTTTCAGCCATCATTTAAGCCTGAAACCCAATAAACACGGGCGCAAGCAGCTCTTAAAAATATAGCAAACCAAAACCCTAGCGCTCATCCCCCTCACGCGGCGGCTCACCGCCTGCGCGGGACATGATGCGGTCAAACGCAGCCAGGTCCGCTCGCGCAACGCGGCTGCGAAAGTAGTCTTCTGCATCCAGCGCGGCCAGCTTTTCAGCAGCCGCCATGGCTACAAACTGGTTGATGCTGGTACCGTCGCGTTTGCTCACGCGCTCAATGCCCGCTTTCAAAGAGCGCGGCAAGCGCAGGGGATAAGTAGCTACATCGCTCATGAAAGGCTCCTTAAAAACTCACCGGGTCGTTGAACCTGCAACCCAAAAGACAGGGCTGCAGACTGAAAGTGACGCAAATTAAATGTCAACAAGGCATCGGCTTTGGCATTGACCGCAGCTTCCAGCACCATCTCGTCTGCCGGGTCTCGCAGTTGCGGTCTCCAGCGGTAATGAACTGCAACAGGCATGGCCATTGCCACGACCGCATCCACAAAAATCAACGCGTCTTGCTGCGTCAAGCCAGCAGCGCGTGCGTGCTCGGCTCTCAGGCAAACCGCCTCGTACTCCAAAGCCAGCGCAACACTAACCCCCATCGAAAGCTTTTCTTGCCTGACCAGCCGCAAAAGCTCTGCAGAAGCGCCTGTTGGGCTGCGCATGGCGCTAACGATGACATCTGTATCCAAAACAAGCAACATAAATGATATCTTAGGCGATATTACAATGAAACACTAGATGACCCCAAACGGAAAGCCAGCTCGGCGTAAAAACACCTTTTCAATCAGCATGCTGTATGCCGCCTGCGCAGCGTCATAATGACAAACCAATAACCGTTGGACGTGACTAAAAATCAGGCTTCAACCCAAGAGCGTTCTTACCAAAATACATTCAAGGACAAACCCATGTCTTGGCTAGAAAAACTCCTCCCCCCCAAAATTACCCCCACTGACCCCACCGAGCGCCGCAGCGTCCCGGAGGGCTTGTGGATCAAATGTCCGAGCTGCGAGGCGGTGTTGTACAAGACAGACCTGGAAAAGAACCAGAATGTTTGCCCGCAGTGCAGCCACCACCACCGCATTGGCGCGCGGGCGCGGCTGGATGCTTTTTTAGATCCGGAAGGCCGCTACGAGCTGGGCCAAGAGGTTATTCCCGTTGACCCGTTGAAGTTCAAAGACAGCCGCAAATACCCTGAGCGGCTGAAGGAAGCGCTGGAAACCACGGGCGAGACAGACGCGCTGATTGTGATGGGTGGGGCGGTGCACAGCATTGGCGTGGTGGCGGCCTGCTTTGAGTTTGACTTTATGGGTGGCAGCATGGGCAGCGTGGTGGGCGAGCGTTTTGTGCGCGGCGTGCACGCGGCCATTGAGCAAAAGGTGCCGTTTATCTGCTTTACCGCCACCGGTGGCGCGCGCATGCAGGAGGGCCTGCTGAGCCTGATGCAAATGGCCAAAACCAATGCGTCGCTGACTCGCCTGGCCAAAAAGGGCTTGCCGTACATCAGCGTGCTGACCGACCCAACGATGGGCGGCGTGTCGGCTGGATTTGCTTTTGTCGGTGATGTGGTGATTGCCGAGCCAAAGGCGCTGATTGGCTTTGCCGGGCCGCGCGTGATTGAATCGACCGTTCGGGTGACGCTGCCTGAGGGCTTTCAGCGGGCCGAGTTTTTGCAAACAAAAGGCGCGGTAGACTTTATTTGTGACCGCCGGGAGCTCCGCAAAACCATCGCCTCAACCCTGGCGATGCTGCAAAAGCAGCCTGCGGATGCGGTGGCTTGACTGACACTGTTTGCTATTTATTTAATAGCTACTCGCGCCCGTAACTA
The DNA here is from genome assembly GCA_025363315.1 of Polaromonas sp. GTDB lineage: Bacteria > Pseudomonadota > Gammaproteobacteria > Burkholderiales > Burkholderiaceae_C > Polaromonas. The sequence continues at coordinate 2,443 of JANYED010000300.1, forward strand.
TTGGTCTAACAGCCTAAAATTTACCTAAAACGAGTTGTTTTTAAAGATTGTCAGGCACTTTTTAACATCGTTGTTGTCCAAATTTTTTAAAGCATTTCACTAGAGGCATTTTTCATGTCTGACACGCTCAAGCTGGCCAGTCTTCCACTTTTCCCGCTGGGCAGCGTGTTGTACCCCGGCGGCTTGTTACCGCTGCGGATTTTTGAGGTGCGTTACCTCGATATGATTGGCAAGTGCCACAAAAACGGTGCACCGTTTGGCGTGGTGGCGCTCACGGCGGGCTCTGAAGTGCGCAGACCCGAGCCGGGCAAGCAAAGCGATAAACCATCGGGTGACGGCTTTGCGGTAGAGGAGTTTTGTGCCACCGGCACCTTGGCCACCATTGCCGAGTTTTCAGTGCCGCAACCGGGGCTGATGGTGATCCGCTGCGTTGGTGAGCAGCGCTTCAAAATCAGCAACCGCGAGAAGCTCAAACACGGCTTGTGGATAGCAGACGTCGAGCGGATTGATGGCGACATGCCAGTTGCCGTGCCAAACGACTTGAAGGCGTGCGCCAACGCTCTGGGCAAGCTGACCAAAAGCCTGCAAGACCGCGAGATTCCTGATGACCAGATGCCCCTGCTGCCGCCGTACCAGCTGGACGACTGCGGATGGGTTGCCAACCGCTGGTGTGAGCTGCTGCCGCTGCCGCTAGAGCTCAAGCAACGGTTAATGGAGCTGGACAACCCGCTGGTGCGACTGGAATTGATCAGCGACATCCTGGAGAGGACCGGGATTGCCCTTTAGGTTTGCGCTTTAGTTTTGTGCCTTGTACTCTGGCAAATGGCCGCGAAGCCAGGCACGGACATCGCTACTGGAGGGGGCTGGCCCAGCCGATTCAACCCAGTCGATAACCCCCTGAATCGCAACTGCCTGTTGACCTGAAGTTTTGGCCACGCGCAGCTTGGGGTGCTGCGTCGGTTCCGTAGTCTCGTCATCAGCCAGCAACTCTTCAAACAGCTTTTCGCCGGGGCGCAAGCCGGTATACGACAGCGGGATTTCTTGCTCAGTTTTGCCAGACAGGCGAACCATCATGCGCGCCAGTTCGGCAATTTTCATCGGCTCGCCCATGTCCAGCACGTAAATTTGCCCGGTGCTGCCCATCAGGCTCGCTTGCAACACGAGCCGGGCGGCCTCGGGAATCGTCATGAAATAGCGCACTATGTCAGGGTGGGTCACGGTGATCGGCCCGCCCTTGGCAATTTGCTCAGTAAACAGTGGCACGACTGACCCGCTGGAGCCCAGCACATTGCCAAACCGCACCGACACATACGACGTGGCGGGGTGCTCCAACGCCACGCTTTGCACCACAAGCTCGGCCATGCGCTTGGTGGCGCCCATAATGTTGGTGGGGTTCACGGCCTTGTCGGTAGAGATCAAAACAAACTTTTGCGCGCGGCATTCGCCCGCAATGCGCGCGGCATGCAAGGTGCCAAGAATATTGGTGCGAATCGCTTCAATCTCGTTGTGTGACTCCATCAGCGGCACGTGCTTGTAGGCCGCCGCGTGAAAGAAAACCGATGGTTTGTATGGCATCGCAATGGCCCGCAGCCGGGCCATTTCGCGGACATTGGCGGTGTAGTACAAGCCCTGCATTTGCGGGTGCGATTCCCTCAGCTCTTGTTCCAGCTTGTAAACGGCGATTTCCGACGAATCAACACACACCAGCCGCGCGACACCCAGCCGCGCAATCTGGCGGCACAGCTCAGAGCCGATGGAGCCACCCGCGCCCGACACAAAAACCGTTTGACCCGAAAACAATTCAGCCAAGCCATGGACGTTGAGCTCCACGGTCTGCCTTCCTAACAAATCTTCAAGCTCAATTTTGCGCGGGCTGGTGCTGTCTGACCGCAGCCATTCGTCCGGTCTTGGCATGGTCAGCAGCGTGAGCCCGGCCTGAGACGACTGCAACAGCACGCCGCGGCGGTCGGCAGAGCCTGGCGGACTGGCAATCAGGGCCGTCGCCGCACCAGTAGCCTTTGAAATAGCAATCACCGCACTGGGCGAGCCCAAAACTGGAATCTGATTCAAGTAGGTTCCCTGCTCCGCCGCCACCGGCGAGGCAATGCCTACGCAATGCCACTGACTTGATCCCTTCAAGGCACGCAAGGCATCTGCAGCATCTTTGAGCGAGCCGACGATCAATAAAGGTTTTGAACTGTCACCGGGTGCGCTTTGTTCAGTTAATGTGCGCCAGCCCGCGCGCGCCGCGCCTAGCAACACAATTACCAGCAGGGGATGAATCAACAGCACCGAACGCGGAAAAAAGGGCACACGCAGCATCAAAATGGCGGTGGCCGACAACGCACCACCCACTAATACCCCCCACCCCAATTGGCGTAATTCCGGCAATCCAATGTAGCGCCAGACCTGGCGGTAAACTTTTACAGCCGCAAGACCCCCAATAAAACTAAGGAGCATCCAGCGCGCGCTCAGCAGGGCAACGGATTCAAAATCAGGCGGAATTTCAAAGTTGAACCGGAGCCAGAATGCCAACCACCAAGCCAGGCAGATCAACGTCAAATCAATCATCCAGAAGGGCAGGATTTCTTTACGCAGCAAGACTGCTCTCCCGACCCATGGTCAGCGCGTGGCGCAATTGATCGATCACCCGGTCTTGTTCGCCTTCACTTAAGTTAGAACCAGACGGCAGGCATATCCCCGAATCAAAAAGCCGGGCTGATACGTCCTGACCAGCTTTATGTGCAAAATAAGGAGCACCATTGAACAAGGGTTGCATGTGCATTGGTTTCCAAACCGGCCGCGCTTCAATGAGGTGCCGCTCCAACGCCTTCATCACCTGCGAGCATCGTTGATTGGCATGTGGCCCTGCCAAGGTGAAACAGGTCAGCCACCGGGTTGAATGGTAGCCTTCGGGCTCGGGCATCCACTGTATTTGCGGGATGTCGGCAAACGCTTCTTGATAGCGCTCAAACACACGTCTGCGCTGAACCACGCGCTCCTTCAGAACCCGCAGTTGACCCCTGCCAATGCCCGCCAGCACATTGCTCATGCGGTAGTTGAAACCCATTTCAATATGCTCGTAATGCGCAGCAGGCTCACGCGCTTGTGTTGCCAGCTTGCGCGCCCGCACAACCAGATCGGGGTCGTCAGCCATCAGCATGCCACCACCGGACGTGGTGATGATCTTGTTGCCGTTAAACGAATAAACAGCAACTCGCCCGAACGCACCGCTGGCTTTACCCTTGTAAGTGGCGCCCAAGGACTCTGCGGCGTCTTCCAGCACAGGCACACCGTAACGCTCGCAAATTGGTAGCAATGCGTCCATATCAGCGCTCTGCCCGTAAAGATTCACCAGAATAACGCATGCTGGCAACCGGCTTTCGCGTTTTGCCCATTCGAACGCTTGCTCAAGCGCGATGGGTGACATGTTCCAGGTGGAAGGTTCAGAGTCAATAAAAACGGGCCGGGCACCACAGTAAAGAATCGGGTTGCAACTTCCGACAAAGGTCAGAGAGGAACAAAAGACAGTATCGCCAGGCTTGATGCCTAAAAGCACAAGACCCAAATGAATAGCGGCCGTCCCGGAGCTAACTGCAGCGCCGTAGCCCACACCGACATGACTAGCGAGCTCGGTCTCGAAAGCGTTCACATGAGGCCCGAGCGGTGCAATCCAGTTGGTTTTAAAAGCCTCTGCTACAAATTCGCTTTCCTCATTGCCCAGGTGCGGCGATGACAACCAGATACGCTGCGACAACTCACGCCGAAAAATAACATCGACAGGCTTACCGCCTGGATCAACAATAGGTAAATGATCAATTTGATGCGCGTCCATGAGGCGAAGGACATCCGCTGCGTCTGCAGACTCGTTAACAGCAATAGGGCTTGTCAGTGGCAATCCGCCAAGTAAAGAGCTGTCACCGGCACCCTTCAATATGGCCCTGCGCAAATCACCGTCGGTCAGGGTGCGGGCTAGCACCCCTTCGGAGTCTAGTACCAACAAAATACCGCGAGACACTTGTTCCATTCGCAGCAGTGCATCCCGCAACGTCATCGCTGGCTTGACACACAGCAGCTTGAGCTCGCCTGGACTCATGTGATTTTCCTTGCTGGAATACCAGCGTAAACACCACGCTCGGAAAGATCACCGGTAACAACGGAGCCGGCGCCCACTACGACATCATCACCAATCACTATCGACGGTAGCACCACAGCGCCACTGCCAATTAAAACGCGTTGGCCCAGCTTAACGTGACCACCCAGGCTCGCGTTGGGCGCGATGTGCGAAAACGCACCGACCTGAACATCATGGTCAACCACCGCGCCGTGGTTAATGATGACGCCCATACCGACCTGCGCCGAGGGGCCTACCACAGCGCCAGCAGCCACGAAACAGCCAGCACCCATGCTGCTGAAAACTGAGACGACAGCGCCGGGATGAAGAAGCGAAACCAAACGATCATGCCCCCATGCGTCAGCTTCTTTTTGTCTGGAAGCATTGTTGCCTATTGCTATGTGAACTGACGGGTTCATAGCGAGCGCCGCAGCAATATTTACCAATCGGATGCCTGGCAACAACTCACTTTGATGTTCAGGAAGCTTTCGGTCAGACACGACAATCGTGCTCCATTGATGTGAAAGAAGCGCAGCATCAACCAGTACGCGCCCATGACCGCCCGCCCCAAATATCAACAAAGAGCATGCAGTATCAAAAAGCTGTGGAGAACTCATGTCAACGCGATAATAATGGTTAAGGCTTAATAACTGTTGGACTTGTGCAGCACATCGCGGTCTATCGGAAACGTCGCTAGAAGACCAGCAATGCGCTGGCCTGCCCCTGCGTCGCCGTACTTATTTTCACACGCGACTTTGCCAGACTTCAAAGCTTGAACTACGGCCGAATAGATCGCTTCAACATCGGTATCAACGTCAATCACATTGGCGCTCCTTTCACGCAAATGCTGTCTGCTGCCCACGTTAATGACCGGAGTGGAAAACGAAGCCGCCTCAATAATTCCTGCAGATGAATTGCCCACCATGACGGCGCAATGCTTCATGGCAGCACAAAAAAAATCCCTTTTTATGTGTTGGAGTTGGTTCGAACCAGCAGGCAAGCCGATATCGCTGAGCGCTCTGAGTATGTCGCTAGAACCGGCATCAGAGTTCGGTTCCAGCCAAATAACGGGCAATCCCATCTTTTGCAAAGCCAGCAAGAGGCAGCAGGTTTGTGCATAAGCGTCCTCAGCTTGTTGAACCACTGGATGAAAAACCGCCAAAATAAATGGCTGATTCGAAGGCAAACTGAAAGCCATCTTGACATCGTCGACTGGTTTATCAGCCAGCGCCAAAAGACCATCTAGGCCAGGCGCGCCGGTGACGTGTACGGTCTCAGGCCGCTCACCCATTCGTATCAGGCGGTCCCGTGACTCGTTTGTTGCCGTCAAATGGTAATGGCTTAACTTGCTGATGGCGTGCCGAACGGGCTCGTCGACCGTACCAGAACGCTCACCACCATGAATATGTATGCACACAATGCCCAAATGCAAAGCCGCAATCGCACCTGCCAACATTTCACCGCGGTCACCCAGCAAAAGCAGAATGTCGGGGCGTTCCCGCTGCAACAACGCCGTCATTCCGATCAGGCACTCGCCGACCCCAGCCGACATGCTCTTTGGAGTACGGGTGTTCACGTCAACGGGAACCTCACCGCAGATTAGCAAGCCAGCAGAACGAATGTCGTCAACCGTGTGGCCGAATCCAGGTTCAAGGTGCATGCCAGTAACAGCGACACTCAGGTCTGCCATCGGGCCAAGCCACTCAAGCGTGGACTTCATCAAGCCAAAGTCAGCACGCGTACCACTGAGGTAGATGATTTTCCGCAAAGGCTTGGCGGGATCGTTCATGGTTGTGCTTCTTGCAATTGTTCCCATTGCAAGACAGATCCAGCAAGAATTGAGGTTAGCGCAGATTGACCAACGACGCGCTGCAAATCCCGCGGCACTATGCCAGTAGCGGGACGACGGCACGTTAGCATGCGTGCGGTAATTACCTCGCCCACTGCAATGTCAACCGCCGCCACAACACTGCGCCTTGCAACGCGCGCTGTATCCAGTTCTTCCAGCAAAGGCGCTTTAACACCATCGCCCAGCATGGCGGTGACACGTCGAATACTCTGCACCATAAGCAAAAATTCGCTGGGCTCCAGCGATGCACCGTGATCTGGGCCAGGCAGGTGCCGGTCAAGCGTCAAATGCTTTTCAATAACCGTAGCCCCCAGTGCGACAGCGGCCACTGGAGCTTCAATACCCAAACTATGGTCGGAGTAGCCAATATCGATATTCAAGTCCCGCTTCATACTCTGCATGGCCAAAAGGTTCAGCGTTTTGTCAGGCGCCGGGTAAGCCGATGTGCAGTGCAGCACAACAAAGTCACGCAGATGCCCGCGCGCTGAAAGCACCCAATCCACCGCTTCACTAATCTCTAGCATTGTCCCCATGCCGGTAGACATCAGCAAAGGCAACTGAGTGGCAGCGGCATGTTCGACCAGCGCGCGGTGCGTCAACTCACCCGATGAAAGTTTTAACCGCTTGACCCCCAGCTTGACCAGCATGTCCACCGCATCGACCGAAAACGGGGTAGAAAAAAACTCAATGCCGATCGCATCGCAATGCGCTTTGATTTTTTCGTGTTGCGCTTCAGACAGCTCAAGCCGCTCCAGCATTAAAAACTGGTCATGGTCACCCGTCTGACGCGCCTGATATTCAGCTGTCGGCGCACCGCGAACCACTAGGTCTTCAGCGCGAAAAGTCTGAAACTTGACCGCGTCAGCCCCCGTCATTTTTGCAGCATCACAGAGCTGCAAAGCCATAGCTATGTCTCCGTTGTGATTAACACCGGCTTCAGCAATGATAAAAACAGGCTCACCGCTCACCATGCTGTCCACCCACCATCAACGACCAGGTTGTGGCCGGTGATGTATTTTGCGGCGTCACTGCTCAAGTAACGCATGGCATTGACCATGTCGTCTGTTTGAGCCATGCGCCCCAGCGGTGTACGGCGCGAATAGTTTTCAACAAATGTGTCGTTCTGGCCGCTGAACACACCTCCCGGCGTGACTGCATTGACCCGCACACCCCTGTGCCCCCAATAGGCAGCAAGGTATTTGGTCAGCCCCCATAAACCAGCTTTGCTGGCCGCGTAAATGGCTGGAGTATTGATAGCGCGGCCCAAGTATTCGGAACCTTCATAAATGCGCTGGTCGGGGCCTACGATGCCATAGATGGACAGTGTATTGACGATGCTGCCCCGCCCGCGTTCGGCCATCGGACTGCCAAACACTTGTGCACACAGCATCGCACCGGTCAAATTCACAGACAGCACCTCGTTCCACTCCTCAACCGCAAAAGTTTCAAAGGGCTCAAAGAAATTTTCAGACTTTGTCGCTGCGTTATTAAGGAGAGCATCAGCTTGCCCCCAGCGTGAGAAGAGCTGAGCATGAGCAGTCACCAACGATGCGCGATTGGCAACGTTAGCCACACAAGTAATAAGAGATTTATGCGCAGAACCCAGTTTGGCGTCAAGCAAAGCCGCATCCCGGTCTATTGCAAAGACTCTTGCGCCCGCTTCGACGAAAGCTTTAACAACCTGCGAGCCAATGATGCCTGCCGCCCCCGATAGCACCACAACTTTGCCATCCAGCGAAAACGCGTCTCGAGCAACTTGCGATGGAGTCGTCACGCAAGGCCTTTCTTTTTCATCAGCAAGGCAACCAGGTCGAAATCAATTTCATGGTCAATGTCAATCGAGCGTTCACGCGGCATCACGTGCAATTTGATGCGGTGCGAATCCCAAAGTGATGCTGACAAACTTGCTCTGTGCCAGGCATAAATGGACGCATTCATCGCAAACACCTTGGGAGCGGATTGCCGACCTAGAACTTCTTTGTTCGGCGAACACACACGTTCATAAAACCCGTTGGCTTTGAGCTCAACCATGTTGAAGTAAGGATTCTTGTCCGCCTCGTAAGCTGTGATGACAACGTCAGTGTGTGCGTCGAGGATTGTAAAACAAGTCTGAATATCAGTAACGTCGCGCAGTGGCGACGTCGGGTCAAGATCAACAATCGAATTCACTGGGCCATGCTTAGCTTCTACCCATCGCACCATATGCTGAATCACGGGCAACTTGCCCGCAGTTGCTGTCGCCAATTCAGTTGGACGTATGAAAGGCACCTGCGCGCCAAAACGACGTGCAACACGCGCAATGTCCTCGCAGTCAGTTGACACAAACACCTCAGTAGCAATTTTTGAGGCAAAGGCCTGCTCTATTGTCCAGCCGATCAAAGGCTTTCCACAAAGGTCACGAATGTTTTTTCCAGGAACGCCTGCCGAGCCACCGCGGGCGCAAATGGTAACTATGTTCATGATGCCGCTTTTTTCATGTCAAGCATCAATTCAGCAGTCTTGAAGCCGTCCGCTAAAGGTGACGTTACCTCATGCGCTGGATCGGCAATTGCCTTTAGCCAATCAGCCATTTGCAATGCGTAGGTTTTTTGAACGTCAAAACCGTCTGCAGTCTCAGTCAGCACTTGGCTACTTTTTTCATTACAAAAAATAATTTTTTTTCTCATGATATCCGCTGAAAAAGTTCCTATGTCAGTGACGATGGTGTACTGACGCACAGGTTGCAGCGACACGTAATCCAGACTGATGACGACAGGCGTACCTGATGCCGTTTTTAGCAGCGCCACATGAAGATCATCAGACTCAATTGGCAGGTCGCTAAAATGACCTCCAATAGCAGCATGAGCCTGCAAGGAGCCCAACAACCACTGGGCCATGTCTATTTCATGAACCAAATCAAAAACCACGCCACCACCAGATGAAGTATTTGCACTATAGGTCTTACTTAGCTCTCGCAAGGGTCGCCATTGTGCGAGCGCCTGGCCCACTTCCAGATGCGCTCGTAAAACCTTGAATGCAACTGAATTAGCGAGCTTAGCTTTGAGTGTTTGCAAAGCGGGCAGGTAGCGCAAATTGCATCCCACAACAACAGCTGTTGGCGTCGATTTGTCTTTCGCAAGTTTTTTAAGGCGCAGGAGTTGCTCGCTGCTCGTAACGAGTGGTTTTTCAACCAGGCAGGGCAACCCTGCTGCCAAACAAACCTGCAATTCGTCGGCATGCTTGCTGGAAATACTCGCGATAACGACCGCTTGTGGCTGCCATGCCCATGCTGCCTCCACATGATGAAATACATTACACGGTAAAAAGCTGGCATCAACGTCACCCGTACTGGAGACGACTGCCAAATCCAGATCAGGTATCAACTCGCGCAGATGTCGGGCGTGGCGCTGTGCAATTGATCCTCGCCCAGTCACTAGCACGCGCATAAGTATCAGAGCGCTAAAAAAGACGAAAGAATAGCCAGCCCGTGCTGTGCACTTCGCTCAGGATGAAACTGGCAACCGTAAATTGATCCACTCGCAACGGCTGCACATATACGCACGCCGTTGTAGTAAGTGTCGGCCAAGCGGTGTTCTTCATGCGTTGGCATCGGAGCAAATGAATGAACAAAGTACATCGGCTCAAGCGGCTCAACTCTACTGAGGATCGTGTTTATCCACGTGCTTCTCGCAATCGGCTTTTGCAGGCCACTCCAACCAATGTGCGGTATGCGATGCCGCGTTCCAAACGCATCAATTGAAGGAACGGGGACAACTCGACCCGGAATTAGCCCCAAACCAGAATGATCTCCAAACTCTTCACCCACTTCAAACAGCATTTGTGCACCCACACAAATACCCAAAAATGGCCGTTCGGTCAGCGCGTAGCTTTTGACCAAATCATCAAAGCCACGAGATTTAAGTTCAAGCATGCCATCGGTAAATGCACCGACTCCTGGCAATACCAGTCTGTCGGGTAGGTCTATTACTTGCGACGCATTGTCTATGACAGTCACATCAGCACCGCAGTGCTGTAGGGCGCGAACGACATTCAGCAGATTGCCAATACCGTAGTCAATCACCGTCACGGCTGAGGACTTAACGGTCCTCACAAGCGTACCTCCACGCCCTGCTGCCTGGCGTGCAATTTGACTTCGCCGACGGTGGTGCGCTGCCAGTGCAATGCATCGGCAATCGCAACCGCAGATGTGCCCACACCGCTTGCGCGCTTCAAATCTAGTGGGTCACCAAAGCCGCCACTGGCGATGACCGGCACAGAGACCCTTGCGTTAACGGCGCGCATCAATTCTATGTCCAAGCCTTTGCGGGTACCCTCTTGGTCAACAGCGGTCAACAGCACTTCACCAGCACCCAGTCTGACAGCTCGCTCAATCCACTCAACCACATCCAACCCGCTGTGTTCGCGGCCATTTTCTGTATAGGCCTCCCAGGTTTTAGGGCCTGTACGTTTGGCCTCTACTGACAGCACCATGCACTGCGAACCAAAGCGGTTAGAAACTTCTGAAATGAGCTCGGGTCGGGCTATAGCTGCAGTGTTGATGGCGACTTTATCAGCGCCAGATCTCAGCATGGTGTGCACGTCATTCAGGGAGCGAATGCCGCCGCCCACCGTGATGGGAATGTAAATCTGATCGGCGGCCCTGGCGATGATGTTGGTGAGGTTATTGCGCTGATATAGGCTGGCCACGATATCCATGAAAATGATTTCGTCTGCACCTTGCGCGTAGTAGCGAAGCGCAAACTCATGTGGATCCCCCACCACACGTAAGCCTTCAAGGCGAATACCCTTGATCAGGTTATCGCCCTTCACATCCAGTCTGGGAATAATGCGTAAGCCAGCCATGCTTGATGTCAGTTAGATTGCGTCAAACACGGAATGCCTGAGTTTCCATTGATCTGCTTGGCGCTTCCAAAGGTGTGGAGAGCGAAAGCTGTCGGCCAGACGCATGAAGTAATCCCGGTCCATGACAGGGCTTTCAAACATCTTGTGTGCCACAGGGAACTCTTTGGCAGAAATACTCAAATAGCGAAAAATCTCATCAGCAAACCGCTCGGGGAATTCGCCGTCGTAGCGCTTGACCAGCGCCACGCCTTCATCGCGATTGATGTCGCGTGAACGGATCTCCTGCGCAGCATCGTAAGTAGCCCGGCCTATGCCAAACTTTGTGAAGGTGGTGTAGTAATGAAAGTCGTCGATGCGGTCATCAATGCTGTTGTACTTGCTGTATGTTCCCGGCGTGCGCTCGGGAGATGCCTCAAAACCGCCGTGCTCAACCGCGTAGTAATAGCAGCTTTGCGGATGCCACTTCAAGTAATAGCCAAGGTAGTGAACCTCAATCTGCTTTTTTTCGATTTGCACAGGGTCAGCTGGAAGATAAGGCAGCAGGTCATGCTCCTCCAATCCAAAATCGTTGTACAGGTTGTTGATGGGGGTTCCGCCCAAATGTATCTTTGATTTGTCTGACGATGTGAAGTATGACCAGTCTCGCTTTGCGGTGTTGGTGTCACCAATCGGGTTACCGTATTCAGCTTCGTTCTCTCCGTACACCACAAACGGAATGTCATGCAGTATGGCCATTTTGGGGGCGAGCGATTTTTGGCCAAACATGAACGCCTGAAAAGGATGAAAAAGATTGTCCACTGCCAGCCTGGTGAGCAGACGGTGCACACGGCCGTTGGGTGTCATGAGGTAATTGTCAAAGCCCGCGTGCAGCCAGGAATCAAAATTTTTGCGTCCCCAGTCGGTGTACGCGTGCGGCGCCCACGTTACTGTCAAGGGATGCATGTTAAAGCGGGTCTTCAGCACATGTGACGCGTAAAAGCTGTCTTTGCCGCCAGAGCCAGGTAACAGGCAGTCATAGCCAGACTTGCTGCGGAATTTATCGCAAAGCACCGCTAGTTGATCTTCGCGGTCCTTCCAGTTAATGCTGCCATGCTTTTGCTCGGCAAAGCGGCATGCATCACAAACACCCTCTTCATCAAACGCAATGGTTGCCTTTTTGCTGTCCTTGGTGTGTTCGTACTCCACGGCGGAATTAGGCCGCTGGTTTGAAATAACACACTGCTTACAGAAATGCACATACTTTGGCAGGCCATACTTAACCTGCGCGGCGTCGTCGTTCCCCGAGAATAGTTCCGAATCAATCGAAGCTGGATTTTTAATAGGTGACATAGATAGAGAGTATTTGGAATGAATTGACTGGCAGGTAGCTATGCACGTGGCGCTCGCTCTAGATTATAAGAATTCACGAATGGTATCCAGCACGTTACCCGTAGCATTCTGCTGACAATGGTGGGGCGGGTTGCGAGGCAGGTAAATACAGCGGCTCAGCGCCGCATCAAGATCCTCCAGCACCACCGCTTCATCAGCTATGCCGTAACTCATCAAAGGCATGGCATTGTCAAAAACGGAACCCAAAATTTGTACCAGCCGGGCTCCAGCCAGATGCCCCTCAAGACCGACTGTCGAATTCAAGGTAACGACCAGGTCAACCGCCTGTAAAAGCACGGGTAGTTCGACATCCTGCCCAGTAACCACAATACGAGGATGGTGTGCCAACGCCATCGGCGCTAGACCGGCACGTGGGCGTATGCACAGAACACAGTTTTCCTTGCTCAGTACCCAATCAATGATCTGCTTGAGGGCACGCTCTGGCAGATCAATATCCCCAGGTGTGCCATTGAAAGGGTGCAGAGCTGGCTCAACCTGCGTCGGCCAAAGCAGCACTTGCTTGCCACCCCAATTACGGTCCTGACGCAAACGGGCGCCTGCAGCGATGTGAATCGGGTTGGCCAGATCATCAAAAGCCGGATTGCCCGTCACAACCACCTGACGGTCTTCACGCCCAGCCGACAAAAGAAATTGCTTAACCGACTCATTGAGGACACATACCCTGTCGGCATAGCCCGGCTCACCAATCCATTTGACCTCATCGAGGCAAAAAAGATCAACAAGGCATACTGAAGGTAAACCCAGAGAGCCCGCCGCCAAAATAGCCGCCTGTTCGGCGCGCGGGGAGTTGGTGGCGACCACCAGCGCGGGAGCGAGTTGTTTGACAATACGTTGTAACGTGGCCAAGGGTAAAAATGCCTGCCGGCCTTCACGCTGGTACTGGCGTTCTGCCTCCTCGGGGCCGACCCTCCAAAGCAGTTCTTGATAGGACAGCCCGAGGTAAGCAGCCGTTTCCTCGGGGTCAGCTATCGGGCCGGGCATAGCGCGCAGCAGGCGCTGACCATGCGCCAAAGCATCTTTATCGGCTTGGTCGTCATCCCTCAGAAAATTTTTAAACTGCAACAGTTTAAGCCCTGCCTCACGCACTACAGGGGCGGCCGTCGTCAATGCGAGCATCAACGGCTGAGCCAAGCCAGCTTGCGCCAGCGCTTTAGCCACAGGAACCGCCATGCGAACATGGCCGCTACCGTAGGTCACAAAAAGAACTTTTTTCATGAACAAAACAGCCTTGCGCAACATCGCAAGAACTGCAAAGTCAGGTCACAAACAAAGTCAAAAGCAGAGAACACTCAGAAAAAATCAATGTAACGGCGAAACTCTGCGGGAGATACGTTGAGCATCAATTCGTCACATTCAGCATATTTGATCGCACAAAACTCTTTGACGAAAGCCGCCCCCAGACCTGCGGTCAAAACCTCATCGGATTGCAAAGCATCGAGCGCACCAGGCAAAGATGCAGGCAAGCGAGCAATACCCCTGCTGGTCAGCTCAGCCTGGCTTAACTGGTACAGGTTGTCATTGCATGGCTGGCCCGGGTCCAGTTTGCGTGAGATGCCGTCCAAGCCCGCGTGAATAATCGCAGCGGTCAGCAGATAGGGGTTACTGGCAGCATCAGGTACACGCAATTCAAGTCGCCCGCCAGGAATGCGCACAAATGCGGTGCGGTTGTTGTTGCCATAGGCAATATTCACGGGTGCCCAAGTCGCCCCCGAACGTGAACCGCGCGAGACCAACCGCTTGTACGAATTGACGCATGGGGCCGCAATCGCCGTCAGGCCCCGCGCATGCGCCATCAGGCCGCCCAAGAATTGGTAGGCTATGGTGCTCAGACCCAAGCCGCGCTTGTCTGACGCATCCTCAAAGGCGTTGTCACCAAACTCCTTACCTGCCGACATGTGCATGTGCAGGCCACTGCCAGAGCGCTCAGCAAACGGTTTGGGCATGAAGGAACACAGCATGCCGTGCTTTTTGGCAATCGCTTGAGCTGCCATCTTGAAATAGGTCAGGTTGTCCGCCGTGCGCAGGCCATCAGCGTAGGTGAAGTTCATCTCGAACTGGCCGTTCGCGTCTTCGTGGTCAATTTGGTAAACATCGATACCTGCCGAGTCGAGTGCGGCTCGTAACTCCATCAAGAAAGCGGAGACTGACGACAGGTGTCGAAAATCGTAGCAAGGCTTGTCGAGCGATTCGGAGTCGGTTGCAACGACGTAGCTACCGGAATCGTCCTTGCGCAGCAGGAAAAATTCAGGTTCCAGTCCCGAGAAAAATTCCAACCCCGTGACCACACGGAAATCTGCCAGTGCTTTTTTGGCGATCACACGCGAGTCCAGCGCATGCGGCTTACCGTTCACATGGCCGTCGCACGTCACAACCGCCGTACCTGGCATCCAAGGCACGGGGCGAATCACACCGCTGTCGCCAATCGCCATAAACTCAGCGCCATGCGGCCCCATGCCCATGCCCGCAATGGCAAAACCAGCAAAACCAGCACCCGAGGTGAAGATCATCTCTTTGTGCTTCGCAGGCACCAGCTTGGCTTTGGGTCTGCCGTGAATATCAACAAACTGAGCGAGGTAATAGTCAAAATCAGCCATGCGGTTTGCCTCGGTTTTTGTTATTGTGGAAAAAATTCTTGCAGCCACAGTTTGGTCATCAGCAGCGTGCGCAATTGCTTGGTGTGGTTGTGCAAGCCGCTGCGGTGCTCTTCCAGCATGACTTGCAGTTCATTGCGATCAAACCGGCCACCGTCAGGCAGCGCCAACACATCACGCGCCCACTGAAACAGCGGGCCCTTGATCCACTCGCCAATCGGCAAAGTCGGCATGGTTTTAGGGCGGAACACGAAGTCGTGGTCAAAGTAACGGGTGGCCGCTTCCTTCAAAAAGTGCTTGCCAATGCCGTTTTTAAACTTGGACGTGATTGGCAACCTGGCAAACATTTCGCTGACACGGTGATCCAGAAACGGCGCTCGGCCTTCAATCGAAAAGCAGGCACCCATGCGGTCGCCTTTGACCGAGTTGTTGCCGGGCATCAATGAATTCAATTCGTACGCTGCAATTTGCTCCATCGGCTCCAGGTCAGCAAACGGTTGCACGATCTCAAGGAACTTGCCCATGGCGCGCTGGGTGTGCGGCAAAAACGCCGGGCTCATGATGCGCTGGCGGTCTTTTTCAGTGGTGTAACTGATCAGGTCAAAGTAGCTGCGCATGGAAAAGTTTGCACGCGTCATGCCAGAGAAAAATTGCTCGTTGTGCCTGAAGCCCAACATCACTTCGTCAGGCCCGTCACCCGTGAACATGACAATCTTGCCCTGCTTGTGTGCCTGGCGTGACAACAGGTAAAACAAAAAGAACGAGAAGTCGCCGTGCGGCTGCTCAGCATGGCGTACCACCGATTGCGCAATTTCAGGAATATTGGCAGGCGTGATGTCCAGCGCATTGAGGTTAATGTTCAGCTCTGACGCAACACGCTGGGCGTAAGTGAATTCTGAAAAGCCTTTGTCTTCGATCCTGAGGCCAATCGCATCCAGCTGCGGGCGGTTCCACTGTGGCACCAAGCGTGATGCGATGACAGACGAGTCAACACCCCCGCTTAAAAACAAACCGCCATCCACATCAAAACGCATTTGCAGCTTGATGGCTTCGTCAATCGCCTGCTCCAGATCTTCCTGGCTGGCATCCACGCGCTCGCCGCTCAGCGGCCACTCCCAGTAGCGCTGGGGCTCTGAAAACCGCCCATTGCCATAACGCATGAAGGTACCCGGCGGCAGGTGGCGAATGCCCTCAAAGCAGGTTTCAGGCGGCGGGCAGTAGTTAAACGAAAACACATGGCCCAGAGCCGCATCATTGACCTTGCGCTCAAATTTTGGCAGCGTAAGAATGGCTTTCATCTCGCTGGCAAAAGCCAGACCGCCGTCGTATTCAGCATAAAAGCAGGGTTTGATGCCTTGCCTGTCACGCGCCAGCATGCCAGTCTCGGTACGCTGGTCCCAGATAAAAAATGTAAACATGCCGACTAGGTCGTCGAGCATTTTTTCGCCTTTCTCGATCCACAGGTGCACCAGCACCTCGGTGTCGCAGCGCGACTTGAACTTGTAGCCCTTGGCCTTGAGCTGCTCGCGCAGTTCAATGAAATTGAAAATCTCGCCATTGAAAACCACCCACACCTTGCCGTCAGTGCTGCACATGGGCTGCATGCCGTTTTCAGGGTCCACCACGGCCAGGCGTGCGTGACCCAGCACAGCGCGACCCAGTTGTTCGACACCCTGCTCGTCAACACCCCGGTACTTGATGCAGTCGATCATCTTCCAGACATCGTCTTTGGTGACGCTTTTGGCGTTGACTACGCCGACTATTCCGCACATGGTGAATCCTTCAATTCGTTAAATCGATTCGAGCAATTTTGCGGCTGATGGGCGCGCTTTCAACCAGCGCTTCATTGTGGGTGTCTTCATCAAACACCTTTTGATAAATTCCTATCTGGTAGTCCAAGCTAATCTTGGTTTCGGTCTCCGTCGGCTCAATCAGCATGGCAGACTTCAAGTCACCCGGAAAGTAAACGCAGCCCGCACCCACCAGTGTGGGCGGGTGAATGCCGTAATCAATCAAACGCTTGGCAAATTGTCGAGCCGATGTGTTGAGCTTTTCACCTGATAGCAAAGTTTCGTGTTTGCAAAACTGACTGTAAACCGGCGGCAGCATGTGGCTTAACTGATGCTGCAAATAATTGGCATTGAGCACGGCGTGCGTGGAAGCCTGGCGCAAACCCGCCCCACCCATGGTACGAAGGTAGCCATAGGCACGCAGCAGCACGCCCACATGGCCATGAAAGCTTTTCATCTTGCCGATGGACAAAGGACGATTGGCATCTGGCTGCGCCACACCACCCAAGCGAACAACCACGGGGCTGGGCAAATACGCCGCCAGCGCAGCTTTGACAGCCACCGGGCCCGCGCCTGGCCCACCACCACCATGCGGTGTTGAAAAGGTTTTATGCACATTGACATGCACCACATCAAAGCCCATGTCACCCGGCCGCACAATGCCCATCAATGCATTGAGGTTGGCGCCGTCGTAGTACAGCAGTGAACCATTGGCATGCACCGCGTCAGCAATCTCGACAATCTGGTCTTCAAACAAACCCAGAGTGGACGGGTTGGTCAACATGAAGGCAGCAACATCAGGTGTTAGCATGCTTTTGAGCGCGACCAAGTCAACCCGCCCCTTGAGGTCTGACGGAACAATACGGCAATCAAAGCCCGCCATGGCAGCGGACGCCGGGTTGGTGCCGTGCGCAGAGTCAGGCACCAAGACTACGGGGCGGCGATTGTTCAAACGCTCAAAATGTGCACGTATCACCAGCAGCCCAGCCAGCTCGCCGTGCGCACCGGCAGCCGGCGCCAGGCAGCAGGCGTCCATGCCGGTAACTTCGCACACCATGGTTTGCAGGCGTTCGTACATTTCCCACACGCCGCCCAGCGTGTCCGTGTCTTGCAGGGGGTGCGCATTTTCAAAGCCCGGCAAGCGCGCCAGTACGTCGTTGCGCTTGGGGTTGTACTTCATGGTGCAAGAGCCGAGCGGGTACGGCCCGTTGTCAACACCGTGCGATTCATGGCTCAAGCGCGTGAAATGGCGCACTACATCGACTTCACTGACTTCAGGCAAGCCAATGGTCTGTCTGAAACGCGCAAAACCCGGTTTGGCGGACCGTGCTGCCTTCAACTGCATGTGCGATGACGCAAAAACGTCGCTCGCTCCACCGGGGCGATGCAGGTCAGTGATCATTTGTGAGGGCGAGGTCGCAGCCATGTCAAGCCCCCTCCAAACACGTTTGCGCATGCTTTGCGTAGCCTTGCAAGTCAGCCACACTTTTCGTCTCGGTCACGGCAATCAGCAAGCCGCGTGGGTGCCCCACCAGTGATTCGGCCAAAGGCACCCCTGCAAAAATACCAAGGCGCTTCATGCCTGCGCAAAAATCAGTTGCAGGCATTGGCAACGCAATTGCAAATTCATTGAAATGTACGCCCGATCTCAATAGCTTGACACCAGGTAGTGCGAGCAATAAGTCTCGCAGCATCACGGCATTGGCGGCATTGGCCTCAGCAATTTGCATGAAATTGCGTTCACCCAGGCAGGCCAGATACACCGCCACGCGAATGGCGTTGAGCGCCTGGTTGGAACAAATATGGCTGGTGGCTTTGTCACGTGCCACATGCTGTTCGCGGTCTTCTTTGACCAGGGCATAACCGAGTTGACCGTTAAGGTCATGCACACGCCCCACCAGTCTGCCGGGCAAGTAGCGCTCCAGTGGCTTGGCGCAGGCAATAATGCCAATGTAAGGGCCACCCGCAGACAGCGGCAGGCCCAAAGGCTGGCCTTCGCACACCACAATGTCCGCACCCAGTTGGCCGGGTGCTTCGACCCAGCCACACAGCAAAGGATTGACGCAGACCGCCAACAGCACGCCGTGTTGTTTGCAAACACTTGATACAGAGGTCACGTCTTCAATCACGCCCAAAGCATTGGGGCTTTGCAGCACGACACCAGCAACGTCGTTGCCCATCAGTGTTGCGGTCATGGCAGCCACATCCGCAAGCCCGGTCACCGCGTCTTGCAAAACATAGTCCACCGTCACGCCGCGAGGCAACAAGTAAGTATTGAGCACTTCCTGATATTCAGGCCAGACCGCCTGCGCCACTACCACGCGGCGCTTGCCTGTGGCCGAGCACATCATCCAGCAGGCCTCGGCCAGCGCCGTTGCACCGTCATAAACCGAGCAATTGACGCATTCACGCCCCAGCAGTTTGCCAACCAGAGTTTGGAATTCAAACAAAGCCTGCAACAGCCCCTGGCTCATTTCAGGCTGGTAGGGTGTGTAAGCGGTTAAAAACTCACCGCGCGAAACGATGGCATCGATTACCGCGGGAATGTAATGCTCATACGCCCCGCCACCCAAAAAACTGGCATGCGTCAAGGTGCTGGCATTCATGTCGGCCATGGCCCGCACATCGCGCATCAGTTCCCATTCATTCAGAGCTGGCGGCAAGTCAAGCTCCCGGCGAAGGCATACCGGAGCGGGGATGTCTTCAAACAACTGCTCGACCGAATGCAGACCCATGACTTGCAGCATGGCTTGAACGTCAGATGCCGTGTGAACGTTGTAGCCCAGTGGCGCATCAGCAATGGATGGCTCTAAGACGGAAAAATTTTGTCGTTGATTCACGTATTTTCAAGCTCTTTTAGCATCAGGTAACGAAGCAATATAGCTAAAGAATTATAAAGGGCAGTCGTATTATTCCTACCTTGAACGACGTGATAAAAGTCCTCAATTCGAATGCTTACCGCCTAACTGGCAAACCGTCCACCACATGATCTGAATATCACGCCACCAAGACATGCTGTTCGCGTAATCCAGATCAAACGCCAGACGCTGCTCTAAAGTCACGGCTGATCTGCCCTTGACCTGGGCCAGCCCAGTGATGCCGGGCCGCACACTACAGCGCTGCGCCCAATCCTGTGGTGCGTACAAAGACTGTTGTGCAGGAACGTCCGGCCTGGGACCAACCAGGCTCATGTCACCCAGCAACACATTGATGATTTGCGGCAATTCGTCAATGCTGGTACGCCTTATGAGCTGGCCCACCCGCGTGATGCGTGCATCATTCGCCTGGGTGAAATACGGGCCGGTGGATGCCGCATTTTTAACCATGCTTCTGAACTTGAACATGCCAAATTTACATCCTTTCAGCCCCACCCGGGTTTGCTTAAAAAATACAGGCAAGCCACTTTCGAGTGCCACGGCCAATCCAGCCAGTAGTAACACGGGCAATAGCAATACAAGCGCCATCAGGCTCAAAATGATGTCTGTCAGGCGCTTCATGTAGCGGCCTTGGCAGCGTGGGCCAGCTTTGCAATCAACCTGGCGGTACGCAGCCTGTCTTTTTCAACATGCTCCCAGCTGCGCAGCCCAAGCTCGAGCTCGGCCACACGCAGCGCAGCCACCGCATGCTCAAAAGATTTTTCGTTAGCCAAGGTGTCAGCCCGGTTAAAGGTGCGGGACAATATCACCGCGCTAGACTCCAGACGCACATGTTCAGCCAGAACATCAAGGCCTGGAAGCGCGCCTTCGTCCATCCGCGCAATACCGCCAAAACCAAAGCGCAAGCCGCGCGCGTGGCAAGCATCAGCCACCCGGTCAACGTGGCCCATCAAGAGTGGCTCAAACATAAAATTGCAGCCTAGCGAAAGATGCAAATCGTTGAGCCCCACGAAAACCTCATCGATGCCCGGGGTCTGGAGCCACGAATCCAACGATTCAAGCGCGCCAGCAGTTTCAAGCAAAGGCATGATCGGTATACGACCCGCAACGATGTTTGAAAAGGCATGTAGTTCCAGCGCGTGGGTAAACATGGGCAACATGATCATGTCGGCTCCCTGTGCGACCACCTCTTCAACCTCGGCCGCACTGGCTGCCACATTGTCTGCCTGATAAGGATTAACGCGCACCATCAACTTAGCCTGTTTTAGCACTGCCTTGATGCGGCCCACATCGCCCATCTGGTGGGTGCTGATGAAGGTGTCATAACCCTTTTGGCGTGCGGCTTTTCCATTACGCTCCAAATCCACAAAGACCCGCATGCCCGGCAGTTGGTCACACTTTGCGGCCACATCAGGCTGGTTGGTGATGGTCAGCAGGTCAATCATGTCTGCAAATGACACTTATAGTTGCGAATGGATGGCACATGCGAACAGAACAATTTTACTTATTGCTGACAGAAGATCGTCGCACTATTTTTTGACCCAAAAGGCCGCGTAATGCGGGGCTTGCTAGCAAGGCACTGGTCATGACCAAGCACCCTGCGAAAGCGCAATATACCAAAGCCAAGACCACATCAATACCTGCGAACAAGGGCTTAAGAGCCACTAACCCCAAGCAAACTCCCAAAGGCGGCAAACAGGCCAGATATGGAAAGGAGTCGTGACTGTATTGACGCTCAAGCACCATTAGCACGAGGGCCATGCCCGAGAATACAGCGCTCAGCAGCCACATCACGCTTTTGCCATGCAAGCCGCCCAGCGCGCCAGCCAATAGCAATACAGCCAGACCAACAGCAATCACGGCAACAGCAACACGCATACGCCCTGCGGTAGCCATGGTGGTCAAAAGTATTGCGATCAGCGCCTGCGGCAATAGCGACCAGACGCCAATCGCAGCCCAATCGCCAATCACCTGCAGACTGGCTGCGTTCATGCGGCCCCAGCCAAACAGCAGGCCAGCAATTGGCAATGAAAAAATCACCACAATGGCTACTGCGGCGCAGGCCAAAGTCCAGGCAATTAAAACCGCCAGCCCAACGGCATGGTGCCGCTGCGGCGTGCCTGCTTGGGTACGGGTAATGGCGGGAAAAGCCAAACTGGCCACCAGTTGTACCGCCAGCACCAGTGGCAATTCAATCAATTTCCACGCGTAGTTAAAACTGGCCAAAGCCCCCTCGCCCGCACCGGATGCCAAACTGCGCGCTGCCAGCGGCAATGCCAGCAAAAAGCCTGACGACAATGCCGCCCATAGCCAGACGTGCATGGGCGGTAGGTCAGCAGGCTCAGCAGGCTCACCAGCGTCAATCGCCGCGGGCTGCGAAGGCAATCGCCAAGCCAGCCAAGCCAGTCGCGCGAGCATGGCAATAGCCAGGCAAATACCCAAAAACGTCAAGGTGCGCCCCAGACTCGCATCAGCTACAGTTTTAGAAGCTGCGAACAGCCCCGCAACCAGCACCAGATTAACAATCAGATTACCGGCATACATACCGACAAAATCACCCTCATGTTGCAGTCGGGCCACCCACAACGCCGCCACCATGGCCATGGGCAGCACCATTGCGCTCCAGCCCAGTGCCGATGCGCTGGCGGCCTTCATCTCCCCAGGAAGACCGGGCGCCAAAGCTTGCACCACCTCAATCCGGTACAGCCAGACCAACAGACCCAACACCAACCCGCCCAACACCAGCGCGCAAGTTACTTTTTTCTGCCCCGCAGCTTGCGTACTTGGACTTTGCTGCGCCCAGGCGGGTAGCAGCACATAAGACAACGCCCCACTGACCAAGATGCCCACCAGCAAGTCGGGCAGCGTGAACATCACAATCACTGCATCGCCCATGCCCGTGCTGCCAAAAGCGGCGGCTTGCGCAGACTCGCGCAGCAAGCCCAACACACGGCTGAGCAGCAATAACCCGAATGAAAAGACGCCAGCGCGCAAGTACATGACATGGATTATCAAGGCTTAAACAGGCGCTGATTGGAGCCATTGATGAGGGCAGCGCGGTAAAAACTTAAAATCGAAGGTTTATTGCACTACTGACCGCTCTCATGACCGCCCAAACCCCACCCGCAGCCGCACCCCAGGACGACAACCAGTTGATGGCCGAGCGGCGTGACAAGCTCACCGCCCTGCGCGCTACAGGCATTGCCTTCCCGAACGACATCAAGCCCGAGCACCGGGCCGCAGCGCTGTTTGCCCAGTACGACAGCAAGACCAAGGAAGAGCTGGAGCCGCTGGCAGTTATTGTCAGCGTGGCAGGCCGCATGATGCTCAAGCGCGTGATGGGCAAGGCCAGCTTTGCCACGCTGCAAGATGCTTCGTTTGGCCCATCGGGTGGTCGCATTCAGGTTTACATCAATAACGACGGCGTGGGCGAAGAAGTTCACAACGGCTTCAAGCATTGGGATTTGGGCGATATTGTGTGGGCCAGCGGCACGCTGTTCAAAACCAAAACCGGCGAGCTGTCGATTCACGCGACCGCCATTCGTCTTGTCACCAAAAGCCTGCGCCCCCTGCCCGACAAGTTTCACGGCATGGCCGACCAAGAGGTCAAATACCGCCAACGCTATGTGGACTTGATCACTGACGAAGCCGCGCGCAAGCGCTTTATGGCGCGCAGCAAGGCGGTCAGCGGTATTCGTGAATTCATGGTGGCAAACGACTTTTTAGAAGTTGAAACGCCTATGCTGCACCCGATACCCGGTGGTGCCAACGCCAAGCCGTTTAAAACGCACCACAACGCACTTGACCAAGAGATGTTCTTGCGCATCGCGCCTGAGCTGTACCTCAAGCGCCTGATTGTTGGCGGCTTTGAGCGCGTGTTTGAAATCAACCGCAGCTACCGCAACGAAGGTATCAGCGTGCGCCACAACCCCGAGTTCACAATGATGGAGTTCTACGCGGCCTACTGGACGCACCATGATCTGATGGACTTCACCGAAGCCGTTTTGCGCCACGCGGCGCGGGCCGCCACCGGGTCGGCCGCGCTGACCTACGCCGGCCAACCGGTGCACCTGGACCAGCCGTTCACGCGGCTGT
>JANYED010000356.1 GCA_025363315.1 Polaromonas sp.
CTGGCAGCTGACAAACAGGCCGCCAGCCAGAGGCTCGTCGACTTGAAGTCGGGCAACGGCAGCGTGCAAGACATTGCCGCCGCCAGCAAGGCATTGGCCAACTTGCCCAAAGACGAAGCTGGCGCGCTCAAAGCGTATGCACAAGCCAAAGCAGTCGCCGACATCAAGTCACAACCGCTGGCGGGCATGCCGCCGCACGCGCAGCAGTTTGCCGGCAACCCGGACGGTACGCCCAAAGAGCAGGCGCAGTACGACACATCACGCCGCAACTTTTTGGCGTTGGTGTTTTGTTTGATGGTGGGCACTGCCGCTTTGCCGCATATTTTGAGCCGCTACTACACGGTGCCCAGCGTGCGCCAGGCGCGGCAGTCGGTGACATGGTCGCTGCTGTTTATTGTGCTGCTGTACTTCACCGCGCCAGCGCTGGCGGTGCTGGTCAAGTACGAAATTTTTACGCACATCGTCGGTCTGCCGTTTGACCAGCTGCCCGCTTGGGTCAACGCGTGGAACAAGGTTGACCCGTCGCTGTTGTCAGTGGTTGATGTGAACAAAGACAATGTCCTGCAATTGGGCGAGCTGACGATTGGAGGCGATGTGATTGTGCTGCTGACGCCTGAGCTGGCCGGGCTGCCGTACGTTATTTCGGGTCTGGTCGCGGCGGGCGGGCTGGCGGCTGCGCTGTCGACGGCTGATGGTTTATTGCTGACGATTGCCAATTCGCTGGGCCACGATGTGTATTTCAAAATCATTGACCCGAATGCATCAACTGTTAGCCGTGTCACGGTGTCGAAGATTTTGTTGCTGATGGTGGCGCTGGTGGCGGCTTATGTCGCTGCACAAAAACCAGCAGATATTTTGTTTTTGGTCTCAGCAGCCTTTTCGTTTGCGGCAGCGTCGTTTTTCCCGGCGCTGAGTCTGGGGATTTTCTGGAAGCGTGCCACTGGCCTGGCCGCATCGCTGGGCATGATGTCCGGCTTGGTGGTCACTTTTTACTACATGCTGGTCAATCAGCCGTGGCTGCGCAGCACCTTCGGCGTGACCGCGCCCATCCAGTTCTGGTGGGGCATTGAGCCAATTTCTGCCGGGTTTTTTGGTGTGCCCGTGGGGTTTGCAGTCATCATTGTGGTGAGCCTGGTCACGCCACGCCCCAGCCAGCAGGCGCAAGCGGTGGTAGACCACATCCGGTATCCCGACGTAAAAAAGCTATAATTCGGGGTTGCCTTGCTACACCCGAACTAGACGCCGGGGTGGCTTTTTACTAACCCAAAAGGAGTCTTATGCGTCATTATGAGATCGTCTTGCTGATCCACCCGGATCAAAGCGAGCAAGTCCCAGCCATGCTGGAACGTTACAAGGGCATGATTGTTGCCGGTGGCGGTGTCGTTCACCGCGTTGAAGATTGGGGCCGTCGCCAGCTCATTTATCTGATTCAAAAACTCGGCAAAGCCCACTACTTGTGCATCAACATTGAAGCGTCACAGGCCGTGATGGACGAAATTGAACACGCGTTCAAGTTCAACGATGCGGTGCTGCGCCACCTGACTGTGCTCAAAAAGAAAGCCGAAACCGGCCCATCTTTGATGATGCGCAACGTCGAGCGTGAAGAGGCCCGCAAAACACAACAAGCCGAATACGCTGGAAACGATCGTTAATAGTTGACCGCTAATCATTGATTCATTGAACCAAGTAGACACTGTCAATAACTTTGTAAAGATATCGGCGCGTATTGCTGAGGCAAGTCCTCTACGATACACGCCAGCCGGAATCCCCGCCCTCAACCTCGTTCTTGAACACGAGTCTGAGGTGGTTGAAGCAGGGGTCGCAAGGCAAGTCAAATTGACAGTCAGAGCAGTCGCCTTCGGTGCACCGGCTGAAACATCAGCCAATACCGAGTTAGGAAAGCTCCAGTTGTTTACCGGTTTTTTGATCAACGCACGCACCAGCAAAAGCATCGTCTTTCACATTCAAAACATAAACCCAATTCGTCACGACGAATTACCCATTTGTTAAGGAGTCCATCATGCCCGGACCAAAACGTTTCAACAAAGACAAGCGCCCCAAGCGCAACACCCAATCCCTGCTGTTCAAGCGCAAACGCTTTTGCCGCTTCACCGCTGCTGGCGTTGAAGAAATCGACTACAAAGACATCGACACCTTGCGTGACTTTGTTTCTGAAAACGGCAAGATCATCCCCGCACGCCTTACTGGCACGCGCGCGATTTTCCAGCGCCAGATCAACACCGCCGTCAAACGCGCCCGCTTTTTGGCCATGCTGCCATACAGCGACCAGCACAAAAGCCTGTAAGGAGCACGACCATGCAAATCATTTTGTTAGACAAAGTCGTGAACCTCGGCTTGCTCGGTGAAGTCGTCAAAGTCAAAGACGGCTACGCACGCAATTTTTTAATCCCGTCAGGCCGCGCCCGCCGCGCCACTGCCTCGAACAAGGCCGAGTTTGAAGCCAAGCGCGTCGAACTTGAAAAAGCAGCTGCTGCCAAGCTGGCTGAATCACAAGCTCAAGGCGCCAAGCTGGGTGGCACCACCATCAAGCTGACGCAAAAAGCTGGTGTGGATGGCCGTTTGTTCGGCTCTGTGACCAACCACGACATTTCTGCCGAGCTCACCAAGCAAGGCTTTGCAGTTGCCAAATCTCAAATCCGCATGCCGGTCGGCCCATTGAAGACCACCGGCGACCACGCGGTCAGCGTGGCTTTGCATACCGACGTGCTGGTAGACATCACCGTGACGGTGTATGGCGAAACAGCATAAACTTTCCCTCCTTATAAAAAAGCCGCTCATTTGGGCGGCTTTTTTTATGGGCTTTTGCTAGCGTGAATTTTCAGTTGGTTGCGCACAACTTTCAGCTTCATTTACACCCGATTTCCAGAGCTTATCCACAGCTTTATACAAGCGGTTGTTGCGTGCTAGGCGTACCATTTGGCTTGATAAAAATCCTATTTCAGGAAACCCAAAACCAATGTCCGCCGTACTCTCAGTCTTCGACCAACCAAGCTATAGCCCAGACCGCCAGATCGCCCAGTTGCGCATCCCGCCGCATTCCATCGAGGGCGAGTCCAGCGTGCTGGGCGGTTTGCTGCTCGACAACACCGCTTGGGACCGCGTCGGCGACCTGCTAACCGATCAGGACTTTTACCGCTCTGAACACAAGCTGATTTACGCCGCCGTAGGCGCACTCATCAACGCCACCAAGCCGGCAGACGTGATCACCGTGTACGAGCACCTGCAAAACCAGGGCAAGGCCGACGAAGTAGGGGGCCTGAGTTACCTCAACTCACTGGCGCAGTACGTGCCCAGCGCCGCCAACATCAGGCGTTATGCCGAGATCGTGCGCGAACGCTCCATCTTGCGCAAGCTGGTCGCTGCTAGCGACGAAATATCCACCAACGCCTTCAGTCCGCAAGGCAAAGACATCGCCACCATCCTGGACGAAGCCGAGCAGAAAATCTTCAAAATCGGCGAGCAAGGCTCCCGCATGAAGGAAGGCTTTCAGAGCATGGACACGCTGGTCGTCAGCCTGCTGGACCGCGTGACTGAAATGAGCGAGAACCCGAATGACGTGACGGGTGTGCCCACAGGGTTTTACGACCTCGACCGCATGACGTCAGGTTTTCAGGCCGGTGATTTGGTGATTTTGGCGGCAAGACCGTCAATGGGCAAAACGGCCCTCGCAATCAACATCGCCGAACATGTCGCGCTCAACGAAGGCTTGCCCGTGGCTGTGTTCTCCATGGAGATGGGTGCATCGCAACTGGCGGTGCGTATCGTCGGCTCAATTGGCCGCATTGACCAGACCCACTTGCGCACCGGCGCACTGACTGACGAAGAATGGCCGCGCCTGACAGAGGCGATTGAAAAGCTGCGCAATATATCGCTGCACATTGACGAAACGCCAGGCCTGACGGTCAGCGAGTTGCGCGCCAACGCACGCCGCCTGGCCAAGCAGTGCGGCAAGCTCGGTTTGATCGTGGTCGATTATTTGCAGCTGATGAGCGTGTCCAGCAGCATGAGCGAAGAAAACCGCGCCACTGCGGTGGGCGAAATATCGCGAGGCCTGAAGATGCTGGCCAAAGAGCTGCAATGCCCCGTGATTGCCCTGTCACAGCTCAGCCGTGGCGTCGAAAGCCGCACCGACAAACGCCCCATGATGAGCGACCTGCGCGAGTCCGGCGCCATTGAGCAGGATGCCGACATCATCATGTTCATCTACCGCGACGAGTATTACACCAAAGAAGCCTGCAAAGAACCCGGCGTGGCCGAAGTCATCATCAGCAAGCAGCGTAACGGCCCCACAGGTACCGTTAAGCTGGCATTTATCAACCGCATCACCAAGTTTGAAAGCTTGGCGCATGGGAGTAGGGGCGGGGCTTTTTAAAGGTACTTTGCATAAGAAATTTATGGCAGACGCACCACATCTTATTTATAGAAAGCAAATGCTAGAAGTCAAACGTCGCTTTGGTATTGTTGACTGTATCCTTCGAGCCAAGAAACCACATACTCACGACGAAGAAACGGACAATCAGTTTATGTGGCATCAGATCAGGCAAGTTGTCGAGCTGATTTGTTTCTCTGCCATTGCATCTGATCAAGCGCGTTACGCGGCGAAACGTCAAAGAGATGGAAGTAATCAAGATTACAGATCAGATTGGAGAGCTGGAAAAATTCTTGAGCATCTTCAAAAAATCAGTCCACATTTTTTACCTCAACCTATGGGTGTAATCAAGTTCAATCTGGATGGGTCAAAACACATTGGTGATGGCGCAGAAGACAAGGTGACGTTGCTACAGTTGAAAACAATTCATGAAACTGCTGGCGGGCATTTGCATGCTCTCAACCCTTTTAATACACAAGCTAATCAAGGTCCCTTGGGCTTGGATTCACGTGAGCAGATCAAGGCAAATATTGCGTATCTCAAAAGCGTGATTTGGGATCACTACAAAATTGGTCTGGAATGGGCTGTAGGGGACAAACCTCAAACTTTAGCTGGCGGCGAGTCTGCTTGGTTGATTTCATTTGGCAAGCCCAATTCGCCTGACATTCAAATGATGCTCGCCTCGGCAATTAACTAGACGACAACTCATTTCTATTTAATTCGGTTGAACCCAACTGAAAATGCTACTAGCAATTAACCTAATGCCCCCAACGCAGCCTCAGGCGCCCGGTCAAGCACCTGCAGCAGCGCCTTTGCTGCCCCCGTTGGGCTGCGTTTGCCTTGCTCCCAATTGCGGATGGTCTCTATCGACACGTCGATGCGCTGCGACAGCTGTTGCTGAGTAAGCCCCAGGCGCTGGCGAACGCGGCGTGCGTACTTGGCTGCGTCTTGCATGACGGCGCTGTCATCACTGGCTTGTTGCGCTGCCAGCTGGCTTTCAGTCGTGGCATCTACCCGAGCCGCATTGATTCGGCTTTTAGGCCAGGTTTTGGGGTTGGCCGGGTCAAGTTTGATTTTCATAACGCTTGACGTCTCGTTGGTAACACCGGGCTGCGCGGCCAGCCAGTCGATGGCGCTGTCTAAATCTTCAGCAAAACGGGGTAGCGACGAGTGGCCTTCGTGGGCGCTGCGCCCGTGGTTTCTAGCCTCAACCAGCAGCACCGCGTCGAGCCAATGCCGAGCGCTGGATAAGCGGGCAGCGAAACCTGTTGATACCCTGGCTGACACGCCCGCCGAAAGCCCCGCCGCGTACGGCTGGCCAGTCGGCATTCGGGGCGGTTGAACAGTTTGCGGCATGCTCGAACTACTCCCGGCAACGCGCAGACTTTGTAGCGGTTGGTTTACCGATTTTTTGTAGGAAAAAGATGACCGCGGGTTGTTAATGTGCAGTTTTTATTTTCTACAGGGCGAAAACAGCCGCAGCCCAATGAATTCGGGCGCAAGCAGCTTCTTTTTAAATAGCATTCGGCCAAGTGGTCTGATCTGACGTGACGTGACGTGAGCTGAGCTGAGCTGAGCTGAGCTGAGCTGAGCTGATCTGATGTGAGCTGAGCTGCGCTGACGTGACATGAGCTGAGCTGCGCTGCCAGCACACGATTTGTTTCAACCCTGAAAACACCCAACTTTTGCGCAGCCGCATCCTGCCGCGGGTCAGGCTTGATTTATCCTTCGCGGTGCGCAGGGCTTGACGCTGCTGCTTTTTAAACTGATTAACGGATTTTCATGATCGAACTCAAGGGTATTGTGCAAACTTATCCGGGCACCTCAGGCCCGGTTCAGGCGCTGCGTGGGGTGGACCTGCACATCCGGCCGGGCGAGGTTTTTGGCATCATTGGGCGCAGCGGCGCGGGTAAAAGCTCGCTGGTGCGGGTGATTAATTTGCTGAATCGGCCCACCGCGGGGAGCGTGGTGGTGGGCGGCCGCGATTTGACGGCGCTTGGCGCTGAAGACTTACGGGTGGCGCGGCGCGACATCGGCATTATTTTTCAGCACTTCAATTTGCTGTCGTCCCGCACGGTGTACGACAACGTGGCGCTGCCGCTGGAGATTGCCGGGCTGGCAGCCAACGACATCAAGGCGCGGGTTGAGCCGCTGCTCGACCTGGTCGGTTTGAGCAGTCTGAAGGACCGGTACCCGGCGCAAATCAGCGGCGGGCAAAAGCAGCGCGTCGGCATTGCCCGGGCGCTGGCCAACCGGCCCAAGGTGCTGCTGTCTGACGAGGCCACGTCGGCACTTGACCCTGAAACCACGCGCTCGATTCTTGGCCTGCTAAGACAGATTAACCAGGAGTTTGGGCTGACGGTGGTGCTCATCACGCACCAGATGCAGGTCATCAAACAAGTGGCTGACCGCGTGGCGGTGATTGACGCCGGGCGGATTGTGGAAAGCGGGCCAGTGCTGGACGTTTTTACCCGCCCTCAGCACGCCACCACCCGCAGCCTGATTGATGAAATCGTGCCGCAACAGCTGCCCCCCAGCGTGCTGGCGCGGGTGCGGGCGCTGCAGGCCAAAGCGCCAGACAACCCGGGTCAGCTGTGGCGTTTGGCGTTTTCAGGGGAGGGCGCAGACCAGTCCCTGCTGTCGGATGTGATTCGCCGCTTTGACCTTGATTTGTCCATCGTGCATGGGCAGGTTGACGAGATTCAAGGCCAGCCGTTTGGCATGCTAGCCGTCTTTGCGCATGCCTCCCCTGCCCAATTGGCCGGGGCGGTGGCTTTTTGGCGAGCTGCTGGGGTGCAGGTTGAAGAAGTCGCTAACCCGCAGGAGGCCGCAAATGTTCAGTAATTTCACGCAACCGATGCTCGAATTGTTCGTCAGCTCGCTGTGGGAAACGATTGTCATGGTCGGTATTTCAGGCTTGGTGGGCGCGCTGATGGGGGTGCCGCTGGGCGTGTACCTGCGGCTGACAGACGCCGGCGGCGTGCTGCAAAACGTGGGGGCCAATCGCGTGGTGGGCGGCATCGTCAATGCGCTACGTTCTACGCCGTTCATTATTTTGCTGGTGGCGATCATTCCTTTAACGCGCTTTATTACCGGCTCGTCCATCGGCACCGCGGCTGCCGTGGTGCCGCTGACGATTGCTGCGGCGCCGTTTATCGCCCGGCTGGTTGAAACGTCGCTGCGCGAGGTGGACCACGGCCTGATTGAAGCCGCGCAGGCCATGGGCGCGACCACCTGGCAAATCGTGCTGAAGGTGCTGCTGCCCGAGGCGCTGCCCGGCATTGTGGCGGGCTTGACGATCACGTTCGTCAGCCTGACCGGCTATTCAGCCATGGCCGGTGCCATTGGCGGCGGCGGGCTGGGTGACCTGGGCATTCGCTACGGCTACCAGCGCTTTTTGCCGGAGGTGATGCTGGCCGTAGTGCTGGTGTTGATCTTTTTTGTGCAAGCCGTGCAAAGCCTGGGCGACTGGGCCGTGCGGCGGCTGAGTCATAAATAATGCCAGTCAGCGGGTCACTGCGTTGCTCTGTTTTCAGGAGCTGCTTGCGCCCGTGTTGATTGGGCTATAGGCCTTTTTATGCAGTAGATCAATGGCAGCGGCCTGCAGGCGGCTTGAAATCCGCTTAAACTCTGTCATTCACCACCGACTTGCCAAAAAACAGGAAACTTTCATGAACAAACGCACCCTCGTCATGGCCGCCGCTTTTTCGGCATCGTTGGCGGCATCACTGGCTTGCACGGCCTTCGCGCAGGACAAGCCGCTGAAAATCGGCGTTACCGCTGGCCCGCATGCGCAGATTTTTGAGCAGGTCAAGAAGATCCTTGACAAAGATGGTTTGAAAATCCAGATCGTTGAATTTACCGACTACGTGCAGCCCAACGCGGCTCTATCGGCTGGCGACCTGGACGCCAACAGCTACCAGCACAAGCCTTACCTCGACCAGCAGGTCAAAGACCGCGGTTACAAAATTGTGCTCGCGGGTTACACGGTCAACTTTCCGATTGGCATTTATTCAAAAAAAGTCAAGGCTCTGGGTGACTTGAAAGAAGGTGCACGCTTCGGCATACCGAACGACCCGACCAACGGTGGCCGTGTGTTGCTGGTGCTGCAAGACAAAGGTTTGATCAAACTCAAACCCGAAGCAGGCCTGAAAGCTACGCCGCTGGATGTGATTGACAACCCGAAAAAGATCAAATTCATCGAGCTGGACGCCGCGCAAATGCCGCGTTCGCTGGACGATCTGGACGCCGCAGCCATCAACACCAACTTTGCGCTGCAAGCGGGCTTGGCCCCTGGCAAAGACGCAATTGCGCAAGAAGCCGCCAAGTCGCCCTACGTCAACATCATGGCTGTGCGCGAGCAAGACGCTGCCAAGCCGTGGGTAGCCAAGGTGCTGAAAGCCTACCAGTCCGAAGAGATTCGCAAATTTGTTGCGACTGAATTCAAGGGCGCAGTGCTGGCCGGGTTTTAAGGGCTGGGAACTTATCGCCGCCGTACAGCCCGAATCCATCATGCAATCCCAACAAGGCTCTCGATGATTTTTACGTTATTTGACCGCCAACCGCGCCGCGTGCTGGCGCTGGTTTGCGCGGCGTGCATTGCCATGCTGGCTTTTGGCCTGTACCTGCAGCATGTGGTGGGGCTGGAGCCGTGCCCGATGTGCATCGTGCAGCGGTACGCGCTGGTGCTGGTAGCGGTGGTGGCTGGTTTTGCAGCTTTTGCATCGCGCAAAGGCTGGGTTGCAGCAGGAGCGGGCGTGATGGCGCTGCTGGCCGGCGCGGGTGCATTTGTGGCCGCGCGGCAAAGCTTTTTGCAGTGGTACCCGCCCGAAGAGGCCTCGTGTGGCCGCGACTTGTACGGCATGATTGAAACCTTCCCGCTCAAACGCGTCATCCCGATGATTTTCAAAGGCAGCGGTGACTGCACCAAGATTGACTGGACATTCTTGGGCGGCTCGATTGCCAATTGGTCGTTTGTGGCATTTACCGGCATTGCTTTGGTGGGCTTGCTGATGGTCTTTCGGCCATTTAAAAAGTAATCTTGGCTCGGGTTTTTACCGCTGATTTGCCTTCGGGTAGCTCGGGTAACATTCACCTTTGAGGTTTTGAGCGCCGCCAGCCTTGCAAGCCAGACTCTGGTGTAAATCGCTTTTAAAATCAATAAGTTAAACAATAAAATCCGGGTTGCCTTTTGCGTCTTAATTCCATCAAACTGTCGGGCTTCAAGTCGTTTGCCGAGCCGACCAACTTCGTGCTGCCCGGGCAATTGGTCGGTGTGGTGGGGCCCAACGGCTGCGGCAAGTCCAACATCATGGACGCGGTGCGCTGGGTACTGGGTGAAAGCAAGGCGTCCGAGCTGCGCGGCGAGTCGATGCAGGACGTGATTTTTAACGGCACCACCACCCGCAAG
This sequence comes from Polaromonas sp., assembly GCA_025363315.1. Lineage (GTDB taxonomy): Bacteria > Pseudomonadota > Gammaproteobacteria > Burkholderiales > Burkholderiaceae_C > Polaromonas. Next base: position 9,801 of record JANYED010000356.1, read on the forward strand.
CCTGCCAGCCGCTCAAGCGTGGAGCTGGTGTTTGACAACGCCGACCACCGCGCCGGTGGCCAGTGGGGACAGTTTGTAGAAATTTCCGTCAAGCGCGTGCTCACGCGCGACGGCACCTCCAGCTACTACATCAACAACCAGCCGGTGCGTCGCCGCGATGTGCAAGACGTGTTCCTTGGCACCGGCCTGGGCCCACGCGCTTACGCCATCATTGGTCAGGGCACCATCAGCCGCATCATTGAGTCCAAGCCCGAAGAACTGCGCCTGTTTTTAGAAGAAGCCGCAGGCGTTTCAAAATACAAAGAGCGCCGCCGCGAGACCGCCAACCGGCTGTCTGACACGCGTGAAAATCTGACCCGCGTCGAAGATATTTTGCGGGAGCTAAACGCTAATTTAGAGCGGCTGGAAAAGCAGGCCGAGGTGGCCAAGCGCTACAACGCTTTGCAGGCTGACGGCACGTTAAAGCAGCACCAGCTCTGGTTTTTAAAACGGCTGGACGCTCAAGCCGAGCAGGCCAAAGTCAAGCTAGACGCTGAAAAGGCGGTGAACGATTTAGAGGCGCGTGTGGCCGATGTGCGCCACATTGAGGCCGACCTGGAAACCATTCGCCAGGCGCATTACGCAGCGGGCGACCACGTGAACCAGGCGCAAGGCAAGCTGTATGAGGCCAGCAGTGAAGTGGGGCGGCTTGAGGCCGAGATCCGATTTGTGGTCGATGGCCGGCTGCGGGTTGAGCAGCGCCTGGTACAGCTCAAAGAGCAAACCGCGCAGTGGGCGACGCGCAAAGATGATGCGGCAGTTGAGACGGAAAACCTGACATCGCAGGCAGTGTTGTCGCAGGAAAAAGCCGAACTTCTGGCCGCGCAGAGCGAAGAGCAACACGCCCAGTTGCCGGCGCTTGACGAAGCCCTGCGCAGCGCCAAGGCCAAAGCCAACGAGCAGCGGACTATCGTGGCCCAGGTTCAGCAGCAGATCCAGCTGCTGGCAGCCGACCAGCGCAATATGACCGAACAATCACGGTCTTTAAGCTTGCGGCTGGAAAAACTAACGACTGACCGCAATGCACTGAATGCGCCGGACGAAGCGCGGCTGGTTAATTTAACGAGTCAATTTGAAGCGGCGCAAGAATCGCAAGTTGAAGCTGAAGCCCGCCTGCAAGAGCTGACCGGCAACGTGCCGCAGCTTGACGAAGATCGCCGCGCCAAGCAGCAGGCTGTCAACACCGAATCTGCCAGGCGCGCTGATTTGTCTGCAAAGCTGGATGCCCTAAAGGCGCTGCAAGAAAAAGTCAAAACCGACGGCAAGCTCAAGCCCTGGCTGACCAAGCATGGGCTGGACGGCTTGCAAGGCCTGTGGAGCCGCATCCATATTGAGCAAGGTTGGGAAAACGCGCTGGAAGCTGTGCTGCGAGAGCGGCTTGGCGCATTAGAGGTCAGCAAGCTGGACATGGTGCGCGGCTTTGCCGGCACACAAGGCAACGACACGCCGCCCGCCAAGCTCTCGTTTTATTCGCCGCCTGCGGGTGGTGCACCCGCTAAACCAAATGCCGCCATCGCGCTCAAACCGCTGGCTGATTTGCTGCGCTTGAACGACGCAGGCCAGTCAGCGCTGTTGGGTGATTGGCTGGAGGGTTGCTACACCGCAGCAAGTCTTGATGACGCTTTTGCCGCGCGAGACAAGCTGCAAGCGGGCGAAGCCATTTACGTCAAAAGCGGCCATGCTGTTACGCGGCACAGCGTCAGTTTTTATGCGCAGGATTCTGAACAAGCGGGCCTGCTGGGCCGTGCGCAAGAAATTGAAAATCTCGACAAGCAACTCAGGGCGCAAGCCTTGATCAGCGATGAGGCGCGCAGCGCGTCGATCCGGGCAGAGTCAGCGTATGCAGACGCAGCCCAACGCCTGGCGACTGCCCGGCGTGAAACCGCTGAAGGCCAAAGCCGCGCGCACGAGCTGCAAGTTGAAGTGCTGCGTTTGACGCAACTGGCCGAGCAAACACGCGCGCGCAGCGAGCAAATTCACCTCGACATGGGCGACCTTGTTGCGCAACTGGGCGACCTAGAAGAGCGCAAAGTTACCGCAGAAGGGCGCTTTGAAGAGCTCGACATGCAACTGGCAGACAGCCAGGAGCGGCATGCGCAGTTTGACGACCGGGTGATTGAGATCGAGCGCAAACTGAGCGAGTCACGCGAGCAGCAACGCGCGCTTGAGCGGCAAAGCCAGGAGGCGCAATTTGCGCTGCGGGCTTTGACAACGCGCCGTGAAGAGCTGGCCCGGTCGATTCAGATTGCAGCCCAACAGGCTGAGACGATTGCCGCTGATGAACAACGTGCGAAAGAAGAACTGTCACGCCTGACAGACGTTGCTGCGCAAGCCGGACTGCAAGCTGCCCTGGGCGTGAAGCTGGAGCGCGAAGCCAACCTGGGCGCCAAGCGAAGCCAGTACGATGACCTGACCACCAAGCTGCGCGCCAGTGACGAGCGACGTTTGAGCCTGGAGCGGGAGCTTGACCCGCTGCGCCAGCGCATCACCGAGTTTCAACTCAAAGAGCAAGCCGCGCGACTGGGTTTTGAACAGTATGAGCAGTTGCTGGTGGATTCCCAAGCCGACATGGCTGCATTGGCGCTTTCGATTGAGCAAGGCAACGTGCGAGCTGCCGGTATGCAGGGCGATATTGACCGCATCTACCGCGAGATCGCCTCGCTGGGCGCAGTCAACCTGGCCGCGCTGGACGAGCTGGCCACTGCCAGCGAACGCAAACAGTTTTTAGACGCGCAATCGGCTGACTTGAACGAAGCCATGACGACCCTGGAAGACGCGATTAAAAAAATCGACGCTGAAACGCGTGACTTGCTGAGCAGCACCTTTGACAAAGTTAACGAGCAGTTTGGCCGCATGTTTCCCGAGCTGTTTGGCGGCGGCAATGCGCAGCTGAAAATGACCGGCGAAGAAATTCTGGACGCTGGCGTGCAGGTGATTGCCCAGCCGCCAGGCAAGAAAAATCAGAGCATCGCGCTGTTGTCGGGGGGTGAAAAAGCGCTGACGGCAATTGCGCTGGTGTTTGCGATTTTTCAATTGAACCCCGCACCGTTTTGCCTGCTGGATGAAGTCGACGCGCCGCTGGACGATGCCAACACCGAGCGCTATGCAAAACTGGTCAAGTCGATGAGCAAACAAACCCAGTTTTTGTTCATCAGTCACAACAAGATCGCGATGGAAATGGCCGAGCAGCTGATTGGCGTGACGATGCAAGAGCAGGGCGTGTCGCGCATTGTGGCGGTGGACATGGAAGCGGCGCTTGGCTTTGCGGAGGCTGCATGAGTAACTTGCAAATCGGTCTAGCCATAGCCGGCGGCCTGGTGCTTGCCGCAGTGGTTGCACATAGCGCTTGGTCAGCGCGTAAAAACCAGCCCAAGCGGGCTACGCCTGAAGTGCCTTCGGCTGAAACGCCACCGCAAAGCATCGACGATGAACCTGCCGGGCGTCATGAACCCAGTTTTGACAGCGGCCCGCGCGTGAGCGCACTGACCACCTTTGCGATGCTGCCCAGCCTTGAGAAAAAACCCGGCCTGGATGCGCTGATTGACGTCATCACGCCGGTAGCAATTGACGATGCGGTGTCGGGCGAAGCTGCGTTGGCCGGAATGCCCGCCACCCGGCGCGCGGGCAGCAAGCCCTTTGGGGTTGAGGGTTTGAACATGGCCACCCATGTGTGGGAACTGCCGGGCGCAGGCCAGCGTTACAGCGCCTTTCAGTGCGGCGTTCAACTGACCAATCGACTGGGCGCGCTGAACCAGATTGAATACTCTGAATTTGTCATGAAAACCCAGGCTTTTGCCGACGCGATTGGTGGCGAGCCCGAGTTTCCCGAAATGCTGGACGAAGTCGCGCGCGCCCGGGAGCTGGACCAGTTTGCCAGCACACACGACGCGCAGCTCAGTTTTACCCTGCGCGCCACCAGCACGGCCTGGAGCCCCGGCTACGTCGCGCAAAACGCAGCCCGCATCGGCTTTGTCCCCGGCGCGATTCCAGGGCGCATGGTGTTGCCCGCAGCAGAGCGCGGCGGCGCGCCGGTTTTGTGGTTGGCCTTCGACACCCAGGCCGCCATGGCCGAAGACCCGGAGCAAACCGCGCTGCGTGAAGTGACGCTGTCGCTTGACGTGCCGCAAGTCTCGCGCAGTGAGCAGCCTTTTGTGCGCATGCGCGAGTCCGCTGCAACGCTGGCCAGCAGCATGGGTGGCGTGGTGATGGACGACAACGGGAACCCGATTGCACCCGAGGCCATGGACGTGATTGGCAGCGAACTGGAGCAGCTGTACGACACGCTGGATGAACGGGATTTGTCGGCGGGGTCGGTGCTGGCTCGGCGCTTGTTCAGCTAAACACGGTGACGGACGACTTGCTCAGCGCCCCGCGGCCGCAGCCCGCCACTGGAGCAGCCCGCGCCCAAGAACTTCATGTGCAATTGCACGCCCACGCCCGCCGCTATTACGTGCTCGACGAGCCGTCTATTCCTGATGCCGAGTACGACAGGTTGTTTAAAGAACTGCAAGCGCTGGAAGCGCAGTACCCCGAACTCTTGACCCCCGATTCACCCACCCAGCGCGTGGGCGGCAAGGCGCTTGACGCGTTTGCCAGCGTCCGCCACAAAGTGCCGATGCTCAGCATTCGCACAGAGACCGATACCGAGGCCACGGGCGCGCAGAACTTTGACAATCGCGTTCGCAAAGAATTGGGACTGAGTGAAAGCGATCCGCCTGTTGAATACGTCGCCGAGTTGAAATTTGACGGCCTTGCCATGAGCCTGCGTTATGAAAACGGCGTGCTGGTGCAGGCAGCCACGCGGGGTGACGGTGAAACGGGTGAAGACGTGACGCAGAACATTCGCACTATCAAGCAGATTCCGCTGCGCTTGAACGCTCACCCTAGTCCTCTCCCAGAGGCAGAGGGAGCGAACTCCTCTTACCCCCACTCCCCCCGGGAGAGGGCAAGGGTGAGAGCATCCCCGATCCCAGCCGTCCTCGAAGTGCGCGGCGAGGTCTACATGCGGCGCGACGATTTTGAAGCCCTCAATGAGCACCAGCGCGCCAAAATTGCGCAAGGTATGAAAGGCGAAAAAACGTTCGTCAACCCACGTAACGCTGCAGCGGGCGCGGTTCGCCAGCTTGACCCCAACATCGCAGCCCAGCGCCCCTTGAGCTTTTTTGCCTACGGCCTGGGCGACATCACGCCGGCGGATGTGGGTGGCCCTGCGTTTGAAACGCATTTTGAGCTGCTACAGACCCTTAAAAAGTGGGGTTTTCCGGTTGCAGCCCAAACAATACGGGCGCGAGCAGCTCCTGAATTAGTAGCGTATCACCACCACATCGGGCAGTCGCGAGACGGCTTGCCGTTTGACATTGACGGCGTCGTTTACAAAGTCAACAGCCTGGCGCTGCAAAGGCAGCTTGGTTTTGTGACCCGCGAGCCGCGCTGGGCCGTGGCGCACAAGTACCCGGCGCAAGAGCAATTGACCACGGTTTTGGGCATTGACGTGCAGGTGGGCCGCACTGGCAAGCTCACGCCCGTGGCCAAGCTGGCGCCCGTGTTTGTTGGCGGCGTCACCGTAACCAACGCTACGCTGCACAACGAGGACGAAGCCCGCCGAAAGGACGTGCGGGTGGGTGACACGGTAGTGGTGCGACGGGCAGGCGACGTGATACCTGAAGTGGTCAGTGTGCTGCTCGACAAGCGCTTACCCGGTGTAGACGTCTTCACCATGCCGCGCATTTGCCCGGTGTGCGGGTCAAGCGCTGTACGTGAAGAAGCTAACGGTGAGGTCATGGCCGACTATCGCTGCACAGGCGGCCTGTTTTGCGGCGCACAGCGCAAAGAAGCCATATTGCACTTCGCCCATCGCCGTGCGGTGGAGGTCGATGGCCTGGGCGACAAGCTTGTCGAGCAGCTGGTAGACGCCAATATCATTCGTACGCTGCCAGACTTGTACAAACTGGGTGTGACGTCCCTGGCCAACTTGGACCGCATGGCCGACAAGTCCGCGAAAAACTTGCTGGACGCGATTGAGAAATCCAAGCAAACCACGCTGGCGCGCTTCGTTTTTGGCTTGGGCATTCGTCATGTAGGTGAGGCCACTGCCAAAGAGCTGGCACGCCACTTCGGCAATCTCGATGCCATCATGGACGCGACTGAAGAGCAATTGGTCGGCGTCAGCGACGTAGGCCCCATCGTCACCAAAAGCGTGCGCACTTTTTTTGACCAACCGCATAACCGCGAAGTGGTCGAGCAATTGCGCGCCTGCGGCGTGACGTGGGCGGAATCGCAAGTGGGCGAACCAGCCGCAGTGGTGCCCAAGCCACTGTCAGGCAAAACCTTCGTCATCACCGGCACCTTGCCCACCTTGAGCCGCGACCAAGCCAAAGACATGCTGGAAGCAGCGGGCGCCAAAGTAGCGGGTAGCGTGAGCAAAAAAACCGATTACTTGCTGGCGGGCACCGACGCCGGTAGCAAGCTCGACAAGGCGAGGGAACTAGGTGTGGCTGTGATCGATGAAGCCGTTTTGCTGACGCTAACCAACCTCCCGTCAGACTAATCGCCGGGGTGCTTACAGGACGTTACAGCGCTTTGCATCTGGTCGGTCAGACGGCGCACGGAGTGCTGCGTTAAAGGGTCTGCACTACTGGAGTTTTTATGACACCCTTCTCATTTTATTCTTTGATTCGGTTAACTGGCCTGATTGCTGCTGCAGGCTTTGCGGCGATGCTGTCAGGCTGCGTCGTGGCACCCATCGAGCCTCGCGCTGCGGTGGTGTTCCGAGGGCCCCCGGTGTACGTTGAACCGGCACCGGTGGTGGTTGTCCCCGGCCCGCCGCGCTATTACGGGTACCCCGGTTATCGCGGCTATTGGGGTGGTGGCTACCGGCACTGGCGTTAAAACAGGGTTGCGAGCGGCGGCAAAATGGCGGACAGTAGCGACACGTGGCCGCCAGTGCCGGGTCGACCAGCTTGCGCCTTGATAATCCAGGCATGACGATACACACGATCCTGAAAATGGGTGACCCCCGCCTGCTGCGCATTGCACTGCCTGTCACCGCATTCGACACCGACAAGCTGCACCTGCTCATCTCCGACATGTTTGACACCATGCGCTCGGTCAACGGTGCTGGTCTGGCGGCGCCGCAAATCGGGGTCGATTTGCAATTGGTGATATTTGGCACGGATGCCGTGAACCCACGTTACCCGGATGCGCCTGTGGTGCCGCGCACCGTGCTGCTCAACCCCGTCATCACGCCGCTCAGCAGCGTTGAAGACGACGGTTGGGAAGGGTGCTTGTCAGTGCCTGGCTTGCGCGGCGTGGTGCCGCGCTGGTCTAATATCCGCTACACCGGGTTTGACCAATATGGCGATGCGATTGACCGCACGGTAGATGGCTTTCACGCCCGGGTGGTGCAGCACGAATGCGACCACTTGATTGGCAAGCTTTACCCGATGCGGGTGCGCGACTTCACCCAGTTTGGATTTACCGAGGTGCTGTTTCCGGGGCTGGATGCAAGCCAGGACGACTAAGCGTTCAGCGCATCCAGCAGCTCAGTTTCAATCGAAATCTGCGCCTTGTTGTGCTGCAGCTCCGGCCCGTCAATCAAAAATGTGTCTTCCACCCGCTCGCCCAGCGTGGTGACTTTGGCCAGTTGCAAATTGATGTTGTGCTTGGCCAGCACGCGCGCAATCAAATACAGCAAACCGACGCGGTCGCTGGCCGACACGCTGAGCAGCCAGCGCTGAGCCTTTTCGTCTGGCTTGAGGTCAACGCGCGGTGCAACGGGAAAGCTTTTGACCCGGCGTGAAATGCGGCCTTTGCTGATGCTGGCCGGTGAGGGCAGGGGGCCACGGTCTTCGATGGTGCGGTCCAGCTCTGCCTCCACCATGGCGGCCAGTTCTCTGAAGTGATCGGACTGATCCACCAGATCAGGGCTGTTAACCTGAAAAGTGTCCAGCGCGTAGCCGTTTTTGGCGGTGTGCACGCGCGCATCCAGAATGCTAAAGCCTGCCTGGTCAAAATAGCCGCAAATACGCGCGAACAGATCGGGCACATCGGGCGTGTACACCAGCACCTGCATGCCCTCGCCCGCAGCAGAGCGGCGCGCCCGCACAATCGCCTTGACCTGCGGCTTGTCTTGACCCGCGTAGCGCGACAACTGGCGCGCATGCCAGGCAATGTCGCTCGCGTCGTGCCGCATGAAATAACTCACGTCCAGCGTATCCCACAGCGCCTTGTGACCTTCAAACGGTTCAGCGTGCAGGGCCAGCGTGGTCAGAGCTTCGCGTTTGCGGGCTTCAACCTCGGCGTCAGCATCGGGCGCGCGGCCACCCAACACGCGCAGGGTGTAACGGTACAGGTCTTCCAGGAGCTTGCCTTTCCAGGCGTTCCAAACTTTTGGACTGGTGCCGCGTATGTCGGCTACCGTCAGCAAATACAGGGCCGTCAGGTAGCGCTCATTGCCCACACGCCTGGCAAACGCGGTGATCACTTCAGGGTCGCTCAAGTCTTCTTTTTGAGCAATACGGCTCATGCTCAAATGCTCGCGCACCAAGAACTCTGCAAGTTTGGCATCTTCAGGCGCAATGCCGTGCTGCCTGCAAAAGACTTGCACGTCCTTGCAGCCCAGCTCAGAGTGGTCGCCGCCCCGGCCTTTGGCAATGTCGTGAAACAGTGCGGCGATGTACAAAATCCAGGGCTTGTCCCAGCCGGCCGCAAGCTGCGAGCACATCGGGTATTCATGCGAATGCTCGGCCATAAAAAACCGCCGCACGTTGCGCAGCACCATTAGGATGTGCTGGTCCACGGTGTAAACATGAAACAGGTCGTGCTGCATTTGACCGACGATTTTGCGAAACACCCACAGGTACCGGCCCAGTACCGATGTCTGGTTCATCAGCCGCAGCGCGTGGGTGATGCCTTCAGGCTGCTGCAAGATGCTTAAAAACGTTTGGCGATTGACCGGGTCGCTGCGGAATTTGGCCGTCATCACGCTGCGTGCGTTGTACAGCGCCCGCAGGGTGCGCGCTGACAGGCCTTTGATGCCCAGCGTCGTCTCATACAGCAGAAAGGTTTCCAAAATCGCATGCGGCTGGCGCAGGTACAGGTCGTCGCTGGCGACTTCCAGCATGCCGGCCTTGTCTGAAAAGCGCTCGTTGATGACGCGCAGGCTTTGCGTTGCTGGGTTCAAGCGCTCCTCAATATTGAGCAACAAAATCTGGTTCAGTTGCGCTACCGCCTTGGCGGCCCAGTAGTAGCGGCGCATTAGCGCCTCGCTGGCGCGGCGCTGCAAGCGCCCTTCAGGATTAAGTTGATTGCTGTAGCCAAACGATTGCGCGACTGCGGTTTGCAGGTCAAACACCAGGCGGTCTTCACGCCGGCCGGCCAGCAAATGCAGCCGCGCGCGAATCAGGCACAGCAGCGCCTCATTGGCCTTAATTTGCCTGATTTCAAACGGTGTGGCCAAACCGTTTTTAGCCAGCTCATCCCAGGTTTTGCCCAAGCCCGCCGCCCCCGCGACCCACAAAATAATCTGCAAATCACGCAACCCGCCGGGCGACTCTTTGCAGTTGGGCTCCAGCGCGTAGGGCGTGTTTTCAAACTTGTTGTGGCGCTGGCGCAGCTCTAGCGTTTTGGCGACAAAAAAAGCACGCGCATCCATCACGCCAGCCAGTTGTTGTTTCAAACGCTCAAAATTCGGCTTGTAGCCGGTGATCAAACGAGCCTCCAGCAGCGACGTTTGCACCGTCACATCTTTGGCGGCCTCAAGCGTGCATTGAGCAACGGTGCGCACGCTGGAGCCGATTTCCAGCCCGGCGTCCCAGCAGTTGCTGATGAACTGTTCAATCCGGGCTTTGAGCTGGGGGTTGTCCTCTACGGCGCTGTCGTCTGCCAGCACCACCACCACATCCACATCCGAATAAGGAAACAGCTCACCCCTGCCGTAGCCACCGGCAGCCACCAGGGCCGCTGACGGGGGCATGCCGGCCAGCAACCACAAGGTTTGCAACGTTTGATCGGTGTGCATTGCCAGCCGGTGCAGCCGGGCATGAATGCCGCGACTCGAAGCACCCGTTGCCCCCAAAGATTCGAACAGAGCGGCTTTGCCAGTGCGATAGTGCTCGCGCGCCAGGGCGAGTTGGGCCGTCGGCGGCATGCGCGGCTTCAGGTCAGGCAGCAACAGCTTCTTGCACGCTGGCCTGTGCGACGAAGGCGGGAGTTGCCGGGCTGCCAGCTGACAGCGTCAAAACCTCATAACCCGTCGGTGTGACCAGCACCGTATGCTCCCACTGCGCAGACAGCGAATGGTCACGCGTGACGATAGACCAGCCGTCTTTTTCTGGCCCGTCCTTGATGTCGCGCTTGCCGGCGTTGATCATCGGCTCAATGGTGAAAATCATGCCGGGTTTGAGCTCTTCAAGCGTGCCGGGCTTGCCGTAATGCAATACCTGCGGGTCCTCATGAAATTTGGTGCCGATGCCGTGACCGCAAAACTCACGAACGATGGAAAAGCCTTGCCGCTCGGCAAACTGCTGGATCGCAAAGCCAATGTCGCCCAGCCGAATGCCGGGTTTGACGCGCATGATGCCCTGCCACATGGCTTCATAAGTGATGGCGCACAGCCGCTTGGCGGCAATCGAACAATCGCCTACCAAAAACATGCGGCTGGTGTCGCCATGCCAGCTGTCTTTGATCACCGTCACGTCAACGTTTACGATGTCGCCTTTTTTAAGCGGCTTGTCGTTTGGGATGCCGTGGCAAACCTGGTGGTTCACAGACGTGCACAGCGACTTGGGGTAAGCGGCGTAACCCTGCGGCTGGTAGCCCAGCGTGGCGGGTATGGTGTGCTGCACCTGCGTCATGTAGTCATGCGCCAGGCTGTCAATGTCGTTGGTGGTAACGCCGGGAACGATGAGCGGTGTCAAGTAGTCCAGCACTTCAGAGGCCAGCTTGCCCGCCACCCGCATGCCTTCAATGCCCGCTGCGTCTTTGTAGGTGATTGTCATCACATGATTATCCCACCGTCAAAGCAGCCCTGCACAGGACAGGTCGAAGGTTAAAATTGCCGTCTTGCCCGCCAACAATCACCAGGCCACCCCCATCGTGACACTGCATCTGAATACCTTTGAGGGCGACAGCTCTGCCAACGCT
>JANYED010000226.1 GCA_025363315.1 Polaromonas sp.
GCCAAAATTTTTGCCGCCAAGGGCCGGCCTGCGGACCATCCGCTGATTATTCATATCGCCAGTCAAGCGCAGGTGCTTGACTACGCCAGCAGCGTGCCGCCGTTTGCCGACCGCTTGATGAAAGCCTTCTGGCCGGGGCCGTTGACGCTGATATTGCCGCGCAAAGCAGGCGTAGGTGTAGCGGCTGCAGGCGGGCAAAACTCCATCGGCCTGCGCTGCCCTGCCCATCCGCTGGCGCTTGAATTTTTGAAAGCCTGTAACACGGGAGTAGCTGGGCCGAGCGCCAACAAGTTTGGCCGCGTCAGCCCCACTACCGCCCAGCATGTGCGGCAAGAATTCAACGATGAACTGATGGTGCTGGACGGCGGGCCGTGTACGGTGGGTATTGAGTCCAGCATTGTGGACTGCACCCGTAGCGTGCCTGTGCTGCTGCGGCCCGGCGTGTTGACACGTTCAGGACTCAGTGCGGCCTGCGGTGAGGCTGTTCTAAGCGCCGATGAATTAGCAGACCAAGCCCCGCGCGCGCCCGGCACGCTTGAGTCTCACTACGCGCCCAATGCCAAGGTACGGCTGATGGATGCCAAGGCGATTCAAACCGCGCTTGATTTGCTGGGGGCCGATGCGGCGCACATCGCTGTCTACGCTCGCAGCATCGTACGCATCAAGTCAAGCCAGGTGCTGTACCGCCGCATGCCCGACGATGCCTTGGCTACAGCAGCACAACTGTTTGCCGTGCTGCGTGATTTCGATGCGCAAGGCGTGAAGTTGATATGGATTGAGCCCGTGCCCGATGCGCTGGAGTGGGATGGTGTGCGTGACAGGATAACAAGAGCTGCTAATTAGTTTCAGATGTCACGCAATTCACAGATACTTGCCTGTCGCAAAGTAAGAACACCCGCAAGCCTTTAGGGTTGCGGGTGTTCTTGTTTTCCTGCTGACGCCAGTTACTGCGTGAAATTTGACCAGCTTTGAGTCACGTATTTACGCGCCAAGCTTGGTGCTTTGTTTCTGATAGTGATGGAGCGAAACGTAGCGTACTGGCCATTCACATCCGCGGTACCCGCAACTGCGTCAAAAGCCGGAAATGAAGCGGTTGTGCAATTGGGAATCGCAGCAGCCGGAAGCGCGACCCCCGTAATACCCCGCAAAGTTTCGGTGCCAGATGCGTCACCTGCAGGACTGACGGTTGATGTCGTTGCATTGATCTCAACACCAGTTCTGGAGGTGTCTCCGCTTACTCGAATGGAGCTAGCAGCGTTAGTGGCAAACGCGGCGGTGTTTTTCTGACCGAATACGGTCACGGAGTCGACAGGCGTATCCGTAGCAGTCCACCCAACTTGTACCGACGATTGCACGGTTGCGCTAGCGCTAGTCGGGTCTAAAAACGGATTCGCGTTAAGTGTGTTCCAAGGCAAAGTGGCAAGTGAGCCAATGGCAGGCGCCCTGCTTGTCACTTGCTGCCTGTAAGTCACGTCTGGCACTGTGTTGGTGTCCAAATCGGCACGGTACACCAAGTTTCCGCTGGTGTTACGTTGCATTAGCCACAAATCCCAAGTGTAGGCAGCAAAATTTGGAATGGCAGCAAGCTGGTTATCAGTCAAAGGCGCAGTGCTCCAATTGCTGAAGTTGGTCACTTTTGACCAGTCAATCGCTCCTGTTTTTAACGCTGCACTAAGCCTAAAGTTATTACTTGAGCTGGAGGTATAAAGAATTGGAAGGCTGCCGACATTTCGTATCTGGCCAGATTTGCTGTAAATCGTCATGTAATCATTTACGCCACACACATTAGAGCGCGTCAGCATCACGCCTTCAGGAGGAAGGCCAGGCCCCTTCACGCGAGCTAGCTGTACCAATTGCCCCGCTGTGGTTGCAGGGTTAAAAAATAAACGCAATGACACGCCGTATTGGCTTTTACTGACCTCCTGAACGTTATTTGGGTTGAGCTGCGTGGTGTTATCTAGTCGGGCGTCAACGGCAGAGTCGTAGTCCCTCTGGTTACCGTTAATCTCCCATGCATAGCTTTTACCAGTCGGGTTCGTTTTTTCTGCGATGTCTGTAATGATGTTGCCTGCCCCGGACGCGGTTTTATAAGGCATCTTGAAAAATACGGTGCCTGTTTGTGTTGTAAACACACGCTCAGGCTTGGCAAATTTGGCACCAGTGAAATCTGGGCTTCTAAGCAGCCCGCCGTAACGCTGCCGTGCTGTAAACCCCCCGCTTTTGTAGTTAACGGTAAACGGCACCGCTGCGCACGCAGCGCTGAGTGTGGTTGGGTTGCCCGCGGCGTCTAATGCGGTGACGCGCACGCTTGGCGCGTCGGCAAAGCAGGTGTCGGCAAGGCTTGCAAAATGGTCTAACTCACCCAGCAGCGTTCCTGCAGGAGGCGCTGGCAATGCGGCGGGCGCCTGTCCTGTTGCTGTGATGTTGACGGAGGCAGAGCCTGCGCCGTCGTCTGCAACCGCGTTGCTGGTGATAGCCACCCCTTGGCCTGTTTGCTCAACACGCACCAACTCAAGCACGCGGTCAGCCCCCGTACGGTCTGCTACAAAGCGCGTGGTAATCGGGTTGAACGTGCTGGCATTCAGCCCTGCTTGAACCAAGATGTCGGCTAGGGCGGCGTTCAATTTTGCGACCGCATTGTTGATCGCAGCTGCGTTAGCGCTACTGGTTAGCGTTGCACCAGTCAAGGCCTCTGGGTTGCCGTTAGGCGCAATAAGGGAGCTGATGGCGTGAGTTAATGGCGTGATGTTTGCAATGCCAGTTGCACCCGCTGCTGGCTTTTCAACCACGATGGATGTCAGAGTGAGAATGGTGTCGCCTTGTTGGCTAGTGGCGATGATGATGAGCGGCGCGGTCAGGCTTTGCACGTTAGCAGAGTAGTTGCCGTTAGCGTCAGCAATTGTGGCGATTGCTGCGCCTGAAGCGTCTTTGACTTTGATCGCAGCACCAGCCATGGGCGCACCGGTGGCAGCAACTCCAGTCAAGCTTTGCGTCGTTACTGCGATGCCGCCGCTGCCGCCGCTCCCACCTGCGCTGCCAACACTATCGCTGCCCCCGCCGCACGCAACCAAGGCGCCTCCAACGATGCCGGCCGCCGCTAGGGCAGCAAATATTTGACTAAAGTGAGGGCGAATCATTACTTTTCCTTCAAAAAAACATTATGGACAGGCAACTTCTTGAAACTAAAAATTACTTTTGTTTTAATTCCTTTCAAACTATATCTAAATCGCTGCTGGCAAAATGTCGGGTAAACCCGCAGTCAAATCGGACCATTCACTCCTGTCCAAGCTCAAATTGTCTCCACAAATTGCGAAGATGTATTTAAGCGGGTAGTGATATTCGGGATAATTTGAAAGGAGTTTCGGTGGACTTCAGTTGGGCGATTAAATGAACTCAAGCAGAGGCAAGCTCAAATCACGGCACGACAAATCAACATGAGCAAACTAGCCCACACCCGCCAAAAAATCTACAACATCATCGCCCGCCAATTACACGGCCAGGTGCCGTGCTGGGTGTGTGGCCAGCATGTGAACGTGACAGACGCAACGCTGGAACACATTCAACCGTTAAGTGAAGGCGGCAACAGCCACCAGACCAACCTTGCTATCAGCCATGC
>JANYED010000001.1 GCA_025363315.1 Polaromonas sp.
GCCTCACCGAGACCCCTGCCCAGGTCATGGGGCCTCTTGGTAATCGTTTGATGTCCCCAACGTCCATATTCGGATCGCGTCGTCTTCATGCAGCGTGGTGCCTGCGGTGGTGAAAGATGGTGCGGCAGCGCCCAGCACATTTTCAGGAAAATGCTGACGCGCATATACCGGCAACTTGCGCTTGGGAATGAACTTTTTAGCCGATGCCGACCATGAGCCCTGCGGCGTGTGTACGCCGCCCTTTCCGCCATTTGATTCGGCTACCGGGCCTTTGAAAACCCAGTCTGGCAGGGGCGCGCTGCTGATAGCCTTGCCTGCATCAATGTCTTCTTTGATCCAGTTCGCCACCTGCAACCAACCTGCTTGTTGCCACAACTCAAACGGCCCCTGTTTGGCACCAAAGCCCCAGCGCATGGCAAAGTCAATGTCGCGTGCGGTTTCGGCAATGGCCTCCAGATGCACCGCAGCATAATGAAACTGGTCACGCAAAATCGCCCACAAAAAGCGGGCTTCAGCGCCTTCGGCATTTCGCAGCAGCTGCAAGCGCTCCTCAGCGGGCTTTTTCAACATCCGGCCGACCACGTCGTTTGACTTGGCACCGCCTGCCACGTATTCCATGCTTTCAGGGTCCAGCCGCAAAATGTCGCGACCGACCTTTTTGTAAAAACCAGCGCCGGTTTTCTGGCCCAGGCTTTTTGATTCGAGCAGTTTTGCCAGCACGGGAGGTGTGCCGTACATGCCAACAAATGGGTCAGGTGTTTTACCCTCACCTTCACCCAAATTGTCTTGAAGCGTTTTGATAACGTGCGCCATCGTGTCCAGGCCCACCACATCGGCGGTGCGGAAGGTGCCTGAGCTGGCACGGCCGAGTTTTTTACCCGTCAAATCATCCACCACGTCATACGTCAAACCAAACGCTTCGGTCTGCTTCATGATGGCCAGCATGCCGGCAATGCCAACGCGGTTGGCAATGAAGTTGGGAGTGTCATGCGCGCGAATAACATTCTTGCCCAGGCCGCTGGTGACGAATGCTTCGAGGTTGTCGAGCACGTCCGCACCCGTAGTCGGCGTATTGATCAGTTCCACCAGCGTCATATAGCGCGGCGGGTTGAAAAAGTGAATGCCGCAAAAGCGCGGCTTGATCGACTCAGGCAGCGCTTCGCTAAGCTTGGTGATCGACAACCCCGAGGTGTTGCTGGCCACAATCGCGCCTTCGGCAATGTACGGCGCAATCTTGTGATACAGGTCAGTCTTCCAGTCCATGCGCTCGGCAATCGCTTCAATGATCAGGTCGCACTCTTTCAGAACATCCATGTGCTCCTCGTAGTTGGCCTGCTGAATCAAGGATGCATCATCTGCCACGCCAAGAGGTGCGGGTTTAAGTTGTTTCAAGCCCTCGACTGCGCGGGTGACGATGCTGTTTTTCGACCCTTCATTGGCAGCCAAATCAAACAGCACAACCGGGATTTTGCAATTGACCAGATGCGCGGCGATTTGCGCACCCATCACGCCTGCGCCCAGAACAGCGACTTTTTTTACCAGGAATCTTGACATGTATTACTCCTTGTCCATGACTTGTTTTTTGTATTTCTTCCCAGTGGCGGCGTGGAACCGGCTTTGCCGGGCCACAGCGGGCGCCCCTGGAAGGGGGGTGCGGCTACACGAAGTGAGGCGCAAGCGGGGTGAGTCATTAAGCCAGCGCTTCGTCAGTTTCCATCAGCGACTTGGCCCCGCTGCGCGCCGTGCGCATCAGCGTGGCAGTTTCGGGCAACAGCTTGGCAAAGTAAAAGCGTGCGGTTTGCAGCTTGGCGATGTAGAACTTGTCCGGGTTACCCGCAGCGATCTCACGCAGCGCCACTTGTGCCATGCGCGCCCAGAAGTAGCCAAATACTAGGTGGCCCGCAACCCGCAAATAATCCACCGCGGCAGCGCCGACCTCGTCGGGGTTTTGAAAGCCCTTAAAGCCGATTTCAGTGGTGAACTTGGTCATCTGCTCGGCCAGCACCGCCAGCGGGTTGATGAACTCGGCCATCTTTTCGTTCACGCCTTCCTCAGCCACCAGCGCGCCGATGAGCTTGCCAAATTTCTTTAATGTCGCGCCGTTGTTGCTTAAGACTTTGCGGCCCAGCAAATCAAGCGACTGGATGGTGTTGGTGCCTTCATAAATCATGTTGATGCGGTTGTCGCGCACAAACTGCTCCATGCCCCACTCCTTGACGTAGCCGTGGCCGCCAAACACCTGCAGGCAGGCGCTGGTTGAAATGTGGCCGTTGTCGGTGATAAAGGCTTTGACTATCGGGGTCAGCAGCGACAGGATTTCGCCGCTTTCCTTGCGCACAGCTTCGTCGGGGTGCGCCATCTCTTTGTCGAGCAGCACGGCGCAGTAGGTGGCCAATGCTCGGCCACCTTCGGCGTAGGCTTTGGCGGTCAGCAGCATTTTGCGCACGTCGGGGTGCACGATGATCGGGTCAGCGGCTTTGTCTTTTGCCTTGACACCTGACAGCGAGCGCATTTGAATTCGGTCTTTGGCATAGGCCAATGCGTTTTGGTACGCCACTTCAGTTAGGCCCAGTGACTGGTTGCCCACGCCCAGGCGGGCGGCGTTCATCATCACAAACATGCCCTGCATGCCCTTGTTGGGCAAGCCAACCAGCGTGCCGATGGCGCCGTCCAAAACGATTTGCGCAGTAGCGTTGCCGTGGATGCCCATTTTGTGCTCCAGCCCTCCGCAGTAAATACCGTTGCGCTCGCCCAGCGAGCCGTCGGCCTTGACGTGGAACTTGGGCACGATGAACAGGCTAACGCCTTTGATACCGGGCGGCGCATCAGACAGGCGTGCCAGCACCAAATGAATGATGTTGCCGGCCAGGTCGTGCTCACCTGCGCTGATGAAAATTTTGTTGCCGGTGATTTTGTAGGTCCCGTCAGGCAGTGCCTCGGCCTTGGTGCGCATCAGCCCTAGGTCGGTGCCGCAATGAGGCTCTGTCAGGCACATGGTGCCTGTCCATTCGCCGCTGGTCATTTTGTGCAGATAGGTATTTTTTTGCGCTTCGGTGCCGTGGCTGTGCAAGGCGGCATGCGCGCCGTGCGTGAGGCCGGGGTACATCGTCCAGGCCTGGTTGGTGCTGTTGAGCATTTCATAAAAGCACTGGTTAATGACCAGCGGCAAGCCCTGGCCGCCGTAGGCGGGGTCGCCACTGAGTGCTGGCCAGCCGCCTTCAACATACTTGGCATAGGCTTCTTTAAAACCCTTGGGCGTAGTCACCGCGTGGGTTTTGATATCGAGCGTGCAGCCTTCTGAGTCGCCGCTGATGTTGAGCGGCAAAATGACTTCAGTGGCGAATTTGGCGCCCTCTTCCAGCACGGCGTTGATGGTGTCAACGTCGGCATCGGCGTACTTGCCAATTGGCTTGAGTTCTTCTGTGACGTTAAGCACCTCGTGCATCACAAATTGCATGTCGCGAATGGGGGCGTTGTAAATAGGCATGAATCAGCTCCTGAATAAGTAAAAAAGAGTGCAAAAGATAAGTTAAGGCGCGCTGCCGTAGCGCGCCAAAATGTTGGCGAAACCTGTGGTAGCCCTGGCCACAGAGCCCGGGTTTTTTAAAAACCGCGCTTCATAATGCAGCGCCAGAATCAGGCCGTGAATCTCAAAGGCCATCTGGTGCTCGTCAGCGTCTTGGGCGAGGTGCCCCGCCTCCTTGACTTGCACGACCGCGCGGTACATGGCGGCCAGCCAGGTCTGCACCGAGCCCGCCAGCGCATCACGCACCGGGCCAGGCCGGTCGTCAAATTCAACCGCGCCGCTGATGTATAGGCAGCCCGAATCAATCTCGACCGAGGTGCGGTTCATCCAGTTTTGAAACAGTGCTTTCAGGCGCGGCATGCCCTTCGGTTTTTCCAGCGCCGGGTAGAAGACTTCTTCTTCAAAGCGGGCGTGGTATTCGCGAATCACCGAGATTTGCAGCTCTTCACGCGAGCCAAAATGCGCAAACACGCCGGACTTGCTCATGCGCATGACTTCAGCCAGCGCGCCAATGCTCAGACCTTCCAGACCGATCTGCGTGGCCAAACCCAAAGCGGCATCGACAATGGCGGCTTTGGTCTGCTGGCCCTTGTGGACGATTGCGCCAGAGGTTTGCGGCAAAGCGCGGTGCGCTTTAGCGGGAAGTTCAACAATGGCCATGGAGTACAAATTGGTTGAGGCAAAATAAAACGAACGCTCGTTCTATTTTGCAACAATTTGGCGTTTTTTGCAGATTGCAATGCCGGTTTTGACTGAAACAGCGTTCTATAGAGCCAGCCGCCTAACGAAAACAAGCGTTTACCCTAATTACGGTGAAGCCATGCGGCAAATATCCGCCAGGCATCAGCCGCCAGGCATCAGCCGCCCACAAAAAAGCCGATTTAACCCGTCTTGGAGGTCAAATCGGCCTGTAGCCCAACAAATTCGGGCGCGAACAGCTACTTAATTTGTAGCAAATTTACGGTAAA
>JANYED010000004.1 GCA_025363315.1 Polaromonas sp.
TGGCCGATGTGTTGTCGAACGACAAGCCGCTGGTAGTCAGCTACAAGGGCAACCTGTACTTCCCGATTGCCAAAGACTATTCAGAAAAAACTTTTGACGGCGACTTTGCCACGCCCGCTGATTACCTGGACCCATTTATCAAGGACAAGCTAACGACCGCGCCCAACTGGGCTATTTACCCGCCCAACCCTTACGGCCCCAAAACCATCAACTACTTTGCCAAGTCGCCCAATCCGTCCGCACCTCTGCGAGACAATCTGCTGGGCACGGACGACCGGGGGCGCGACCTGCTGGCGCAGCTGATTTATGGCTTTCGCCTGAGCGTGTTGTTTGGCCTGGCGCTAACCGTGATTGGCGTTGTGATTGGCGTCATTACTGGGGCGATTCAAGGCTACGCGGGTGGCAAGACGGACTTGGTAGCGCAGCGGTTTATCGAGATTTGGGGTTCCATGCCTGAGCTGTATCTCTTGATCATTTTCAGCGCCGTGTTTGCGCCTAGCGTGGCGCTGCTGCTGTTTTTGCTCAGCTTGTTTGGCTGGATGGGCCTGAGCGACTACGTGCGTGCCGAGTTTTTACGCAACCGCCAGCTCGACTACGTTCGCGCCGCGCGGGCGCTCGGCGTGAGCAACCTGCAAATCATGTGCAGGCACATTCTGCCCAACAGCATGACACCAGTGGTGACGTTTTTGCCGTTCCGCATGAGCGCCGCGATTTTGGCGCTGACGTCGCTTGATTTTTTGGGCCTGGGCGTGCCGCCCGGTACGCCTTCCCTAGGCGAGTTGCTGAGCCAAGGCAAAGCGAACATTGATGCGTGGTGGATTTCGCTGTCTACCTTTGCGGTGCTCGTCATTACGCTGCTGCTGCTGACCTTTATGGGTGATGCGCTGCGTGATGCGCTCGACCCTAGAAAGTCAGACTTGTGATTCAACCGCTTTTATCCGTCAAAGACCTGCGCATCTCATTTGCAGGCAAAGAAGTCGTCCACGGCATCGACTTCAGCGTTGCGCCGGGTGAAAAGCTGGCACTGGTCGGTGAATCCGGTTCTGGCAAAACCATTACAGCACTCAGCCTGCTCCGCCTGGTGCAAAACGCCAAAGTCAGCGGCACGGCGGTATTCCAATCTCCCAAAGGCGAAGTCGAATTGCTCGGCATGCCCGAGCGCTTGCTGCGCGGCATACGCGGGCAAGACATCGCCATGATTTTTCAGGAGCCGATGACGGCGCTGAACCCGCTGTTCACCATTGGCAACCAAATCGAAGAGATTTTGGCATTAAAACAAGGCCTGGCCCAATCAATACGGGCGCAAGCAGCTATTAAATTGCTAGCGGATACGGGCATCACCGAGCCCGAGCGGCGGGCCAAATGCTTTCCACATCAGCTGTCAGGCGGGCAGCGCCAACGCGCCATGATTGCCATGGCACTTGCCTGCAAGCCCAAGCTGCTGCTGGCTGATGAGCCGACCACCGCGCTGGATGTGACCGTACGCACGCAAATCCTCGATTTGCTGGGCGATTTGCAGCGCAAAAATGGCATGGCAGTGCTGATGATCACGCATGACCTGAACCTGGTGCGCCGCTTTGCTGACCGCATTGCAGTGATGGAAAATGGCGTGTTGGTGGAGCAGGGCGCGGTAGCAGACGTGTTTGCCAGGCCGCAGCACGCTTACACCAGCAAGCTGATGGACAGCAAGCCGACGCGGGATGTGAACGAAGCGCCTGCCAATGCACATCTGCCTGCGGTAATGCAAGCCAAAAACGTGCGCGTCAGCTACCCGATCAGTGTGCCGGGCTTTAAAGGCTGGTTTAAGACCGGGGAATTTGTGGCAGTGCAGGGCGCGAGTTTTGACATTCCAGCGGGGCAAACGCTAGGCGTGATTGGCGAATCGGGCTCGGGCAAGTCGAGCCTGGCGCTGGCGGCGCTGGGTTTGCATCCGTTTAAGGGTGACTTGAGCATGGCGGGCATGAAATGGAATAAAGGTGGTCGCAACAAAGCCGCCAATAACAAAGCCATCCGCAAAGCCGTGCAAGTGGTTTTCCAAGATCCGTTCTCTTCACTGTCGCCGCGCATGACGGTGGAGCAGGTCGTCGGCGAAGGTTTGGCGGTGCATCAACCCAACATCAAAGCCGCAGAAACCCAACAGCGAGTTTTGCAGGCCTTGAGGGAAGTCGGCATGACCGATACCCAATTCCCTGGTTTGCTGCAGCGCTACCCCCACGAGTTTTCAGGCGGCCAGCGCCAGCGCATCGCGATTGCGCGGGCGCTGATGGTTGAGCCGCAACTGCTGGTGCTTGATGAGCCGACCAGCGCGCTTGATGTGACAATTCAAAAGCAGATTTTGCAATTGCTACAGCGCCTGCAACGTGAGCGGGCCTTGAGTTATTTGCTGATCACGCACGACGTGGATGTGATTCGTGCCATGGCTCATCAGGTGATGGTGCTCAAAGACGGCGTGGTGCTGGAGGCCGGGCCGCTGGCGCAAATCATGGACTCGCCAGAGCACCCGTATACGCGCACGCTAGTGGCAGCGCAACTGTGATTTGCTATTTAAAAAGAAGCTGCTTGCGCCCGTTTTTATTGAGCTACAGGCCTATTTGATTGGTTTTTTTATGCGAATGCGCACGCAGCCAGCCGGCAAAAACGTTTTCGGTGATGTCGCCTGTGGCTACTGCCAGCATGGTTAATACGCAGCCCCCATCATCGACTACCAATTGCCAGCCGTTGGGCTGCAAAAAGAGTTCTGCCGCCACCAATGCGGTGCGCTTGTTACCGTCAATAAGTGCACGGTTACGCGAAATGCCGTGCCCATACGCATCTGTTCTCCAAATTGGGGATTGTGAGCCGTGATGCGCAAGCCATCGGGTGTTTCAGTGACGTAAAAATCGTCACCTTTTTCCAGGCGCATTTGTGCCAGCAAATCTTTAGGAAAAATCGCGCCAACAAAATTGCCAATTTGCGCAAGTTAGAGCGTGTGCATGTCGATCCCCGTTGTTACATGCGTCATGCCAACCGAATCTGGCTTTTTAGTCAAAGCAGGCTTAAAAACTGGTGTCTGGGCACTTGCTCAGTAGCGGCTTTACGCGCTATAATCCGCGATTCACGACCAAATGGGCGGGTTCACACCGCCCATTTTTTTTGGCCGATTGTTTTTACTTTTAACGATTTACAAGCATTTTTAGCACTTGAATGGCAGCCCTTAGCACCAACGAGACCATTGAGCAAACCGTTATCGGGCTTGGCTACGACCTGATCGATATTGAGCGCACCAAAGGCGGACTGCTGCGGGTGACGATTGATTTGCCTTATGTTGCCGGCACTGAGCAGTTCATCAATGCGGAAGATTGCGAAAAGATCACTCGTCAACTCGTGTTTGTATTGGAAGTAGAAGGCGCTGTGTATTCCCGACTTGAGGTCAGCTCGCCGGGTATTGACAGGCCTTTGAAAACTGAAAAAGATTTTGAGCGTTTTGCAGGCGAGCTGATTGATTTGACGTTGAAAGACGCGATTGGCGCTGCGGCGGCCGGGTCAACGATTTCTGCGAACCAAAAAAAGTTCAGGGGGACGCTGGAGCGCACCGAAGGCACGATTCCCGGTTGGCAAATCGTCTGGAGCGATGAGCCTGAAGTCAAGCCCGGGCAAAAAGTCAGCAAAAAGCGTGTGCCAGCACCGCTGCAGGCACTCGGTTTTACGCTAGCTGAAATTTACCAGGCGAGGCTGGCTCCGGTGGTTGATTTCAAAGGGCGCAAACCAAAAAATACGCCGGCGTTACTGCCCACGCAGCCTGATTCTGAATAGTTGTTGACGATTTTTGATTTCATGCAAACAAACGGTAAAAATTTTAGAATTTTGAGCGAAAGGTAAGTCAAATGAACCGCGAAATGTTGATGTTGGTAGATGCCATAGCGCGTGAGAAAAACGTCGAACGGGACGTCGTTTTTGGCGCAGTTGAACTCGCCTTGGCGCAAGCCACCAAAAAGATTTACACCGGCGAAGTTGACATTCGCGTAGCGGTTGACCGCGACAGCGGTAACTACGAAAGCTTTCGCCGCTGGCTGGTTGTGCCCGACGAGGCAGGCCTGCAAAACCCGGAAGCCGAAGAGCTGCTGACCGATGCGCGCGATGAGATCGCCGACATCGAAGAAGGCGACTACATTGAAAAGCCGATTGAAAGCATGCCGATTGGCCGCATTGGCGCCATGGCCGCCAAGCAGGTGATTTTGCAAAAAATCCGCGATGCTGAACGTGAAATGCTGCTAAACGACTTCATGAGCCGTGGTGACAAGATCTTTGTCGGCACCGTCAAGCGCATGGACAAGGGCGACATCATTGTGGAGTCCGGTCGGGTTGAAGGTCGCTTGCGCCGCAGCGACATGATTCCGAAAGAAAACCTGCGCTCTGGTGACCGTGTGCGCGCCATGATCATGGAGGTCGACAACACCCTGCGCGGCGCGCCGATTATTTTGTCGCGCTCGGCGCCTGAATACATGATCGAGCTGTTCCGCTCTGAAGTGCCTGAAATAGAGCAAGGTCTGCTGGAGATCAAATCCTGCGCCCGTGACCCTGGCTCGCGCGCCAAAATCGCCGTGCTGTCGCATGACAAGCGTGTTGACCCGATTGGCACCTGCGTCGGCGTGCGCGGCACCCGCGTGAACGGCGTGACCAATGAGCTGGCTGGCGAGCGTGTAGACATCGTGCTGTGGTCTGAAGACCCGGCCCAGTTTGTCATTGGCGCTTTGGCTCCTGCCAACGTATCGTCCATTGTGGTGGACGAAGAGCGCCACGCCATGGACGTGGTGGTTGACGAAGAAAACCTGGCCATTTCCATTGGTCGGGGCGGCCAAAACGTGCGTTTGGCCGCTGAACTCACTGGCTGGAAAATCAACATCATGACGGCCGACGAATCGGCCGTCAAACAGGCGTCCGAGACCGACACCAGCCGCAAGCTGTTCATGGACAAGCTGGACGTGGACGAAGAAATTGCCGACATCCTGATTGCCGAAGGCTTTACCAGCCTGGAAGAGGTGGCCTATGTGCCGCTGCAGGAAATGCTGGAGATCGAATCGTTCGACGAAGACACCGTAAATGAGCTGCGCACGCGCGCCAAAGACGCCTTGCTGACGATGGAAATCGCCAAGGAAGAAAACTCGGGCGGGGTGTCGCAAGACCTGCGCGATGTTGAAGGCACCACGGCCGAGCTGATTGCAAAATTGACCGCCGCGGGCGTTCATAGCCGTGACGACCTGGCCGATCTGGCCACGGATGAACTGACCGATATCACTGGGCAGTCGCTCGAAGAGGCGACTGCATTGATCATGACTGCTCGGGCGCATTGGTTTGCCGATGCCGCCGTTGCCGATGCTGAAAAGCCAGCTGTCGCGCAAGAGCAATGATCATGGAGGCCTCAAGGAAAAACACATATGTCAAGTACCACTACCGTTGCGCAATTCGCCGCTGAACTCAATAAATCCACTGCCACGCTGATTGAGCAACTGGCCAGTGCTGGCGTGTCCAAAGGCAGCGCCAGCGATGCACTGTCTGAATCCGACAAGCAAAAGCTGCTCGGCTTTTTGCAGGCTAGCCACGGCACGGTGGCAACAGAGCGTAAAAAAATCACGTTGGTTAAAAAATCCACCAGCGAAATCAAGCAAGCCGACGCCACTGGTAAAGCCCGGACCATTCAGGTGGAGGTTCGAAAAAAACGCACTTTCATCAAGCGCGAAGATGGCGTGGATGCGCCGGTGGCTGAAGCGGTTGTTGACACCAGTGAAACCCAACGAAACTCAGCGGTTGATGAGGCGGACCTGGCTCGTCGCGAAGACGAAGCCAACCGCCATGCCGAACTGCTGCGCAGGCAAGAAGCCGACCTGGCTGAAAAACGCCGCCTGCGTGAAGAGCAAGAGGCCCAGCTCGCCGAGCAGGAGCGTCTTGAAGCTGAAAAGATTGCTGATGCGGTGGCTCGCGCTGCCCAGGTGTTTGAAAAAGCCAAGCCTGCGTCAAGCAAAAAAGCCAAGGACAAAGAAGCCGCGCCTGCCGCCGAAGCCGCCGCAGCTGCACCGTCTGCTGAACTGACAGCTGCTGCCCTTGAAGCTGCTGCTGTGCTGGCCGCAGCGAAGGCCAAAGCGACCGCTGAATTTCAGGCGGATGCGGCCAAATCACTGGACCTGCAAGACCGCCGCAAAAAAGCCGAAGCAGAAGCGGCCAGCATTCGCGCCATGATGAACGCGCCCAAGCGCGTTTTGGTGCCGCATGTGGATCCGAAAGCTGCCATCAAAGGCACACTGCACAAGCCGGCGGCGGGCTCGGTTGCCGCCAAGACGACGGCAGGTGCAGCTGGCAAAAAAGAAGTCAAGTCTGAAAACCTGTCCTCCACATGGAAGGACGAAGTTGCCAAAAAGAAAGCGCTGCCGACACGCGGCGCTCCTTCTATGCCTGGGCGCGGCAACGTTCGCCCAGGTGCGCGTGGCGGCAGCAGGCGCGGGCATGACCGCGATGCACGTCCAGAGTCAAACTTTGTAGCGCCGACGGAATTCAAAGTTATTGAAGTCCACGTGCCAGAGACCATTACCGTGGGCGAATTGGCCCACAAGATGAGCGTCAAGTCCAACGAGGTGATCAAACACCTGATGAAGCTGGGCCAGATGGTCACCATCAACCAGCCGCTGGACCAGGACACCGCCATGATTGTGGTGGAGGAAATGGGCCACACCGCCGTGACTGCTGCGCTGGACGACCCGGAAGCCTTCACTGACGATGACGTGCAGGGCCAGATGGCCGAGGCGCTGCCGCGCGCACCTGTGGTAACAGTCATGGGTCACGTTGACCACGGCAAGACCTCGCTGCTGGACTACATTCGCCGTGCCAAAGTCGCTTCAGGCGAAGCAGGTGGCATTACCCAGCACATTGGTGCGTACCACGTTGAAACGCCGCGCGGCATGGTGTCCTTTTTGGACACGCCGGGCCACGAAGCGTTTACCGCTATGCGTGCCCGTGGCGCGCAAGCGACTGACATTGTGATTTTGGTCGTCGCTGCCGATGACGGCGTGATGCCGCAAACCAAAGAGGCCATCAAGCACGCGAAAGCGGCAGGTGTGCCTATCGTCGTGGCTATCAACAAAATTGACAAGCCAGGCATTAATCTGGAGCGCGTCAAAGGCGAATTGGTGACGGAAGAAGTCATTCCCGAAGAGTTTGGTGGTGATGTTCCGTTCATTGGCGTGTCAGCGCACACCGGTGAGGGCATTGACTCCTTGCTGGAGCAGGTCTTGCTGCAAGCCGAGGTGCTTGAATTGCGCGCCCCGGTCGATGCCTTGGCCAAAGGCCTTGTGATTGAAGCACGTCTGGACAAAGGTCGCGGCTCAGTGGCAACTGTGCTGGTTCAGTCCGGCACACTCAAGGCTGGCGACGTGGTGCTGGCAGGTTCGACCTATGGCCGCGTGCGCGCCATGTTGGACGAGAACGGCAACACCATCAAAACCGCTGGTCCTTCCATCCCGGTTGAAATCCAGGGTTTGACGGAAGTGCCGCAAGCCGGCGACGACTTTATTGTCATGCTTGACGAACGCCGTGCGCGCGAAATTTCAACCTACCGCGCAGGCAAGTTCCGCAATACGAAGCTGGCCAAACAGCAAGCCGCCAAGCTGGAGAACATGTTCACCGACATCAATGCCGGTGCTGTCAAGCTCGTGCCCATCATCATTAAGGCCGACGTGCAGGGTTCGCAGGAAGCCCTGGCCCAGTCACTGCTCAAACTGTCCACTGAAGAAGTCAAAGTGCAGCTGGTGTACTCGGGCGTTGGCGGTATTTCAGAATCTGACGTCAATTTGGCGATTGCTTCCAAAGCATTGTTGATTGGCTTTAACACCCGCGCTGACGCCCAGGCGCGCAAGCAGGCTGAAAACAACGGCATCGACATTCGCTACTACAACATCATTTATGACGCTGTGGACGAGTTGCGCGCCGCCATGTCGGGCATGCTGACACCAGACAAGAAAGAAGAAGTCATCGGCACGGCCGAGATTCGCAACATCTTCAAGGTGTCCAAAATCGGCTCCATTGCGGGCTGTATGGTCACCGCAGGTGTGGTGCGCCGCACCGCCAAGCTGCGCTTGCTGCGCCAGAACATCGTTATCTACACGGGCGAGTTGGACTCGCTCAAGCGTTTCAAAGACGACGCAAAAGAGGTCAAGGAGAGCTTCGAATGCGGCTTGAACATCAAGAACTACAACGACATCGAAGTCGGTGACGTGCTGGAGTTCTTTGAGATTCGCGAAGTGGCAAGAACGCTTGAGGCTGCTTAAGCTGATCAATCGGCGCTAACTTCTGATGCGTAAAAAGTCAAACACTCCCAACCGCGGCTTTCGGGTTGCCGATCAGATCCAGCGCGATCTGACGGACCTGATCGCCCGCGAATTGAAAGACCCCCGAGTTGGAATGGTGACGATTCAGGCGGTTGAGGTGACGGCCGACTATGCGCATGCTAAGGTGTTTTTTAGCGTGCTGATGGGCGATGCGGCCAAGTGCGAAGAGGCCTTGAACCAGGCCGCAGGCTTTTTGCGCAACGGCTTGTTCAAACGACTGATGACGCACACCGTGCCCACGCTGCATTTTCACTTTGACCGCACGACAGAGCGCGCTGCTGACATGAACGCCTTGATCGCCAAGGCCGTTTCGTCTCGCGCCCAAGAGGACTGACGGCATGCAAGCGCCACGCACGAGGGTCGTGAGGCGCCCCGTGCATGGGGTGCTCTTACTTGACAAACCGATTGGACTTTCCAGCAACCAAGCGTTGCAGAAAGCCAAGTGGCTGCTGCGCGCCGAAAAAGCAGGCCACACTGGCACGCTTGATCCGCTTGCCACAGGCGTCTTGCCGCTGTGCTTCGGCGCGGCCACCAAGTTCAGCCAAATCCAACTCGATGCTGACAAGACGTATGAAGCGGTTTTGCTTTTGGGCTTGAAAACTACCACGGGTGACGCTGAAGGTGATGTGGTTGAAACCCGGCCTGTGCCCGATATCACGCCTGAGTTACTTAAAAAATTAACGAAGCAATTCACTGGCCCAATTGCGCAAATCCCGCCGATGTATTCAGCGTTGAAGAAAGACGGCAAAGCCTTGTACGAATACGCACGCAAAGGCGAAAACATCGAACGGGAAGCCAGAAATATTGTTATTTATGAATTAAATATGGCTCTAGCCGTCGATATACGGGCGCAAGCAGCTATTAAATTAATAGTGAAGTGCAGCAAGGGCACGTATATCCGCACGCTGGGTGAAGACATTGGAGAAGCCATTGGTTGCGGTGCGCACTTGGGATCGTTGCGCCGTATTGAAACTGGTGGCTACACAGCTCATCAGTGCATCAGCTTGCCAGATCTTGAAGCCCTCAGTGAAGCAGGGCGTGACGCACGCCTGCTGCCGCCGCAATCGCTGGTGGCCAGCTACCCGTCTGTCACATTGGATGCCGACAATGCAGGGCGCTTCCTGAGCGGTTTGCGGCGGCGTGGCACACCCGGCCAGTGGGGCAAAGACGCCCCGCTGGTGCAGGTTTTTGGATCGGACCCGATCGCGTTTTTGGGCTCAGCCCACATCACCGCTGATGAGTTGATTCCCCAACGTCTTTTGTCACCGATTGAAGTGCAAGATATTTTGCAAGCTGCCCATTGAAGAAGCACT
>JANYED010000055.1 GCA_025363315.1 Polaromonas sp.
TGGCCCGAATACTCAAACCTTGGGCCTGAAAGCTTGCAATAGCGATTCGCTCTTCATATTGAAGCTGCTGGTAGTGCTGCGGTTTAGTCATTTCTACACCTTAGTTGATTTAAGGTGTTGCACTTCAGATTTGATTTCGCCTTGGTCTAGAGGCTAATTGGATAGAAAAAGCATAAAAAGGCCGCTGAAACGTTAATTTCAGCGGCCTTTTTGACTTTCACGGTTTGGTGGAGCTGGGGGGATTTGAACCCCCGTCCGCAAGCCTTGTTCGGGCAGATCTACATGTTTAGCGGTCTGATTTAAGTCTCGCCACCTGTGTCGCGCAGTCGCACGCTGCACAGGACGCCAGTACCCTATTGTCTTGCCCCTAGCTAGGGTACCCAGCTAAAAGCCAGCCGATTAAATTATCTTTACAGCCTGGACTCTTTAACTTGCGTTAAAAACCCCTTGCCCAGCCCATCGGCCTGCTGTTGTAAAGCTAGCGCGCAATTAAGCGGCTAGTGCGAAACGTTCGTCGTTTGCAGTTAGTTTGTTTGAATCAGTTTTACGAGCACACTCAGCTCGACATGCCCCACACCGCGTCCGAACCCACGTCGAAACCAATACAGCCCCAACTGAGTAGTTTAAGGCATTCCAGTTAATTGCAATAGACCCAGCAAGGCGGCTGGTGTGGCGATGGTGGCGTCCGCTTGCCAATGCTCGGTGGCGGCGACAGCGCCCAGGTAGCCGTAAGCTGCGGCCACCGTCAGCATTGCAGCAGCGCGCCCGGCAACGATGTCCCGCTCATCGTCACCAACGTACAGACATTTTTCAGGCGCGATACCAATTTGACGGGCTGCTTCTAGTAAAGGCGCTGGGTGCGGCTTGGAATGCGGTGTAGTGTCGCCACCCACAACCGTTTGGGCTGTGCTGAACAATGGCATGGCGCGGGTTAAAGGTAGGGCAAAGCGTTCAGACTTGTTGGTGACCACGCCCCACTTCAATCCAGCGTGATTCAACCGCGTGATCAAGTCTGCAACCCCGTCGAAAGCATAGGTGCGCTCGGTCATGCAGGCTTCATAGTTTTTAAAAAACTCTTCTTTTAGCGCTTCAAAATCTGCGTGGGTGGGGGTGATG
Source organism: Polaromonas sp. (assembly GCA_025363315.1). Taxonomy (GTDB): domain Bacteria; phylum Pseudomonadota; class Gammaproteobacteria; order Burkholderiales; family Burkholderiaceae_C; genus Polaromonas. The sequence goes on from JANYED010000055.1 coordinate 1,117, forward strand.
TCGAAAGCCACGCCCAGCATGCCGCGTGCGCCTGAGCCCGCCATGGGTCGGTACTGGGCAAGCGGCAACGATGGCAGCCCGCGGTCGGTGCGCATTTTATCGGCGGCGGCGCCCAAGTCGGGAGCGCTGTCAATCAGCGTACCGTCAAGATCAAATAAAACAGCTTCAATGTGTGCAAACATGTCAGGATTTGACGGTTGCGAACATGTAGTTGACGCTGGTGTTGTTGTCGAGCCAATAGTGTTTGGTCAAAGGGTTGTATTGCAGGCCTTTGGTATGTTCCAGGGCTAAATCTGCGCCTCTACAGTAAGCAGCGAGTTCACTGGGTTTGATTAGCTTGGCATATTCATGCGTTCCGCGCGGCAGCATGTTCAGCACGTACTCAGCGCCGACAATCGCAAACAAAAACGCCTTGGCATTGCGGTTGATGGTCGAAAAGAAAACATACCCGCCGGGCTTGACAAGCGCAGCGCAGGCCTTGACCACGAGCGATGGGTCGGGCACGTGCTCCAGCATTTCCATACAGGTGACGACATCGAAACTGCTGGGTTGTTCTGCGGCCAAATTTTCAGCACTGATTTCACGGTACTGCACACGGTCGGTTTGTGCTTCCAGCGCGTGGAGTTGCGCTACTTTCAACGCTTTGCTTGACAAGTCAATTCCCGTGACGTCGGCACCTCGTCGCGCCATGGCATCGGCCAAAATACCGCCGCCGCAGCCAACGTCAAGCACACGCTGGCCTTTGAGGGGCACCAGGTTTTGAATCCAGTCCAAGCGCAATGGATTAATTTGGTGCAGCGGGCGAAACTCGCTCTCCTTGTCCCACCAGCGGTGTGCCAGGTCAGAAAATTTAGCCAGTTCGGCGGGATCGAAGTTGTCTTTAATTAACATGGCTATATTATCGTTCGGGCGTAAAAAAACCGCGCCGGAGCGCGGTTTTTTCGAGCAATCCTGAGGGATTACTTGGTGGCGCGTGTGCCCACAACTTCGATCTCGACGCGGCGGTTTTTAGCGCGGCCTTCGGCAGTCTTGTTGTCAGCAACAGGCTGCTTCTCGCCTTTGCCTTCGGTGTAAACGCGGTTTTTCTCAATGCCTTTCGACACGAGATACGCTTTCACAGCTTCAGAACGCTTGACGGAAAGTTTTTGGTTGTAAGCATCGCTACCCACTGAGTCAGTGTGGCCAACAGCAATGATGACCTCAAGGTTGATGTCCTTAATCTTGCCAACCAGATCGTCCAATTTCGCTTTGCCTTCTGGCTTGATAACAGATTTGTTGAAGTCAAAGAAAGCGTCGGCAGCGTAGGTAACTTTGGTCGCTACGGTGGGTGCAGGTGGGGGCGGTGCAACTGGTGCGACCACTGGGGGTGTTACAGCTGCAGGAGCAGCTGCCACTGAAACGGCCGGTGCAATGGCGCCGTCACAGCCTGGGAATGCAGTTGCCGGCGTCCAGTTGGCATCGCGCCAGCAAAGTTCGTTCGTACCGTTTTTCCAGACCAGCTCGTTGGTACCGTTTTTCCAGTTGTCAATAGTTTGTGCGCCAGCGGCGGTAGCAAGCGCTGCGGAAGCAAACAACATTGCCGCTTTGTTGAGTTTCTTCATGGTTCTCCTCTAGAGAAAAGCCGCAGACTGGCTGCGATTGATAAGTTATACGCTGCGAGTGACCACCACTCCCAGCGTTACATATATTGTGCCACAGGCTTTAAAGCTAACAAGCTCATAAGCGGTCTTGTCCGACAGAGAAGCCAATATCTTTTCAGTTCGTTGCTGTGTCACCACAGCTGTCCAGCCCCAACTTCAGGCCTTAAAATCTCACTTTCGCCTAAATTGGCGAGCTAAAAATCTCACCCAGGCCGTTCATGACCCAGTTTGCAAAAGAAACCCTGCCCATTAGTCTCGAAGAAGAAATGCGGCGCAGTTACCTCGACTACGCGATGAGCGTCATTGTTGGCCGAGCACTGCCTGACGCCAGAGACGGGCTCAAGCCTGTCCACCGCCGTGTTCTGTTTGCGATGCATGAACTGAGCAACGACTGGAACAAGCCCTATAAAAAATCAGCCCGAATCGTTGGCGACGTGATCGGCAAATACCACCCACACGGTGACCAATCGGTGTACGACACTATCGTGCGTATGGCGCAAGATTTCTCTATGCGTCACTTGCTGGTTGATGGCCAGGGCAACTTTGGCTCGGTGGACGGTGACAACGCAGCCGCAATGCGTTACACCGAGATCCGCCTGGCCAAAATTGCTCACGAACTGTTGGCTGATCTGGACAAAGAAACGGTCGACTTCGGCCCCAACTACGACGGCAGCGAGCAAGAGCCGCTGGTCATGCCGACTCGCCTGCCCAATTTGCTTGTCAACGGCTCGGGCGGCATAGCCGTCGGCATGGCGACCAATATCCCGCCGCACAACCTCAACGAAGTGGTCGATGCGTGCCTGCATTTGCTGGAGAATCCGGAGGCTACGATTGATGACTTGATGGACATCGTCCCTGCGCCAGACTTTCCCACCGCCGGTATCATTTACGGCATCAATGGGGTGAAAGACGGCTATCGCACCGGGCGCGGAAAAGTAGTCATGCGCGCCAAGTGCCACTTTGAAGACATCGACAAAGGCCAGCGCCAGTCCATCATCGTTGACGAACTGCCGTATCAGGTCAACAAAAAAACGTTGCAAGAGCGCATGGCCGAGCTGGTGCATGAAAAGAAAATTGAAGGCATCAGCCACATTCAGGACGAAAGCGACAAGTCAGGCATGCGCTTGGTGATTGAGCTCAAGCGCGGCGAAGTGCCCGAGGTAGTTCTTAACAACCTGTACAAGCAGACGCAGCTACAGGACACTTTTGGCATCAACATGGTGGCGCTCATCAACGGCCAGCCAAAGCTCTGCAATCTGAAAGATTTGATTGCCGTATTTTTGTCACACCGCCGCGAAGTGGTTACCCGTCGTACCGTTTTCACTTTGCGCAAGGCACGTGAACGTGGCCATGTGCTGGAAGGTCTGGCTGTGGCGCTGGCCAATATTGATGACTTCATTGCCATCATTCGTAATGCGCCTACACCGCCCGTTGCAAAAGCTGAATTGATGGTCAGGCCTTGGGACAGCAAGCTGGTACGCGAAATGCTGACCCGCACTCGCGCTGATGGCGGCACTGTGAATGCCGACGACTACCGGCCCGATGGTTTGGAAAAACTTTACGGAATGGGCAACGATGGCCTGTATCGACTGTC
>JANYED010000067.1 GCA_025363315.1 Polaromonas sp.
GGATGTGGCACTGTGACGTGACCCGGGTGATCTGGGTGCGTGTAAACGTGATGCGAGCCTTTGACGCTTCTCAGCACCCAGCCCGCTTTCAGCATTTTTTTTAATCAGTTCGCCACCAGTCATCGTGTGTATTATGCACACCTAATTTGACTAAGGCAACCGCTATCGATACCGTGAAGGGAAATTACGGTCAGATTCCAGTTCATTGCCCTCAATACGCTGCTGCATGACGACTGGCATGCGCTGAAACGCAGTTCCGTGCGAAAACATTCCAGTTGATTGTGGATACAGCTTGCAACAGTGCCGGATCAAGATTTGCTGCCCGTGTAAGCCTTGCTTGATCGGCTTTCTACTGAAACGCCACCTCAGAAAAGCTCCGCAGCTTCCGCGAATGCAACTGGCTCGACCCTTCGGCCCGCAGTAGTTCAATCGCCCGCATGCCGATACGCAGGTGCTGGTCAACCCGCTCGCGGTAGAAGTGGTTGGCCATGCCGGGCAGTTTGATCTCGCCGTGCAGGGGCTTGTCGCTCACGCACAGCAGAGTGCCGTAGGGCACGCGAAACCTGAAGCCGTTGGCGGCTATGGTGGCGCTTTCCATGTCGAGCGCTACGGCGCGGCTTTGGCTGAAACGGCGTTGCGGCTGGTTGCCGGGCAGCAGCTCCCAGTTGCGGTTGTCTGTTGATGCAACCGTGCCCGTGCGCAAAATGCTTTTGAGAGCAGCGCCTTTGAGACCCGTGACATCAGCGACTGCGGTTTCAAGCGCTTTTTGAATTTCAGCCAGCGCGGGCACGGGCACCCACAGCGGCAGTTCTTCGTCCAGCACATGGTCTTCACGCACATAGCCGTGGGCCAGCACATAGTCGCCCAGTTGCTGGCTGTTGCGCAGGCCGGCACAGTGGCCCAGCATGACCCACGCATGGGGCCGCAGCACGGCAATGTGGTCGGTGATGTTTTTGGCATTGGCCGGGCCTACGCCGATGTTGACCATGGTGATGCCGGTGCGGTCGGCGCGCATCAGGTGGTAGGCGGGCATTTGCGGCAAGCGTGGGGGCTGAATATTGCCCCCACGGTCGCTCACTTCGTGTGCTTCCTGCCCCCCGAGGGGGCCGTGTTCCACCTTGGGGCTGCCCGGCGGTGTAACGCCCAACTCATCACCCGCGACGGCTGGCAAACTCGAGCGGCGCGTGACGACATTGCCGGGTTCTACAAAGCAGATGTAGTCACTGTCGGGGTTGGCCATTTCGGCATGGCCCAGGCGCACAAACTCGTCGATGTAAAACTGGTAGTTGGTAAACAGCACAAAGTTCTGAAACCAGTCGGGCGATGTGCCGGTGTAGTGGCGCAGGCGCTGCAGTGAATAGTCAACCCGCGCTGCCGTGAACAGCGACAGCGGCTGCGGCTCGCCGGGGCGGGCTTCAAAGGTGCCATTGGCAATGCCGTCGTCCATCGCGGCCAGGTCGGGCAGGTCAAACACGTCCCGCATCAGCATGCGGCGCTCGGTGCTCAAATTGCCTTCAATGTGGTCATGCTCGGCGAATGAAAAATGCACCGGAATGGGCTGCGTACTGGTGCCAATTTCAAGTGCAACGCCGTGGTTTTGCAGCAGTAGCTTGAACTGCTCCAGGTAATAGTCGGCATACAAATCCGGGCGGGTGAGAGTGGTTTCAAAGCGGCCCGGGCCTGCGACAAAGCCGTAGCTGAGCTGCGCGCTGTCGATAGTTTCTTGCACTGCACGCGAAACGGTTTCAGTTTGAATGCGCACAAACGGGTAGCACGCCCTGACATGTCCTGGCAGTGTTTCACCCGCCACAAAGCGCTGCATGGCGCTGCGCAGATGGGCAATTTGCTGGTTATAAATCAGTTGTACTTGCGCAAGTGCTGCTGCTGCGTCGCTGTATCTGGTCGGGGCAATAAAGCTGGGTAGGTAAGGCATATTCAATATTTAATCGCTTCTCTCATCGTCACAAACTCCTCGGCCAGGGTGGGGTGAATACCAATCGTGCTGTCAAACACAGCTTTGGTTGCGCCCGCCTTCATGGCCACGGCAAAGCCCTGCACCACTTCACCCGCGTCCGGCCCCACCATGTGCAGGCCGACCACGCGGTCGGTGGCGTCGTCAACGATCAGCTTCATCAAGGTGCGTTCGGTACTACCGCTGAGGGTATGTTTGAGCGCCTTGAAGTCGCTGCGGTACACAGTGACTTTGCCAAACTCCTTGCGCGCGGCTTCTTCTGAAAAGCCGACGGTGCCGATGTTGGGATGGGTAAACACGGCCGTGGGAATGTAGTCATAGCTCATGCTGCGCAGCGGTTTGCCGGCAGCTGGGCCAAACAGTTGGTCAACCACCACCATTGCCTCGCCCAGCGCCACAGGCGTAAGCTGCACGCGGTCGGTCACGTCACCTACGGCGTAGATGTTGGGCACGCTGGTTTGATAGCTATCGTTGACTTTGATCGCGTCTTTTGTAGTCACGTCAACGCCAGCGGCGCTTAGGTTTAGCCTGTGTGTGTTGGGTTTACGCCCGGTGGCGTACAGCACGGTGTCAACAATCAATGTCTCACCGCCCAGCGTTTCGACGTGCAACCCGTCAGGCGTTTTGTTGATAGATGCAGCTTCGGTTTTGAACTTCAATTGAACGCCGCTTTTTGCCATCTCAGCTGCAATAAAGCCGCGCACCTCGTCGTCAAACCCAGCCAATAATTTTTCACCCCGGTGGATTTGCGTGACTGTTGCGCCAAGGCCGTTAAAGATAGACGCAAACTCGCAAGCTATGTAGCCGCCACCCACCACCAGCAGCCGCTTGGGAAAGGGGTTCAGGTCGAACACGCCGTCTGACGTGACGGCGTGCTCGCTGCCGGTAACGGCTGGCACAGTCGCTTTGCCGCCGGTAGCGATCAAAATGTATTTGGCCGTGTAATTTTTGCCATCAACCTGCACCGTGTGGGCGTCGACCAACGTTGCCCAGCCGGTGATGATGGCAACCCCCGCGCCCTTGAGCAAGTTAACGTAAATACCGTTGAGCCGCGTGATTTCTTTGGCGCGATTGGCTTTGAGTGTTGCCCAATTGAATGTGGGCGCAGCGCCCTCCCAGCCAAAGCCGTGCGACTCTTCAAAGCTTTCGGCGAAGTGCGCAGCGTAGCTGTAAAGCTTTTTCGGAATGCAACCCACGTTCACACACGTGCCGCCCATGTCAGCCACTTCAGCTACTGCTACT
>JANYED010000083.1 GCA_025363315.1 Polaromonas sp.
GTTTTGTCACCGACTACCAGAGTGATTTTGAAAAATGCTGGATCGCTGAAGTTGATGGTGTGCGGGCTGGGTCTGCGTTTGTGGTGCGCGAATCTAAGACTACGGGGCAGCTGCGCATGCTGATCCTCACGCCCGAGGCGCGGGGGCTGGGCCTGGGCGGTAAATTGACTGATGAATGCATTGCCTTTGCGCGAGGCAAGGGCTACAGAAAAATGACGCTGTGGACGAACTCCTGTCTGCTGGCGGCCCGAGCGATTTATGTCAAACGCGGCTTCAAACTGATGAAGGCAGAGCCTTACCAGGGGTTTGGGCATGACCTGGTGGGTGAGACCTGGGAGTTGAAGCTTTAACTTACTCTGCCTCGCTCACTCCGCCTTTCCTATTCGGTCTTCGCACCCGCCTCAAACCACAGCTTGATCTGCGAGCGCTCATCGTCCGTGATACCGGTCGCGTTGTTCATTGGCATGATTTTGAGCATCACTACCTGTTGGTACATCGACTGCGCATGCTGCTTGACGAGCGCAGGCGAGTCAAGCCGGACGTTTTTCATCTGCACTTGCGCGCCGTGGCACTGGTAGCAGCGGGCTTCGATGATCTGGGCCACTTTCAGGTAATCATTTTGGTCTGCAGCGCCCTGAATACGGGCGCGAGCAGCTCCTGAATCGATAGCAGAAAGCGTTGACGCGGCGGGCGCCGGTTTCATCCACACAATCGCCGCCGCGATAACTGCGACGCCCACCGACGCATAGGCGCCAGGGTGGCGGTTGCGGCCCAGCTTGTAGCCATGGCGCAGCACAAAGAACTGGCGTATGGCGGCCCCGGAAAACATCATCAAAATCAACACCAGCCAGTTTTGCGGGTGGCTCCAGGTAAAGCTGTAGTGGTTGCTGAGCATGGCAAACAGCACCGGCAGCGTGAAGTACGTGTTGTGTACGCTGCGCTGTTTGCCGCGCACGCCGTGGATGGGGTCAACGGGTCTGCCAGCTTTGATGTCGGCGACCACCGTGCGCTGGCCCGGAATGATCCAGAAAAACACGTTCGCGCTCATGGTGGTGGCGATCATCGCGCCGACGAGTAAAAACGCTGCACGCCCGGCGAACAAGTGGCAGGCTAAGTACGAGGCAACGCACACCAATACCGCCACACCAGCGCCCACAATCGCGTCACCATGTTTGCCTTTGCCAAACCAGCGGCAAATCCCGTCATAAAACAACCAGAACACGGCGAAAAATGACAGCGCGGCGGCAATGGCGGATGGCGGTGACCAGTTCATCAGCGACTTGTCTACCAGGTAGGCGCTGGCGTTCCACAGGTACGACACTGTCAGCAGCGCAAACCCTGTGATCCAGGTGCTGTAGCTTTCCCAGTAAAACCAATGCAGATTAGTCGGCATGATGGGCGGCTTGCTGGCAAATTTGACCGGGTGGTAAAACCCGCCGCCGTGTACCGCCCACAACTCGCCGCTGACGCCCTGTTTTTTTAAGTCCTCGTCCACGGGCGGTGTCAGGCTGGAATCTAAAAAGACAAAGTAGAACGACGAACCGATCCACGCAATGGCCGTGATGACATGGGCCCAGCGCAGCAGCAAGTTGGCCCAGTCGAAAAGATAGCTTTCCATGACGCATCCCATTCAGCACAACGGTTGATTGTTGTGCAGACCTGTTCACCACTGCGGGCGCTCTGAACAGTAACAAGGTCGCGAACTAAAAAAATCAAAACCCCATCATTTGGCGATGTGCCTGATTTTCCGGCTCCGCTGCGACTTGACAGCCTATTCTACCGACCAGACACAACCTGCAATAACTGTGCCGCCACCGCGACGGCAATCACCTCAGGTGCCTTGCCCGCAATGCCGGGCACGCCAATCGGGCTGGTCACATGCGCCAGCTCATCGGGCGTAAAGCCACGCGCCTGCAAACGGCTGCGAAACGTCGCCCATTTGGTTTTGCTGCCGATCAGGCCGATGTACGGTAAATCTGCCGTGGCGCGTTGGCGTATCAGGCACGCGGCGACGACCTCCAGGTCTTCGGCGTGACTAAAGCTCATGATCAACACGGCAGACTGCGGCACGAGGTGGCGTACCGCGCCTTCCACCGGGTCAGAATGCTCGGCTGTCACCCCTTCTGGAAACACATCGTCGCGGCTGTCTATCCAGGTCAGGGCAAACGGCAGGCTGGACAACACCGCGGCGATGGCATGGCCAACATGGCCGCCGCCAAACAGTGCGACAGGGCTGGCTGCCGGTTGCAACTGCTGACCCAGCCGATGCGCGTCTTGCTGGCTGACCGCTTCAAACCGCAACGTCGCTACCCCGCCGCAGCACTGGCCTAACGCGGGCCCAAGCGCAAAGCGGCGGGTAACTGGCAGGGAAGGACGTGATTTTAAAATGTCACGGGCCTGTGTAATCGCTTCGAATTCAAGATGCCCGCCGCCTATGGTGCCCGCCAGGCTGTCATGAAACACCGCCATCCATGCACCGGTTTCACGCGGCACAGAGCCTTGGGCCGCGTCAACCTGCACCAATATGGCGGGTTGCTGCGCCAGCAACGCCAGAAACTTTTGAAGGTGATGACGGGATGTTTGTGAAACCACGAGTGACAGCTGTTGAAAATTAAAAAAGTTTCGGCAAAATACAGTGCAACGTATCGACAACGTTACTAATGAAATTACGACATTAAAACCATCATGAGACAAAAAAACACATTGAACCCCCCACGCAGATTGTGGCTACTGGCGCTTGCTTCCAGCGGCGGTGCCGCCATGCTGAACGCCTGCAAAGCGCCCCTGCCTGCGGCTGCACCGGCGGCTGCGCTTGAACCTTCATCGCCTGTGATCGGCCCGATTCCGGCGGCCGAGGGCTCTGCTCGAAGCTCACCTGCAACCACGCCGCGAGCTTACCGTGCGGACGGCGCATCGCATTTGTATGGTTTGAATGCCGAGCGAATTTACAAGGGCAAAATGCCGCCCCTGCTGTACGCCGTCGGGGTGCTGAACGTCGAAATTGACCGGGTGGGGCGAGTCACGCGGCTCGATTGGATGCGCGCGCCCAGCCATGCGCCGGAAGTGGTGGCTGAAATTGAACGCACCGTGCGCAGCGCAGCGCCTTTTCCAGCACCTGCGCGCATGGGCAAAGTGGTTTATACCGATACCTGGCTGTGGCACAAAAGCGGCAAGTTTCAGCTGGACACGCTGACCGAAGGCCAGAACTAGAACCACGTGCTGGCCCGAGTCAACTGCCCCGGTAAGTTGAATAACTCCAAGGGCTGACCAGCAGCGGCACGTGGTAATGCGCGCTGACATCTGCTACGCCAAAATCAATGGTGACCAGACTTAAAAAGTTAGGATTGGGCAATACCGCGCCGCGCGCCCTGAAGTAGCCCGCCACATCAAACACCAGCCGGTAGGTGCCGGTTTTTAGCGAAGCGTTGTCATACAGCAGGCCGTCGGGGTTACGGCCATCGGTGTTGAGCGTGAACTGTTTGACGAGTGTGGCTGCCTGACCCTGCGTGGTGTACAGACACACCTCCATACCGCTTGCCGGGGCGCCAATCGTCGTGTCCAGTACGTGTGTGCTCAAGCCCATGGTGTCGGTTTCCTCGCATTGCAAATAAGGTTCATAACAAACAGACAGGTAAAACGTGCGCCGAGTCACCGATAATTCCATCGATGATAGCTGCTCCTAACCACTATCCCCGCGACCTTGCAGGCTATGGCCGCAACCCACCGCATGCCCAATGGCCGGGCCAGGCGCGCATTGCTGTGCAGTTTGTTTTGAATTACGAAGAGGGCGGCGAGAACTCGGTATTGCACGGCGACGCGGGCTCAGAGCAATTTTTGTCTGAAATGTTCAACCCCGCATCTTTTGCGACCAGGCACCTGAGCATGGAGAGCATTTACGAATACGGCTCGCGCGCAGGCGTGTGGCGCATTTTGCGTGAATTTGAAAAACGCAAACTGCCCCTGACGGTGTTTGGCGTGGGCATGGCCTTGCAGCGCGCGCCAGACGTTACTGCCGCCTTTGTTGAACTCGGCCATGAGATTGCCTGCCACGGCTGGCGCTGGATCAACTACCAGCAAATTGACGAGTCCACCGAGCGCGAGCACATGCGGCTGGGGCTTGACGCGATTGAAAAAATGACCGGGCACAGACCGTCAGGCTGGTATACCGGCCGCGACAGCCCCAACACGCGCCGCCTGCTGGCCGACGACGGAACCACCAGTTACGACAGCGACTATTACGGCGACGATTTGCCTTTGTGGACGACCGTTGCGCGCACCGATGGCGCGGCTGTGCCCCGCCTGGTCGTGCCCTACACGCTGGACGCCAACGACATGCGCTTTGCACCGCCGCACGGTTTTGCCCAAAGCGACGACTTTTTTAATTACCTGCTTGACAGCTTTGATGCGCTCTATGCCGAAGGCGACCCTGCGGGCCTGGACCGCCCCAAAATGATGAGCATCGGTATGCATTGCCGCCTGCTGGGCCGGCCTGGGCGCATTGCAGCGTTGCAGCGCTTTTTAGACCACCTTGCCGCCCACGACCATGTGTGGGTGTGCCGCCGGATCGATATTGCGCAGCACTGGCAGTCTGTGCATCCCCTGAAGGTAACGCCCACATGAGCATCACGCTTGACCAACTCAACCGCGCGAGTGCCATAGAAGCTCTGGCCCTGCTCGATGGCCTGTACGAGCATTCCCCCTGGATTGCTGAAAAAGCACTGGCGGCGCGGCCCTTCAAATCGCTGGCGCATTTAAAAGCGGAGCTGACCAAGGTTGTCAACGCTGCGAGCAAAAGCGAGCAATTGGCGCTGCTGCGCTCCCACCCCGAGCTGGCGGGCAAAGCCATGCAGGATGCAAGCCTTACGCTGGAATCTGCCAGCGAACAAAGCACGGTTGGCTTGACCGATTGCAGCCCGCAAGAGCTGGCCACCCTGAGCCAGCTCAATCACGCTTACAGCGAAAAGTTCGGCTTTCCTTTCATGCTGGCGGTACGCGGCACGAAAGGCGACGCAAAAGGCCACGGCTTGAGTAAAAAGCAGATCATTAACACCTTCAACCGCAGGCTGCTGAGCCATCCTTCGTTTGAGATCAGGGAAGCGCTGCGCAACGTGCACCGGGTGGTGGAGCTGCGCCTGAACGACAAGTTTGACCAGCATCCTGAACTGGGCAATGAGCTATGGGACTGGCATGAAAGCATGGCCCAATACAGCGATCCGGGCTTTAAAGAAAACCAGCAACTGACCGTCACTTACCTGACGGACGCGCACCGCGCCTGCGCTGCTTTTATACAAAACAAAATGCACGAGTGCGGTTTTGATTCCGTCGAGATGGATGCTGTTGGCAACGTGGTCGGGATTTACAAAGCGCAAACGCCAAATGCCAAAACACTGTTGACCGGCAGCCACTACGACACGGTTCGCAATGCCGGCAAGTATGACGGTCGCTTGGGTATTTTTACCCCCATGGTTTGTGTGCGCGAGCTGCACCGCGCCGGCAAGCGCTTGCCGTTCAACATCGAAGTGGTGGGCTTTGCCGAAGAAGAAGGCCAGCGCTACAAGGCCACGTTTTTAGGCTCAGGCGCTCTCACCGGTGACTTTGAACCGGCGTGGCTGGACCAAGAAGATGCCAACGGTATCGCGATGCGCGACGCGATGACTCATGCTGGTTTGAAGATTCATGACATCCCGCTCATCAAGCGCAATCCGTCCGATTACCTGGGCTTTGTCGAACTCCACATTGAGCAGGGGCCAGTGCTCAACGCACTCGACTTGCCGCTCGGCATCGTCACGTCTATCAACGGCAATGTGCGGTATTTGTGCGAGATCGCTGGCATGGCCTGCCACGCTGGCACTACCCCCATGAAAAGTCGCCGCGATGCTGCCGCGGGCGCTGCAGAGTTGATTTTGTACATGGAGCAAAGGGCGGCGCAAGACGCTGGCTCGGTCGGCACCGTGGGCATGCTTCAAGTGCCGGGCGGGTCGATCAATGTGGTGCCCGGGCGTTGCATGTTGTCGCTCGACATGCGCGCCCCGAACGACGCCCAACGCGATGCGCTGGAAGCCGACGTGCTGGCTGAACTTGCCGATATTTGCAAGCGGCGCGGGCTTGACCACACGCTTGAGCTGACCGTACGAGCCGCCGCTGCGCCTAGCGCATCTGCGTGGCAGGCTTTCTGGGAAGAGGCCGTCGCATCGCTGGGGCTGGCGGCCTACCAAATGCCCAGCGGCGCGGGCCATGACGCGATGAAGCTGCACCAGATCATGCCGCAGGCGATGCTGTTTGTACGCGGTCAAAACTCTGGCATCAGCCACAACCCGCTGGAAAGCACCACCAGCGATGACATTCAGCTGGGTATTGATGCCTTTGTCCATCTGCTCAATCAATTGGCCAAAGAACATTCATGACTGACTACTTAAAATTCGATGCCTGGATCGACGCACATTTCGACGAACAGGTGGCGTTTTTGCAGGCGCTGATTCGCGTACCGACCGACACGCCGCCAGGCAACAACGCGCCACACGCAGACCAAACCGCTTATCTGCTGAACGCCATGGGCCTGCAAACTGAAAAGCACCCGGTACCGCAAGCTGAAGTCAACGCGGCCGGGCTGGCGTCGATCACCAATCTGATCGTTCGCAGAAAATATGGTCAGCAAGCCGGCGCGGGAAAAACCATTCTGCTCAACGCGCATGGTGACGTGGTGCCGCCAGGCGAAGGCTGGACCAAAGACCCGTACGGCGGTGAGATAACCGACGGCAAAATTTACGGCCGTGCCGCCGCTGTCAGCAAGTGCGATTTTTCGACTTACGCTTTCGCTGTTCGCGCGCTTGAGGCAGTTGCCAAACCCACACGTGGCAGTGTTGAATTGCTCTTCACCTATGACGAAGAATTTGGCGGTGAAGTCGGCCCCGTCTGGCTGCTCAGGCACCACATCATCAAACCCGACTTGATGATTGCAGCCGGCTTCAGCTACCAGGTCATCACGGCGCACAATGGTTGCCTGCAAATGGAAGTGACGGTGCACGGCAAGATGGCGCATGCGGCCATTCCAGATTCTGGCGTTGACGCGCTGCAGGCGGCCACCAAAATTTTGACGGCGCTGTATGCCCAAAACACGCTCTACAAACAGATCAGCTCAAAAGTTGAAGGCATCACGCATCCTTACCTCAACGTTGGCACGATTGAGGGCGGCACCAACACCAACGTGGTGCCAGGGCGCGTCAGCTTTAAGGTTGACCGGCGCATGATTCCGGAGGAAAACCCAACCGACGTTGAAGCCGCACTGCGCAAAATCATCAGTGAAACGGCGGCACAAACGCCGGGCGTATCGGTTGACATCAAACGCATTTTGCTTGCCCGGGCGATGCAGCCGCTGCCGGGCAACCAGCCGCTGGTCGACGCGATTCAAAAGCACGGGCAGGCGATTTTTGGTGAGGACATTCCTGCGCTGGGCACGCCGCTGTACACCGATGTGCGTTTGTTTTGCGAAGCCGGCATACCGGGTGTGATCTACGGCGCTGGGCCACGTACCGTGCTGGAGTCCCATGCCAAACGCGCCGACGAACGGCTGGACTTGGACGACCTGCGCCGGGCAACCAAGGTGATAGCCCGGGCGCTGAGTGACCTGTTGACATAAGCACGAGCAAGTCACACCACGGGTTTTTACTGGGTTTATCAGCTCCTTTCAATGGCGTAAATGCACCAATACCGACCGAAAATACAAGTCTGTTTGGCATACCGCGTACACCAACACGCCAATGGCGGGCACCGATTTTGCTACCGGTGTTGATAAACAATTCTTTCAACAAGTTTTTCCACGATTTTTAATGTCCTGTCTGGAGCTTCTTTCATGATCAAACGTACTTTCTTCAAAACCGCTTCGGCCCTGGCCCTGGCAGCCGCTCTCGGCTCAGTTCAAGCTCAAACCACGCCCATCAAGTTCCAGCTCGACTGGCGCTTTGAAGGCCCTGCGGCATTGTTCTTGACGCCTGCTGCGAAAGGGTATTTCAAAGACAGCAAGCTCGACGTCGCAGTTGACGCTGGGAATGGCTCTGGCGGCACGGTGACACGCGTGGCCTCAGGGGCTTACGACATGGGTTTTGCTGACTTGGCTGCGCTGATGGAATTTCACGCCAACAACCCGGATGCACCCAACAAGCCGGTGGCCATCATGATGGTTTACAACGACACACCTGCTTCGGTCATGGCCTTGAGAAAATCCGGCATCAAAACCGTGGCCGATTTGAATGGCAAAAAGCTCGGTGCACCGGTGTTTGACGCAGGCCGCCGGGCGTTTCCGATTTTTGCCAAGGCCAACAAAATCACCGGCGTGCAATGGACCGCCATGGACCCACCGCTGCGCGAAACCATGCTGGTGCGCGGCGACATTGACGCCATCACCGGCTTCACCTTCACCTCGCTGCTCAACCTGGAGGCGCGCGGCGTGAAAGCCGACGACGTGGTGGTGATGCCGTACCCCGACAACGGCGTCAAGCTCTACGGCAACGCCATCATTGCGTCGCCCAAAATCCTGAAAGAAAACCCGGCAGCCGTCAAAGCGTTTCTGGTGGCTTTTGCCAAAGGCATGAAAGACGTGATGGCCAACCCGGCTGCAGCAATTAGCGATGTCAAGGCGCGCGACGGCATCATTAATGTCGAGCTCGAAACCCGTCGCCTCAAACTGGCGATTGACACTGTCATCAACAGCCCGAATGCGCGCGCCGAAGGTTTTGGCCAGGTCAACGGCCCGCGCCTGTCGCTGATGGCGTCGCAAGTCTCAGACGCCTTCAATACCAAAACCCGCGTCAACCCGGACGCCGTGTGGAACGCGTCGTACCTGCCGACGGTGGCCCAGCTGAACGTGCTAACTAAAAAATAAAGTGAGTTGATTGCTATTTATTCAGTAGCTGCTCGCGCCCGTATTTATTGGCCTGTAGGCCTATTTGACACCTAAAATGACCCAAACTGATTCCTCAAGCCTGTTTGTTGACTTTTCTAACGTCTGGCTGGCGTACAACGACGAGTTTCTGGCTAAAAAACAGTTTGCGGTAGAGGCGATCGACCTGCAGGTGAGGCAGGGCGAGTTCATCGCCATCGTCGGGCCATCGGGCTGCGGCAAGTCCACGTTCATGAAGCTCGCCACCGGCCTGAAAATGCCATCAATCGGCAAAATCCTGATTGACGGCCAGCCCGTTACTGGGCCTTTAAAAGTTTCTGGTATGGCGTTTCAGGCGCCATCGCTCTTGCCGTGGCGCACCACCCTAGACAACGTGTTGCTGCCGCTGGAGATTGTGGAGCCGTACCGCAGCAACTTCAAAGCCAAACGAAAAGAATACGAACAGCGTGCCCTCAAGCTGCTGGAAAGCGTGGGCCTGGCAGGGTATGGCGACAAGTTTCCGTGGCAACTTTCGGGCGGCATGCAGCAGCGGGCCAGCATTTGCCGGGCGCTGATTCATGAGCCCAAAATGCTGCTACTTGACGAACCGTTTGGCGCACTTGATGCCTTCACCCGGGAAGAGCTGTGGTGCATTTTGCGTGACCTGTGGGCGGTGCAAAAATTCAATGTGATTCTGGTTACGCATGACCTGCGCGAGTCGGTTTTTTTGGCCGACACCGTCTACGTGATGAGCAAAAGCCCAGGTCGTTTTGTGGTCAAAAAAGAAATCAATCTACCGCGCCCGCGCGATCTCGAAGTCACCTACACCAAAGAGTTCTCTGACATCGTGCATGAACTGCGCGGGCACATCGGCGCCATTCGCCAGACGGCCGCACCCACTAAAGCGGTTGCCGCCTGAAGAACCTGAAAAGCCCGCACAAATGAACAACAAACAACTTCAATTCTGGGCGCCGTGGGTATTGCTGGTCGCTGTGATTGCCGTTTGGCAATTGATTTGCACCGTCTTCAACGTGTCTGAATTTATCTTCCCCAGCCCACTGCGCATTGCCACCCAGACGATTGAATACAAAGAGGTCATTCTTGGGCACGCCTGGCGGACGTATTGGGTCACGATGGCCGGGTTCGGCATTGCCATCGTGGTCGGTGTGTTGCTGGGCTTTGTCGTGGGGTCGTCGCGCTTGGCTTATGCAGCCGTCTACCCGTTGATGACCGCATTTAACGCCTTGCCCAAGGCGGCATTTGTGCCCATATTGGTGGTCTGGTTTGGCATTGGCATTGGCCCGGCGGTGCTGACGGCTTTTCTCATTTCATTTTTTCCCATCATGGTCAATATTGCCACCGGCCTGGCCACGCTCGAGCCTGAGCTGGAAGACGTGCTGCGCGTGTTGGGTGCCAAACGCTGGGACGTGCTGGTCAAGGTGGGCCTGCCGCGCTCGATGCCGTATTTTTATGGCTCGCTCAAAGTCGCCATCACGCTTGCATTTGTCGGTACCACCGTCAGTGAGATGACAGCTGCCAACGAAGGCATTGGCTACCTGCTAATCTCGGCCGGGTCAGCCATGCAGATGGGCCTGGCCTTCAGCGGCCTGGTGGTGGTGGGAGCGATGGCGATGGTGATGTATGAGCTGTTCAGCTACATCGAAAAGCACACCACGCAGTGGGCGCACCGCGGCACCAACAACGAGTGATGGCTGGTCCTGTAAATTTCTTTTTTGGGCGAACCGCTGCGTTGTGCGGTCTTGACAAGCTTCACGCAAGCAAGTGCGCCCCGGTGCGCCCTGCGCACTGCATTTCATCCTGAAAATTTGAATTTCTTGAGCCATCCCCGCATGCGTACTTTTCGGTATTGACCGACTCCTTACGATGACCGCCGATCAAATCACATGCCACCTGCGCCGCGCTAACGCCGTTGCCAAACGCGCTATGGCCAATGGCCACCATCCGTTTGGTGCGGTGCTGGTCGCGCCAGACCACCAAACCGTTCTGGCCGAGCAGTGCAATGTGGACACGGTCAACCATGCAGAGTCAGTGCTTGCTCGCACCGCAGCGTTGAACTACAGCCCCGCATACTTGGGGCAATGCACGTTGGTCACCACGTTTGAGCCCTGCGCCATGTGCGCGGCCACTGCTTACTGGGCCAATATTGGCCGCATCGTGTATGGCGCGTCTGAAGAAAAACTCCTGGCCCTTACCGGCAGCCATGCAGTCAACCCCACGCTTAGCCTGCCGTGTCGGCAGGTGTTTGCCAGTGGCCAAAAAGCGATTGAAGTCATCGGCCCCGTGCCTGAACTTGAGTCTGAGCTGCTGGCTGTGCATGCCAGTTTCTGGAAGTAAACGCGTTTTTATGCACATTCCAATCATCGACCTCAGCGACGCACTGGCCAGCGGCGACGCGCGCAGCCATTACGTTGCCGTGCAGCTGCGCGAAGCCGCCATGGCGACCGGGTTTTTTTACATTCAAAACCACGGCATTAGCGCGGACATGTTGGCGCGGCAGTTTGAGCTGACGCGGGCCCTGATGGGCTTGCCGCTGGCAACGCGCCAAGCGCTGTCGGCAAGCAACTCTAAAACCATGCGCGGCTTTATGGCCCTGGGCGCGCAAACGCTGGACGACACTGCCAACGCTGACCTCAACGAATGTTTTTATTGCGGCATGGCTTACCTGGCAGATCACCCGTATGTGCTGGCCGGCTACCAAACCTACGGCGGCAACCAGTGGCCAGCAGAACTGCCTCATGCAGCGGCGCAGTGCGAGGCGTATATCCAGGCGCTTTTAGGCCTGTCAAGGCGGCTGATGCAGCTGCTCGCGTTGTCGCTTGGCTTGCCTGAAGCCTACTTTGACGCAACCAGCCAAAGCCCCATGGTCACGCTGCGCATGCTGAGTTACCCGCCGCATCCGTCAGGCGCCGACGAGCGCACCTTTGGCGCAGGCGCGCATACCGACTGGGGCGCACTCACACTGCTGGCGCAAGATGGCCATGGCGGGCTTGAAGTCGCCTTGCCCGACCGCAGCTGGCTGGCCGCACCGCCCGTGCCCGGTGCGTTCATTGTCAACCTGGGCGACATGATGCCGCGATGGACCAATGGCCTGTACCGGTCGAGCCTGCACCGGGTGCGCAACACGCTGTCAAACGGCGCGGCGCGTTACTCGATTCCGTTTTTTTACGAGCCCGACTACATGGCCTGCATAGAGGCGGTGCCCGGCACGCTAGCCGCTGGCGACAAGCCGTTGTTTGAGCCGTGCACAGCGGGCGAGCACCTCAAGCAGATGTACCAAAAAACCTATTCATCCAGCAAATGATTTCAAGTGACTTCAAGTGATTTGAAGTGGGTTGAAGTGTTTTTTGCCGCACCATAAAGCTTTACTTCAGTTTTTTTGAAACGACATACAGGCCCAGATGGCCTACTATCTTGCGCTGCTTGGCCTGCCCGAGGCGGTCAAAAACCGCTCACCCATTTACCGATGCACACAAGCTACCAGCTTCGAGTTCGGCTTTCACGCCGCACCCGCTTATGCCTTGCAAGGCTTGGCCGACGGCGCGCCCACACCCATACACGGGAGCCCGGTCACCGCTTATGCCACCTTTACGCTGGCCAGTTGCGCAGAAGTTGATGCCCTGACCACACAAGCCACCACGCTGGGCGGCCGCATCATCAGAGCGCCAAAGTTGGTGGTTTGACGCTGAAACGACTAAAAATATGGGCAAAATCAGGCTCTAGGCTAATGAATACGGGCGCGAGCAGCTATAAATTACATAGTTAACTGACCTCATAAAATCAATAAAAACAACCACCACTTCAGTCACTGCCCCGCTTGCTGTTCCATCATTGCCGTGTCTGAGGTGGCTGGCAGCACCTGGGGTGCTTCGGCACAACACGCGCGCAACGCAAGTCATCGAAGCGCTGGAAATTTCTCGCCACTCCAAACCTTCTTCCAATGAAAACGCTAAACCATGATGGCAAATTTTATTTTGAAATATCTCTCGTATTCATTGTGCGTTTGACCCATGTTGTGAGTTGAAAACCTGTGTCGTACGCTCCTGAGTTATTTGAATCGTTGGTGAAAGAATGCGAGACTGAGGCTACAGAGCTGGAGCATCTGTTGCTCGCGTTGGTGCGCGCAGGGTCAAGCCTCTCGGAAGGTGGAAGCCGTGAGCACTTGACTCAGGGCGCAGGTCGTCGGCTGGGGTTCATCACGCACCAACATGCGTTGGCCCATGAAGGGGTGTTCCAAAAGCAACTGGTCAATCTGGCGCACCAGGTCCAATTCTTCCTGGCGTATCACACGGGGCAGGTAATACACAGTGTCTCGATTGAGGCCCAATAGTTTCGCCTGTTTGCTTACTGGCAATAGATCGGTTCGATCAATCATCATCTTGCGCTCAGCAATCCCGCCTTGGTGAGCGCGCGTTCTAAAAAATCATTCTCCAACGTCAGTTGACCGATCTTGGCACGCAGCGGTTGAAGATCGACCCACTAGGGTGGGTCGGCACTGCCGAACACATCCGCTGCACGCTCAAGCAACTGGCGCTTTCACTCAATGATTGAGTTGGCATGCAAATCAAATTCCTGACACAACTGCGCCAGTGTTTTATCTTTGCGCAACGCGGCAAGTGCCACCTGCGTACACGCTCGGCAACGCCGGCCTTCTTCTTTAGCTTGACCATGAAATACTCCTGTTCGCCTGACCATTCCAGCCAGGGCGTTATCACCAGAGTTTCCACTTATCTCGCTGTTCAAATTCGTCGAACCACTTTTCCCTAGTGGTGGCTGAAAGTTATTGGCGATCCGCACCGCAAGCTGTTTACGCGCGGCCTGCGGGTGTTGATGGCTAAAAACTGCAAAGTCACCTGGCTGCAAATGCACAACATGAATGATGTCGATTTTCGCGAACGCGAGCGCTTCCTCGTCAAAGTGAGCCGTACCTTGCGAAAGCTCGGGTAGGACGCCGCTTGATTCCAGATCAAACCCCGTTTTGGACTTTAGGGTATGTAAAACGGCTGTAGCCCAATTATTACGGGCGCGAGCAGCTCCTGATTAAATAGCAGTTTGAGGCATTTATCAGCAAGCCATAACGCCGTTGCTGGAGATTACACTTTTCATATGGTCTGGAACGCATCGCTACACCTTAACTACGCCTTGCGCGAATCGACTGAAGGTAGCAAAACAGTTGCGCATTTCAACCACACCGGTCCGTTGCGGATTCTGCAAAGCCTGTACCCCGAGGGTGACAAGATTTGCCACAACGTGCTGGTACACCCGCCGGGCGGCTTGGTCGGCGGCGACACGCTGAATGTCAGCATTGACGTCGCGTCCGGCGCGCATGGTTTGCTCACCACGCCTGGCGCTACCAGGTTTTATCGGTCGCAGCGTGAGCCCGCGTTGCAACGCACGGTCATCACCGCGGCAGACGACGCCCGCATCGAATGGCTACCGCTGGAGTCAATTGCTTACAGCGGTTGCCTGGCTAAAAACCATTTAAGCCTGCAGTTGGCACCTGGCGCTGAAATGCTCGGGTGGGACGTGACCGCTTTGGGCTTGCCGGCGGCTGGCAAGCCTTTTGAATCAGGCTACTTTTGCCAGCATCTTGAGTTACCCGGTGTGTGGCTGGAGCGCGCCAATATCAAGGCGGCGGATGCGCTGCTGCTGGACAGCCCAGTCGGTCTGGCTGGCCACCGCTGTTTTGCGACGCTGTTTTTTGTTGCCGGTACCAAACTTGGCCGCGAACGCCGGCAACATGCGCTGGACGCAGCACGCCAGGTGATTGAACGGCACCCGCAATGCGCGACTGCGGCGGCCACCAGCCCGGACGGTCAGGTCGTGCTGGTCAGGGTATTGGCCCCCTTGGTTGAACCCGCCATGGCTTTGCTGCGCGCCGTGTGGCTGGCCTGGCGCCGTGAGCTGTGGCAGCTGGGCGCCAGCAGCCCGCGCATTTGGTCGACGTGAACGTTTTGGCACTGCCAACGTCCTGCAGCCATCAGAGCAGTGTCCTTGAGCACAGTTTCGGAAATGGCCATGGTGGCAGACACGCTGCGCAAAATGCCCACCTTGATAGTGCCGCCCAACTGGGCATGCGAGGACAGTGCTGACAGGCCCGCTAGGGCCACAGCGGCGGTAAGCGCTTTGAGGGTAAAGCGGCGCGAATTCAGTTTTTACATCAATGCTTCTCCATTGGGTTGTTGTGTGGAGTTTCGCCGCGGTTGCCCTGAAATCAGGGTTTTCACATCGATGGACTGATTCTGGGGCTGGGAGAAGGATTGGGCAATACGCCGGGTGGCGTAGGCAGCAAGCAACCTGCTGGCGGGCTGCTGAATTGCGTAGCCAATGCGAAACGAGGATGCGGCAGCCCGTCGTTGCCTGCTTGGATGAGTAACTCGGCAGTTCATCCCACAGTACAACGTTACGCAAGCCTACACCGGCCCCACTACAGGCAGTGGATATTCATAGGCTCTTTACTCCATGCCCTATCTGGGCCTAACTTTGAAAGAAACCCCATGAACAGCATTATTTACATTGTCGGCCTCGTTGTGATCATTGGCGCCGTGCTGTCGTATTTTGGCTTTCGTTAAACCACCGTGTGGGTTGCATGAATTTGACGGATGACTGCCGCGTAAATAAGTAAGCACAGGTGTCGATGTCCAGTGGCTTTGTAAACACTTGAAAAGTTCTGCAAAGTCGCTGGCGTGAAAGCAGGTGTTGGGTTGGAATATCTACAAGTTTATTTACAACGGCACTGAATAAAATCACTGGAAACAACGTGAACACCCCCATGATGGACAACCCTGCTCAGGAGGGGTCACCCTCAAGCACTGGCGGCTATTTGTTCTACGCAGCTGTGGTCTTGTTTGCTATCGCATGCGCGGCGATATTGGTTGCATCCCCCGCACGCGCCCAAGCCGTCGCTACGCCCCAACCCCCAGTCGCCGCCGAGCCGCCGCAACCAACAGCGACAGGAGTGTTAAAAACTGTGCCGCGGTACGGTGTCAAAGACATAGAACGCGCCTTTGGCTTCATTGACGCCAACAAAGACAACGCAATTTCTCGTGCAGAAGCGTCAGGGTTTCGCAATGTGGCCAAACACTTCGATGCCGCTGACATCAACAAAGACGGAGCACTGTCTGTTGAAGAGTTTGGCGACGCGCTGAACAGGCCTTGAGTCAGCAGGCAATCATCCCAAAAAACTAGGTT
>JANYED010000114.1 GCA_025363315.1 Polaromonas sp.
AGACCATAAGCGGGCCACCATCATGGGTAACCAGACCTTCGGCAAGGGTTCGGTTCAAACCGTTCGGCCGTTGGGGCCAGATACGGGTATCAAACTAACCACCGCACGCTACTACACACCGAGCGGCAAGTCGATTCAGGCCAAGGGCATCATCCCCGATGTGATGGTTGACGAAACGCTGGAAGGCAGCCCATTTGCGGCCTTGCGCACCCGCGAAGCTGACCTGGAAAAGCACCTCGGCAGCGGTCAGGGCGCTGAACCCAAGGATGCCAATCGCGAGAAAGCACGTGAGCTGGCCTTGAAACGCCTTGAAGAAGAAAACAAAAAAACACCCGAACAGCGTCGCCCGCCCGAGTTGGGAAGCGACAAGGACTTCCCGCTGGCGCAAGCCATTAACCAGCTTCGGGGCCGTCCGGTGATTGTCAGCAAAACGGCAGTGGTTGAGAACAAGAACGAGAAAAAAGAAAACTGATTTGTCTGTAAGGTCTGGCGCGTGAACGACGCACAGCTGCTGCGCTATTCGCGCCACATTCTCCTGAACGAGCTAGGCATTGAGGGTCAGCAGCAACTGCTGGCCTCGCATGCCTTGATCATCGGGGCTGGCGGGCTTGGCTCACCCGCGGCTTTATATCTGGGTAGCGCAGGCGTTGGGCGCATCACCCTTGTAGACCCTGATACCGTGGACGCGACAAATTTGCAGCGGCAAATTGCACATACCCTGGCTGACGTGGGGCAGCCCAAAGCTCAGTCGATACAGCAAAGCATTGCCAACATCAATCCAGACGTTGCCGTAACGGCCATCACCGCACGGGCGGATGACAAGCATCTTGACGAGTGGGTACGCCATGCGGATGTGGTGCTTGACTGCACCGACAACTTCACCACCCGCCACGCCATCAACCGGGCATGTGTCACGCACCAAAAGCCATTGGTGTCAGGCGCAGCCATTCGTTTTGACGGCCAGGTCAGCGTTTATGACCCGCGCGATGCGCAGTCACCCTGCTACGCCTGCCTGTTCCCTGAATCTGGTTCGTTTGAGGAAGCGCAATGCGCCACCATGGGGGTGTTTTCACCGCTGGTCGGCATTATTGGCAGTATTCAGGCGGCCGAGGCGTTGAAGGTGTTGATGCGGCTTGGCGAGCCGCTCATGGGTCGGCTGCTAATGCTGGACGGCCGCAGCATGAGCTTTAGCGAAGTACGGGTCCCCAAGAACGGCGCTTGCGCAGTTTGCGGTCATCACGGACCTGCGGATTTGGCTGCGGTTTGAGGTTTAGCGCTCGACGGCTTTGCAGCGATGGCGAGCGCGCCAGAACAATCGGCGTCCTGGCCCGGACCAGTTTCAATCGTTGCCAGCAAGGCTAACAAAGGATTCACAACGCCTAGTGCAATTGCCAGGCCTGCTCGCGCGCCCAGGGCCACCATGTCCGGCCCGGCGGTCGGGTCTGCAAAAGTGCCGCCAATGATCAAAGGCGAACGCAAGCTCAAAATACTTTTGTCTTTGGGTTCAGGCTTGAGCAAAATGTCCACAGTTTCGTTGGCTAGGCTGATCTGCCCGCTACCATTGATGACGGTGTCCGTGGTGTCCAGCACGATGACTTTGCTGTTCATCAAGCCCTGTTTGACGTCAAACGCTACGGCCGCGCATCGCATCACCACGTTGCGGTCACCACGCAAGAAAAACTTGATCACTTCGCCGCCGTCGAGCCCCAGGAATTCCAGCAAGATATTGCTAATCTCGCCCTTGCCCATCAACATCGCTACATCGCCCGACGCAGACCCTAACATCTGCGCCATTGAGTTGCCGCGCCCCTTCAGAGCCACTTGACCGCCGATTTTTCCCAAACCCGTTTTGGTCGTCTGTATGGTTGGAAACAGCTGGTTAAGCTGGACGGCTCGAAGATCAAACCGCATGTCAAAAGCCGCAGGCAGCATATTGACGTCAACCGAGATGCGGCCCGCCAGAGTACCGCCGGCCACGCCTAAAATCAGAGGCTCAAGCTGTATTACACCCTGATTTAGTTTGACATGCACACTGCCTTTGTCGAGCGGTAGTTGCTCAACGTGCCGAATATCCAGTGCGCTGTAGATCACATCGGCGTTCATGGCCTTCAGGCGGACGAGGTCAAGTGTGGCAGTGGGCAACACTTTCCTGGGTAGCGCAGGCGAGGCAGTGTTTGTGCTAATTTGGCGGTCTGTTTGGTTGTCTTTTTTACTGTCTGTCCTGGCGCTGACTTGACTGCGCACCTGCTGACCACCGCTTTTTGAGGCAGCCACCGGTGTGGTCGATGTCTTGACTGGCAACCCGATGACGGGCATCAGATCTTCAAAATCAAGAACCTTGGACGTCACTCTTCCAGTCAGTAGCGGCACGGCTTGCGAGGCGTCAAAACCCATTTCGCCGCTGATGTCCGACTTGCCCAAGGCACCCTGCATCTGGCTGACAGACCAGAGTTTTTCACGCTTGGTCAACTGGCCACGCAGCTTGTACGGCGGCGTTGAAGGCAGCACTACTCCCGCCAGCTTGTACAGCTCGTCGAGGTTGCGTCCTTGAATTTCAAAGGTGGCATTCAGTCCAGTAAATTCTTTGAGATTTTCAACCGTGCCCTTTGCATTTAAGGTGGTCTTGCCCGACTGCGCGCGCACCTCGATGGGAAAAGTCTCGCCGATGTCGCGGCTCAGTCCCAGCGCACCACCCGTGCGGCCACTGGCAGTGAACGCTTCGTTGTTCCACTTCCCACTGAGCTGGTAGCGTAGCGGCAGAGCACCGGAATCTTCAGCTGCAAGCGAGAACTGCGCCTTGATGTCAGCGCCCTGCTGAACAGCACGGTACCTCAGGCTGCCCTGGTCTACCGTCAAGGTGCCAATCAAAGGTGTCGCGCTGCTGTCTGATGTGTCGCGTGACAGCGCCCAGGTGCGCCTGCCATCGGGCTCTATCTGCAACGCAACCTGCGGTTCGAACAAAGCTACACGCGGCAGTTCGACCCGACCCAGCAGCAAAGGCCACAGTTTGATGTCAAACTCAGCGGCTTTTGCCTTGACCAGATAGGGCTCACTGGCCCATTCAGGGTTGGCAAATTCGAGTCCATCGAAGCGAACCGTCGTGGTTCTTCCAAGATGCACCGACAGGCGACGCGTAATTTCAAAGCGTCTGCCGAGTTGCTCTGACACGTAGCTGTTGAGTGGGCCGCGAATCACGTCCCAAGGAAAGAAAATAACCACTAACACCAGTGCCAGAGCGACAGCTGCCAAGCCCATCAGCCAGCGCCGACTGTTCACTGACTGAAATAAAGCGTTGTTCATAAATCGCGTGTCCTGTAAAGCATGTATTGATTGTCATCGGTTGCCGCAGCGCAGACCGTCGTCATGCGCATTGCTCCGCTGTCGGCAGACGCCTACAGCCTGACAGGCGCGAACAGCAGCTGGAAACACGGGGAAACTTCCTACAAAACAACCTTTGGTTCAAGCGCAAAATAGCCAATGCTTTTTCAAAATGCCGTGCCAATGCCACAGCCGACCTGGACTTCACCCGTGATTCTCAAAACTTATCTCGTTGAAGACAATCCGACTATCCGAGACAACCTGATTGCGACGCTTGAAGAGCTTGCCAGCGTAGATGCAGTCGGAACCAGTGACAATGAAAATGATGGCAAGGACTGGTTGCTTAACAACCCGCAGAAGTGGGATCTGGCGATTCTTGATTTGTTTTTAAAGCAGGGAAGCGGATTAGGTGTACTGGCAGCTTGTCGCGACAGAAAGCCTAACCAGAAAGTTGTGGTGCTCAGCAACTACGCGACGGCAGACATTCGCCAGCGTTGCGCACAATTAGGAGTAGACGCGGTTTTTGACAAATCCAATGAGATCGATGCATTGGTGGAGTTTTGCCTAAGGCAAAGTGACGACCTTGATTGAACCGTCGATGCGCAGCTTTCAGCTATCTGCCCACGTGACCATGTCAATCAATCAGCTTGTTTTTGAGCGCGTAGTAAGTCAAGTCGCTGTTGGACGCCAGACTCATTTTTTCCATCACACGTGTGCGGTACGTGCTAACGGTTTTAACACTCAAGGACAGGGCTTTAGCAATGTCGCCTGCGGTTTCGCCTTTAGCCAGCTTCAAGAAAACCTGAAACTCACGCTCCGAAAGCTGTTCGTGAGATGCCATGTCTTGCGGGCGATTCAGTTGCTGAGCCAGAAGCTCGGCCACACTCGGCGTGATGTAACGCTTGCCCAAAGAAATCACGCGTATTGCATTGACAATTTCCTGTGGATCGCATTCCTTGTTCAAATAGCCACTCGCACCCTGGCGGATCAGGCTCACCGCGTAATGCTCTTCCGGGTAGCCGCTCAAAATCAAAATGCCCACATCGGGTGCCTTGGCCCTGATCATGGCGAGCGCATCAATGCCGCTTTGGCCTGGCATGGACAAGTCCATCACCAGAATGTCAAGTTCAACGTTGCGCACCAAATCAATGGCTTCCCTGCCGCTAGCCGCCTCACCGGCAACACGCAGGTCTACATGTTCGGAAAAGAACTGCTTGAGGCCCGAACGCACAATGGCGTGGTCGTCAACGATACCTATCTTGATCATGATGCTGCCCTTGAGTGAAAGCGTTATTTGCTATAGATTATTGTCGCTAGTGCCCAAAAAGCATGTAGGAGAGCTTCCCGTGAAATTGTTGACGTTTCTCAAGTTGCCATCGATGGTAGTCAGCTTGCCGCTTGCTGTTCTGGCCGTGGCGCTGATCGTGTTTATCAATGAAGCAAGCTACCAAACCACCATCAAATCAATCGCGGCGATGGAGGAGGCGCAAAGCACGCGCAGCGCACTGAATGAATTAATGCAAAGCATGCTGGATGCAGAAACCGGCCAGCGTGGCTATCTGTTGACTGGCAACCCGGTGTACCTTGAGCCCTATTACGAAACCCTGAAAACCATCAATCAGCAACTCGATCAGTTACGCATTGTCTTCACTCCTTATGCAGAGCAGCTGGGTGAATTTGGTGTCATCTCCCGCCATATTTCCCGCAAACTGGCAGAGCTGGACCTGTCCATCAAGATGCGCGATGCTGGTCAGGAAGATGCCTGGCGTTTCGTGTTGACCACCGATGTCGGAAAACAGCAAATGGATGCAATCCGCGTTCAGTCCGACAAGCTGGCAGCCAGCAGCATTCGCAATATGGAAAACGGCCAGGGTCAGGTCAGGCACACGCTACGGCTGTCGCGCATTGGCGTCGCCATCATGGCGCTGGGCGGGTTGCTCGCTTTTTACATGTACTTGCTGCAAACCCGTGCGCTGTTGAACTCGGGCATCCGCGAGCAGGAGTCACTCAAACGCGAACGCGATCAGCTCGATCTTCAGGTAAGGGAACGCACTGCCAATCTGGCAGAGCTGGCGACCCATTTGCAAAATGTGCGAGAAGACGAACGTGGCCATCTTGCCCGCGAACTGCATGACGAATTAGGCGCGCTGCTGACAGCGGCCAAACTTGATGTGGCGCGGCTGAAATCGCGATTGGGTGCGTCGCAACCCGAAGCGCTGGAACGCATCACCCACCTAACCACCACGCTAAACAGCGGCATTGCCTTGAAGCGCCGGATTGTTGAAGACCTCAGGCCTTCATCACTGTCCCACCTTGGCCTAGTTGCGTCCCTTGAAATTCTGGCACGGGAATTTGCAGAACGCTCTGGAGCGGCCGTGACAACTGATCTGGAAACGGTCGATCTCGGGGGTTCAGCACAACTGACGGTATACCGCTTGGTGCAGGAGTCGCTGACCAATATTGGGAAATACGCAGAAGCTTCGCAAATCGTCATAAGTCTGCAAAATCAGGGTGGCTATGCCATGGCAGAGGTGCACGATAACGGCGGCGGGTTTGACACCAGCAACATTGCTGCCAGCAGCCACGGACTAAACGGGATGCGTCACCGTGTAGAAGCGGCAGGGGGCAAATTAACCATCACAAGCACGCCAGGCGCAGGCACGCGTATTTCGGCGGTGATGCCAAAGGGATAGCGGTATCGGGGCTAAGGTATCCACGGGCACACTATGTCGCGCCAGCTATCAGATAGCGCCTACACCTGACCCTCCCTCTTTCTGACAGGCGGCCAAGCCCGCAGCCGATGAAACAAAGGCTGTGCCCCGGCTATGCTCAAGGTATCTAGTCGTAAGGCAAAGGTCATTAAACTGAGTTTGCATCCCGATTATTTGTCGCGCTACCAAGGAGCCAAGTATGTTGCACTATTCCGTTGTCTTTCTCGTTATTGCACTGATTGCAGCGCTTTTTGGTTTCGGCGGTATCGCGTCAGGTGCGGTTGAGATTGCCAAAATTCTTTTCTTTATTTTTGCAGCCATCGCCATTGTCAGCTTTGTACTTGGCCTTGTGAACAAGCGCTGACGTTACATGTTTTCGAGCAGTTTCAGTGCAATTTTCAGTCACTTTTTTACACCCTAAGGAACCTATCATGATCACATCTTCCAGCACAGCCGGCAACACTTCTTCGGCCCAACAAAATGCACGCCAGGCCGCAGACGGTATGTTGAAGTCAGCCGACAAAGCCATCGACGCGACACGCACATATGCGAACAACGCGTTTGATTCCGCAGACGAAAAAATGCACGCGCTTCAAAACAAGGTAGAACCAGCCCTCGACAGGCTTTCGGTGAAGGCGCAGGCGTTTGCTAGCCAGGGCATGGACATGGCAGCCCAAGCCAAGGACAAGGCCAAGGAGTCTTTGACGCATTACAGCGCCGCCACCAGCCGCTATGTCGCAGACAAGCCCATGCAGTCGGTGTTGATCGCAGCAGCGGTTGGCGCGGCGGTGGCTATTGTGGTGTCAGCAGCTTACAACCGCAGCTCACGCTGATCGACGCGCTCTCACGGAACAGGATTGACGGCTCATGCTTCACCCGATTTTTTCAACCCTGATCCAGCGACCCGATCTTGTTATTGGTCACTTGTCAGCTTACAGCGCGCTGTTTGGTCAAGAGGCCAAAACTGCTGCAGGTGAGGTGGCCAAGCGCGCATTGGCATGGCTGCTTGTGGTCATCTGCGGTTCTGTATTTTTGTCAATGACGGGTATTGCGCTGATGCTGGGATTTTTGCAGAATCAATTTCATTGGGTGTTGGTTGCGGTTCCGGGCGTTGCACTGCTCATAACAGTCACTGCGTTGCTGCAAGCCAAAAAACCACTGAACGCGAACCACTTCAACGAACTCAAAGCGCAGCTCAGCAGCGATGTCAGCGCGCTGCGACTCGTAGCTTGAGTGTCTGGTCACCGCGCTCCAAACAGTAACAAGCGCTTTTTATCATTTATGACAACAGTTAACAACGCCACGCCCGAGCAACGACTAGCCAGCAGTCGCCAAGCCATTGTGAGCTATATGACGCGCCAAGGTGATGACTCCGGCTCGGGCGAAGGCGCTTTTGGTCACTCAGCCAACCATGCCGGTGGCAGTTCCGTGACAAGCGTCTGGAAAGCACTCCGGCGAGCGACGCTGGCGTGGTGGCGTCATCACCCTGCGCATCTTGCTATTGATGTGGCAGTTGGCATGGCAAAGCCTGTCTTAGGCAAATACGCGCACCAAAAGCCACTTCAATTATTGGGCATCTCGGCTGCTGTAGGCGCCGCCGCAGTGCTGGTGCGGCCATGGCGCCTGGTGTCCGTGACAGGCCTGCTGCTGGCCACTGTCAAATCATCAGGCTTGACCCCGGCACTGTTGTCACTGATCTCGGCGCCGCCCGAACCTACCGACACAAGCGAATCATTTGAAGGCCCTCCAAGAGCAGAATGATTTCTACCCGCAAGCCTGCCAGCGTGGTGCCGCTGGCGGGCAGGCTTTTTAAAACTTTGCACCGTTCGATTACACCAACTCAAGAGGAATTACCATGAAATTTGCTTCCAACACTGCCCGCGCCACAGCCCTGGTTTGTGCCTTTGCTGCCTTGGCTGGCATGACTGTTTTGTCAACGGGTTGTGCCGTTGTCCGCGGCCAAGAAACTACGGGTGCTTATGTCGATGATGCGGCCATCACTACGTCGGTCAAAGCCAAGATGGTTGAAGACAAAACTGTGTCAGCCTCGTCTATTAGCGTTGAAACACTCAACGGTACGGTGCAGCTGTCAGGTTTTGCCAAGTCAGCGGCTGAAAAGTCACAAGCCGAATCAATTGCACGCAACGCGAAAAATGTTCGCTCGGTTCGCAACGACATCGTTGTGCGTCCTTAAGGTCTGACGCCTGCCTTGCGTATGGACTGACTAGCTGGCTGACTTGGCCAGCATAAAAAAACCTCCCACAGGAGGTTTTTTTACGCGTGAATAAACCAGAGATGCTGTCAGCTGCCTTTGACCACCAACTTGTTGTCCACAGCATTCACACCCTTGATGCTTTTTGCGATCGTAGTCGCCTTGTCACGCGCAGCAGCAGTTGGGGCCGGGCCATATAGCGTTACGTTGCCATTTTTGGTGTCAACGTCGATCTTGAAGGCACTGAGGTCAGAATCTTTAGCGAAACCCGCCGCGACTGACGCGGTAATGGACAGATCATCAGCTGTGCCCATCATTAAACTTGCGGTTTTACCTCCTGATGCTTCGGCCTTCTGAGTCGCATCTTTCATCGCCTCACCGGCCTTGGTCATTGACGATTCAGCTTTTGCTTTTGCCTCTGCCGCCGCCTTCTCGGTGCTGGCCACGGCAGAATCAAGCTTTTGGCCAACGGTTTGACCATCGTCTTTTTTGCCGCACGCAACCAGGCTTGCCAAGACAAGCACAGCGCTTGCCACACCCAAGGTTTTAAGACGGTTTGGCAGACGGCTCCAGGTAGAAGTTGACATCACAACCCCCTCACATTTTGTCAATAACTTTTTTGGCTTTGTCTTTTGCTTCCTCTTTGGCGTCGCCAAAACCCGCTTGGACTTTGCCTTTGAGCTGCTCTGCCATGCCCTCGGTTTTCAGTTTCTCGTTGCCGACAACATTACCAGCGGCTTCTTTGATTTTGCCTGTGGCCTGATCCACACGACCTTTAACCTGATCTTTGTTCATGATGCGTCCTTTTAAAAAATAACCAAGATTCAATTACCAAGATTCAAGCTAACCCATAGAGATTAGCTTGTTCTATGACTTTATGGACTTGAGCGATCGTCGCTGGTCAGAAGCCGCTGCTTTTTTTGTAGGACGACACGCGTCTTTTGCTGGAATAACAGCTCCCGTGCGCCTTGCGAAAAAGCCTGGGCTCTTCCGGCTGGGCCGCGCCGAAAAGCCCGCGCCGCTCAGACCGCGCCTTGTTGAACTCGTCGGTAAATGCAGATTTTTTGTGGTGATAGCTGTACACCCATGCGTGGCCGTTGGCCACCATCCAGCGGCCCATGTCCTGACCCTGCCAATACAGGGTACCCACGGTGCGACCGTAATCGTCATGTGCGCTCGAGGTGACGCTCACGCTTTGCCCTAGCACCTGGCTTTTCAAGGCGTTTTGCGCCTCCAGGCCGCCTGCCTGGCAAATCTCCGGGGCATCAATGCCCTGAATGCGCAGCTTCAAAGGCGCTTGGCTGTCGCTTGTTTTAACCCATACGGTGTCCCCGTCCACCACATGTGTCACCACGCCTGACCGTGTCTGGTGTGTGGCTGCATACGCCCCAGCATGTAGCCAGCCTAAAAATGCGAACGCTATTAATTGAGGAGCTGCTCGCGCCCGTATCCATTGGCCTAGCGGCCTAAAAGTCATATAAAACCGCCGTTTTAGTCATTTTGATGCTTTTTTAAGGTTTAACGCCCCGTAAAGTGCTGGTCGCTCCAAGTCTTTATACTGTCTTTTTATCCAGTTATTTTAACCGGTCTTGACCATGCTTCGCAGCCTTTTTGTTGACTTCAACTCCTACTTCGCCTCGGTCGAGCAGCAGATCAAACCGCAGCTGCGAGGCCGCCCCGTTGGCGTACTGCCCGTCATGGCGCAAACCACCTGCTGCATTGCCGCCAGCTACGAGGCCAAGGCTTACGGAGTCAAGACAGGCACCTCGGTCATCGAAGCCCAGCGCCTGTGTCCCGACATTGTGTTTGTAGAGGCCAATCATGCGGTGTACGTAGACTTTCACCAGCGTGCGGTAGCGGCTGTAGAGCGCATTGCGCCGGTACGCCAGGTGCTGTCGATTGACGAAATGGAGTGCGAGCTGACCGGCAGCTGGCGCGAGCGCGGCAAAGCCATAGCAATCGCCGAAAGCATCAAAAAAGAAGTGTTGAGCAGCGTGGGCATTTGCCTGCGCTGCTCTATCGGCATTGCGCCTAATACGCTGCTAGCCAAGCTGGCGTCAGACATGCAAAAGCCCGATGGGCTGGTGGTGATTGAGCAAGCCGAGCTGCCCGAGCGGCTTTACCCGCTCAAGCTGCAGGACGTGCAGGGCATTGGCAAGCGCATGTTGCAGCGGCTGCAGGCGGCCGGTATCTTCAGTATGGCCGAGCTCTGCACCGCACCACGCGGCGTGCTGCACAGCATCTGGGGTGGGGTGGCTGGCAGCGAAATGCACGACATGCTGCGCGGTCAGTGGTATGGGCCGCGCATCACTACGGCGCGCTCGCTCGGACATTCGCACGTGCTGCCGCCCGATTTGCGCCAGCCTGACGGCGCGTTGAGTGTGCTGATGCGCCTGACACAAAAAGCCGCCATGCGCCTGCGCAAGCAGGGCTTTTACGCCACCGCAATGTCGATCAGCGTGCGCTGCGAGCATCGCTTTCGTGACCAGTCAGGTGGCGGGCGAGACGCGCAGTTTGGGCAAATGCAGGACACCGGGTTTTTCATCGAGGTTCTGCACAAGCTGTGGCACAGCGGCCTGCACCTTTTGCAGCATCCCAAGGCCGTCAATGTGACGATGCACGGACTGGTGCTGGTGGGGCAGCACACGCCCGATTTGTTTGATTTCCCCGACGCCACCGAAACACCCTCGCCTGCAACGAAGGGCAAAGGCAGACTTGATGCGGCGATGGACAGGCTGAACAAAACCTATGGCAAAAACACGCTGTATTTTGCAGCGTCGCACACGGCCAAAGACACTGCGCCGATGCGAATTGCCTTTAACCGCATTCCTGATCTGGAAACCGAGGTTTGAGGCGTCGGCCCGGCCTGCACATCACGCGGTGATGATCCAGCCTTCGATCGGGTCAACATCGACTGGCAAACCGTACAAGGGCGCGCCGCGTTCTTGCGCCCACGCCGCCTGCATCAGGCACAGTACCGCGTCCAGGCTGTCGCCCTTCGCATCGCCAACCAGCAGGTCGCGCTGGGCGTGGGTTAGCTTCAGGCGCAGGGCAAGCCGCGTCTGACCCAGCTCCAGCGCGGTGATCAGGTCTTTGCGTGCAATCAGCCGTTCGGGTGTTTGCTTGGCCTTGTCGTCGCTTTTGTAGCTGCGGCTGCCCAGCACCTCACGCGCCAGCAAGCCGGGGTAGCCTTCGAGCGCCACGCGGGTTTGATCGCCCTGGTGCAAACCGGGCAAATGCACGCCAGCATCAAGCAAGCGCGGTGCACCCGCATGCAGCATGAAGGCAACCGGCGGGTTGACCCACTTCATCGACGGGCTGGAACCTGCGGGTTTGTCAGCTGCGCGGTGCGCAAATTTACCGCCCAC
>JANYED010000118.1 GCA_025363315.1 Polaromonas sp.
AAGCTGGAGCGGATTTTTTCAATGCCGGGGATGGGCGTGAGCTGGTTCAAAATAAATTTTTCCAGCGCGCCTATGTCGGCCACCGCGACGCGAATCAGATAGTCGCTGTCGCCGGTCATTAAATAGCATTCCATCACCTCGTCATGCTCGGCGATGCGGCGCTCAAACTCAGCCAGCGCATCTTTGTTTTGGCTGCGCAGGCTGATGGAAATAAACACACTCAAACCCAGGCCGAGCGCGGCTGCGTTGGCAATGGCCACGTAGCGGTCAATCACCTTTGCCGCCTCCAGCGCCTTGACGCGAGCCAGGCAAGGCGAGGGGCTTAAATGCACACGCCGGGCCAGCTCGACGTTGGAAAGAGAGCCGTCGCGCTGTAATTCGTCGAGAATCTTTAAATCAGTTGAATCAAGCTGCATATGCTTTTATAAATTTCGAAATTGGCATTTTATGCTTTGATAAACGTATTTAACCAACGATTTAAGCAGCACCTTTGGCTTGAATTTACGTAAAGTGCTGTGATGAACATTGACCACCAGCACCTAAGCACCGACCCCGACCCGCAAGAAACAGCCGAATGGCTGGAAGCCTTTGAAGCGCTGGTCGCCAGCCAGGGCCCGACGCGTGCGCGGCAAATTCTGGACAGCTTGAGCCGCTCGGCACGCACACAGCGCATCGGCTGGCAGCCTGAGCTGTGCACACCTTACGTCAACACCATTGCAGTCGATGAGCAACCCGTTTTCCCCGGTGACTTGGCGATTGAAGAGCGCTTGGCCGCGCTAATGCGCTGGAACGCGCTGGCCATGGTGGTCAAGGCTAATCAAGTTGAAACAGGTGGCTCTGCTGAATTGGGTGGCCACGTGGCCAGCTATGCCAGCGCGGCCGACTTGTTTGAGACCGGATTCAACCACTTCTTCAAGGCACGTGAAGGCCTGAACGACGGACAGCACCGGGGTGACCTGGTGTTTTTTCAGCCGCACAGCGCACCGGGCGTGTACGCGCGGGCTTATCTGGAAGGCCGCTTGCAAGAAGTGGATTTAGCGCACTATCGGCAAGAGTTGACAGCCGCGAATATTGAAGGAGCGCAGGGCCTGTGCAGCTACCCGCACCCGTATCTGATGCCCGATTTTTGGCAGTTCCCCACCGGCTCAATGGGCATTGGGCCGATCAGCTCGATTTACCACGCACGGTTCATGCGCTACCTCACGCATCGGCATTTGCTGGACTGCAACACAAGAAAAGTGTGGGGCGTGTTTGGCGACGGCGAGATGGACGAGCCTGAATCGATGAGCGCACTGACGCTGGCCGCACGTGAAAACCTAGACAACCTGGTATGGGTTGTCAATTGCAACCTGCAGCGACTCGACGGCCCAGTGCGCGGCAATGGCCGCATCATTGACGAGCTGGAAAAACTGTTTGCAGGCGCAGGCTGGAACGTCATCAAACTGGTGTGGGGCAGCGACTGGGACGGCCTGTTTGCACGCGACACCACCGGCGCTTTGGCTAGGGCGTTTGCCAACACGGTTGATGGCCAAATGCAAACCTTTGCCGCCAAAGACGGCCGCTTTAACCGCGACACCTTCTTTGGTCAGAACGACGAACTGGCGCGCCTGGCTCAGGGCATGACCGACGAGCAGATTGACCGCCTCAAACGCGGTGGGCATGACCTGGTGAAAATCCACGCCGCGTACGCCGCTGCCGCTGCGCACAAAGGCCAGCCGACCGTGATTTTGGCGCACACCAAAAAAGGCTACGGCATGGGCAGCGCGGGCCAAGGCAAGATGACCACGCATTCGCAAAAGAAGTTTGACGAAACCGACCTGATTGGTTTTAGAAACCGCTTCAACCTGCCACTCACAGACGAACAAGCCACGCGAATCGACTTTTACAAACCCGACGCAGCCAGCCCCGAGATGCAGTACCTGCACGCCAAACGCGCAGCGCTGGGCGGCTACTTGCCCAAGCGCGACACCACCGCCAGCATCGTCAACATCCCCGCCCTGCCCGCTTACGCCAGCTTTGCGTTGCAGGCAGACGGCAAGGAGATGAGCACCACCATGGCTTTTGTGCGCATGCTCGGTGGGCTGCTGAAAGATGCGGAGCTGGGCCCAAAAATCGTACCGATCGTCGCCGACGAAGCACGTACTTTTGGCATGGCGAATCTGTTCAAACAGGTCGGCATTTATTCAAGTGTGGGGCAACGCTACGCACCGGAAGACATCGGCTCAGTGCTGAGCTACCGCGAAGCCATGGACGGGCAAATACTGGAAGAAGGCATCAGCGAGGCCGGCGCACTGGCCAGCTGGACAGCAGCGGCCACCAGCTACAGCGTGCATGGCCTGGCCATGCTTCCTTTCTACATTTACTACTCAATGTTTGGCTTTCAGCGCGTGGGCGACCAGATCTGGGCCGCAGCTGATCAGCGGGCGCGCGGCTTTTTGCTTGGTGCTACATCCGGCCGCACCACACTGGGCGGCGAGGGACTGCAACACCAGGACGGCACCAGCCACCTGATAGCTGCCACGATTCCCAATTGCAAGGCCTATGACCCGGCCTTTGCCTGCGAGCTGGCCGTCATCATTGACCACGGCATGCGCGAAATGATGGTCGAGCAGAAAGACGTTTTTTACTACGTCACCATGATGAACGAAAACTATGCCCAGCCTGATTTGCTGCCCGGCAGTGAGGCTGACATCATTCGTGGTTGCTATCAATACATGAGCTGCTTGCGCAAGGATTCATTGGTCAAAACA
Source organism: Polaromonas sp. (assembly GCA_025363315.1). Classification (GTDB taxonomy): domain Bacteria; phylum Pseudomonadota; class Gammaproteobacteria; order Burkholderiales; family Burkholderiaceae_C; genus Polaromonas. The sequence goes on from JANYED010000118.1 coordinate 2,751, forward strand.
CCTAAAACACCCCCTAAAATGGCTTCAAAAGCACCTCAAAACGTCACTTTGATGGGTTCTGGCGCGATTTTGACCGAGGTGATCAAGGCTGCGGAGCAACTGGCGGCGATGGACATTGACGTCACCGTTTTTAGCGTGACAAGCTGGAGCGAACTGGCGCGCAACGGCATGACCGCAACCAAGCCGCAAGACGCTTTCATCCACCAGCAGCTAGAGCAAAGCCAAGGCCCGATCATCGCCGCCACCGACTACGTACGCGCCGTTCCCGACAGCATTCGCGCCTACCTGCCCGCAGGCCGCAGCTATACGACCTTGGGTACCGACGGCTTTGGGCGAAGTGACACGCGGGCTGCGCTGCGGGCTTTTTTTAATGTCGATGCGGCGAGTATTGTGAAAGCGGCTTTACATCAATTGCAATCGACCTAACCCAAGCCGCTAGCCCAGCTGCAACTCAGCTAAAGTACGCCGATGGCACCAACCGTTGTACGCGATGGGCAATTTCGGCTCTTTTTTTTCTCTCGTGAAGAAACGAGAATTCACGTTCACGTGGCTCACCCAGACGGGGAAGCCAAGTTTTGGCTAACGCCCACTGTTGCGCTTGCCACCCAAACAGGCCTTTCAGCGCGCCAACTGAGCGATGCTCAAATCGTTGTCGAAACACACATCAAGGAGATTCAAGATGCCTGGCATCAGCACTTCCCAAGCTGAGGTGACGCATATTTCAAAGCATGGCTTTTGGCTGTTGCTGGAAGATGAAGAACTGTTATTGGCTTTTGAGCATTTCCCGTGGTTTAAGAAAGCGACAGTTGAACAACTTTCAGATGTTCAATGGCCAACACCGAATCACCTGTATTGGCCATTGCTCGATGTGGATCTGTCGGTTGAGTCCATCCGCGACCCGTTGGCTTTTCCGTTGATCTCACGCTTAGCGGCTTGAAGGCCCGCACATCGCGCGTGCAAAAATCGCGGGCAAATGGGCTTAGTCCAGCGTCCACGGCAGCAGTTTGACGCCGGGTTTGCTTTCTAGCGGCAGCAGCACCGTGTTGCCTAGCGCGTCCTGCGCTGGCA
>JANYED010000238.1 GCA_025363315.1 Polaromonas sp.
GTGCTGGTGCTGCTGATGATTTGCGGCCCCAGCGTGATGCTGCCGCTGTGTGCATGCTCCAGCCCGGCCACGGCCCGTAGCAGCGTAGTTTTGCCGCAGCCTGACGGGCCAATCAGCACACCAATCTCGCCAGCCTGCAACGTGAAAGTCACGTCATCCACCGCTGCTTTGCTGCGGCTCGCGTAATGCACGCTCAGATCAGATATTTGCAAGAACATATACATAATTGTAAATGCTTACAATTCTCATTTACGGTCATTTGCATCCTTCTAGGTATCTATCTACTTTCGCACCATGCATCGCTTTTCCCTTTTATCGCTGGCTTTGTTGCTGCTGATTGGCGGGCTGATGCTTCCCGTGCTCAGCGTGGCGGGGGCGTGGTTGCAGTTTGACGCGGTGGCGGGAGCCATCCTGCGTGAGATGGCGCAAACCGTGTTGCCTGACTACGCGCTCACGTCGCTGCTGCTGTGCGTCAGTGTGGCCATTGGCGTGGCGATTGTCGGCATGGCCACGGCCAGTGCGGTGACTTTGTTTGAATTCCCCGGTCGGCGTATTTTTGAATGGGCGCTGCTGCTGCCCCTGGCCATGCCGGCTTATGTGGTCGCCTACGCCTATACCGACTTTTTGCAATACGCTGGCTCCCTGCAAACATGGCTGCGTGAATCGTTTGGTCTGCAGGGCAGGCTGCTGCCCGAGGTGCGCAGTTTGAAGGGCGCGGTGCTGGTGTTTACCGCGTCGCTGTATCCCTATGTGTATCTGCTGGCGCGCGCTGCGCTGGCTGAACGTGCTGTGCATTTGATGGAAGCCGCCCGGCTGCTGGGTGCGCCCCTGTCGCGCCGCATTCGCAGCGTGGCCTTGCCGCTGGCCCGCCCCGCTGTGGCAGCCGGTGTGGCGCTGGCGCTGATGGAAACGCTGGCCGACTACGGCGTGGCCAGCTACTTTGGCATTCAGACCTTTACCGCGGGTATTTACAAAGCCTGGCTGGCCATGGACAACCGCATCGCCGCCGCGCAACTGGCCACCCTATTGCTGGTCGTGGTGGCGGTGCTTTTAAGGGTGGAGCATGCCGCGCAAAAGCGCATGCGCTTTGTCAGCAACCGGGGCGGCGCGTCGAATGCAGCAGATGCAACGCCCACACAGCTCGTGGGCAAACGCGCCGTACTGGCCTGGCTGGTGTGCGCGCTGCCGATTGCACTCGGCTTTGTATTGCCCGTGCTGTTCATGCTGCGCCCGCTGGTGCAGGGCTGGGGCTCGCTGCCGTGGGCGCAGTTTGGCGGCTGGGCGCTTAGCAGCATCTGGCTTGCCAGCTTGTCTGCCGTGCTGGCAACATTGCTGGCCGTACTGCTGGGCTTTGCGGTGCGCAGCCGCCCCAACAGCTTGAGCCGCGGCACCGCACAACTGGCCAGCCTGGGCTATGCCGTGCCCGGCGCGGTAATTGTGGTGGGTTTGCTCATCCCCGTAGGCTGGCTGCAAAGCACAGCGCCTGATCTGAAAGCGGGCTACTGGGTCACCGCCACCGTGCTCGGCATTGTGTGGGCGTATCTGGTGCGCTTTAGCGCGGTGGCGCTGCAGTCCGTGCAAAGCGGCTACACCCGCATCCCTGCCAGTCTGGACGACAGCGCCCGCATGCTGGGCACCACTGGGCTGGGGCTGCTGCGGCGCGTGCATTGGCCACTGCTCAAAAAATCAGTGGCGGTAGCGGCGCTGCTGGTCTTTGTTGATGTGATGAAAGAGCTGCCCGCCACCCTGGTGCTGCGGCCCTTTAACAGCGACACCCTGGCCGTGGTGGCCTACCAGCTCGCGCGCGACGAGCGGCTTGGCGAGGCAGCGCTACCCGCATTGGCACTGGTGCTGGTTGGGCTGCTGCCAGTGGCGCTGATTAGCCGCACTTTGCGCCGCAAATAATTCCAATTCCCAATAACAACGATAACTGCGTTGCGTCGCCTTGCCGTGCTACAGCACTGTCTGCGGCTTAGCGCCTTGTTCTCGCTTCTATTCGAAATTGGAATAAGTTCCTTCAAATCGGCCTTCGCCTACGCGCGCTCTTTGCAAGCGCCTACCGCAGGCTGCCAAGCCTCAATCTATCGTTGTAATGTCTCGACGCAAGTTTCAAACGGCGTTGGTTTCATCAACTTTTTTTGAGGACATCACCATGAACAAAGACACCATTGACGGCAACTGGATGCAATTCAAAGGCAAAGTTCAGGAGCAGTGGGGCAAGCTGACGAATGACGACTTGGACGTGATTGCTGGCAAGCGCGAGCAACTGCTTGGCAAGATCAAAGAGCGCCACGGTATCACGCCTGAAGAAGCTGAAAAGCAGGTCACTGAGTGGCATGCCAAAAACCCCACCAACTTTTTCGAACGTTATTGAACGTTGTAGATTTGCTCAACCTCTTTTAAAAAGAAACACCATGAAAACCAAATTTTTAATGCTCACTCTCGCGATGTCTTGCAGCTTTGCCGCAAGCGCTATCGCCATGACTAAAGTCGAATACAAAACCCAAAGCGACCGCATCTCCAGTGACTACAAAGCGGCCAAGGACAAATGCGGCAGCCTGAAAGCCAACGCAAAAGACATTTGCATGTCTGAAGCCAAAGGCGCTCAAAAAGTGGCAAAAGCTGACCTGGAAGCGCAATATGAGCCAAGTGCAAGGCACAGCCAAAAAGCTGCCATGGTTAAAGCCGACACGGCTTATGACACTGCCAAAGAAAAGTGCGACGACCTCGCAGGCAACGCCAAAGACGTGTGTGTGAAAGACGCCAAGGTGGCCTACACCAAAGCCAAAGACGACGCCAAAATTGCCAAGGTGTCCATGGACACTACCAAGTCCAAAGCCGACAAGATGGCTGATGTGAAAAAAGACGCCAGCATCGATGAAAACAAAGCCATGTACAAAGCCGCTGCTGAGCGTTGCGACGCATTGGCTGGCGCACCGAAAGATGCTTGCGTCAACGATGCCAAAGTCAAGTTCGGCATGAAGTAAGCGCTACAAGCGCCTGCAAGCCGCTTTCGCCTGCGCGAAAGCCCGCAAAACCCGGCCAGCGCAAGCTACCGGGCTTTTTTACGTCAAAAAAGGCTGTTTAGGCAATTTCTAGGTGTCAAATTGTCCTCCAGCCTAATAAATACGTGCGCAAGCAGCTCCTGAAATAATAGCGTCTGGGCTTATCTGCTGCTGGCAAGCGCCAGTGCTGTGCACCGTATCATCCGTGCATGCTCGACGACATCAAAAAAACACTCTGGGCCACGGCCGACAAGCTGCGCGCCAACATGGACGCGGCTGAATACAAGCACCTGGTGCTGGGCCTGATTTTTGTCAAATACATTTCTGACACCTTCGCCGCCCGCCGGGCTGAAGTAGCCGGCAGGCTGGCTGACCCCAAAGACGTGTATTTTTTTTAAGGTGCCACGCCCGAGGCACTGGCACAGGAGCTGGAAGACCGCGACTATTACAAGTCCGTCAACGTCTTCTGGGTGCCTGAAGCCGCCCGGTGGGAAGCCTTGCGCGCAGCGGCCAAGCAGCCCGACATTGGCAAGCGCATCGACGAAGCCCTCACGCTGGTCGAGGTAGAAAACCCCAAGCTCAAAGGCATTTTGGACAAACGCTACGCACGCGCCCAGCTACCAGACGGCAAACTCGGCGAGCTGGTGGACTTGATCTCCACCATCGGCTTTGGCGACAACCCAACTTACCGTGAGCCCCCACGAAACGGCGCTGCCGTTTCTGCCCCCCGAGGGGGCGCAGCCGGTTTGGGGCGGCCCGGCACCGTCTCGGCCCGAGACATCCTCGGCCAGGTGTACGAATACTTTTTAGGCATGTTTGCCAGCGCTGAAGGCAAACGCGGCGGGCAGTTTTACACCCCGGCCAGCATTGTTAAAACGCTGGTCGCCGTGCTCAACCCCCACAGCGGCAAGGTGTATGACCCGTGCTGCGGCTCGGGCGGTATGTTTGTGCAGAGTGAAAAGTTTATTGAAGCGCATGGCGGCAAGTTAGGCGATGTGTCAATTTACGGGCAAGAAGCCAACCCCACCACCTGGCGCCTGGCAGCCATGAACCTGGCCATTCGCGGCATTGACTTCAATCTGGGCCGCGAGCCTGCCGACACCTTTGTGGTCAACCAGCACAAAGGCCTGCGCGCCGATTTCATCCTGGCCAACCCACCCTTCAACATCAGCGACTGGTGGCACGCCAGCCTGATGGGCGACGCCCGCTGGCAGTACGGCGACCCACCCGCAGGTAACGCCAACTACGCCTGGCTGCAGCACATGCTGCACCACCTTAAACCGAGCGGTCGTGCTGGCATTGTGCTGGCCAACGGCAGCATGAGCAGCAGCCAAAACAGCGAAGGCCAAATCCGCGCTGCCATGGTCGATGCCGATGTGGTCGAGGTGATGATCGCGCTGCCCGGCCAGTTGTTCTTCAACACCCAAATCCCGGCGTGTTTGTGGTTTTTGGTCAAGAAAAAGTCGCACCGCCAAGGCGAAGTGCTTTTTATTGACGCCCGCAAACAAGCCACCATGATTTCAAGGGTGCAAAGCGCGTTCACCGACGAAGTGATTGCCCGCATTGCCAACACGGTAGCCGCGTGGCGCGGTGATGAAACCCTGCCGTTACCTGTCATTCCGGCGAAGGCCGGAATCCATGCCCCCGAATCCGCCCCCGAATCCATTCCAACCCAATATCAAGACATCCCCGGCTTCTGCCGCAGCGTCAAATTGGCTGAAATAGCCCAGCACGGCCACGTCCTCACTCCTGGCCGCTACGTAGGCGCAGAAGAAGTTGAAGACAACGACGAAGATTTCGCCACCAAGATGCAGCAACTGACGGAGAAGCTGGGTGAGCAGATGGCCAAAGGCGCTGAGCTGGATGGGCTGATTCGGCAGAAGCTGGGAGGGTTGGGGTATGAGTTTTGAGACTGCCCCGTTCGCTGATCTTTTTGCTTTACCTCAAAAAAATGGCCTAACACGTCCAAAGGCTGTTCGCGGATTGGGGTTGCCTATGGTGAACATGGGAGAGCTGTTCGCCCATCCACGAATTCAAAATCTGGACATGGATTTGGTTCAAGTTGACGATAAAGAAGCACACTTTCTTCTTGAGCCTGAAGACCTATTGTTTGCACGGCAATCCCTTGTGCTATCAGGTGCTGGCCAATGTTCAATCTTCATTGAAAACAAATTTCCGACTGTTTTCGAGTCACATTTGATCCGCTGCCGTTTAAATAGGGCCGTTTCAAATCCCTATTTTTATTTCTACTTTTTCCGTTCGCCTCTTGGGCGCGCCGCTATTGAGACTATTGCCGAACAGGGAGCTGGTGCGTCTGGAATTCGGGGTAGCGATTTGGTAAATCTGGAGGTTCCTTGTCCTCCTAAGGCCTATCAAGATGATGCGGCCAAAATATTGACAGCCCTTGACGACCGCATCGCCCTCCTGCACGAAACCAACGCCACGCTTGAAGCCATCGCCCAGGCGCTGTTCAAGTCATGGTTTGTTGACTTCGACCCCGTACACACCAAGGCGCAAGGCCGCACCCCCGAAGGCATGGATGAAGCCACAGCAGCGCTGTTTCCCGATGGATTCGAGGAGTCGGAGCTGGGCTTGGTGCCGAGGGGGTGGCGGGTGGGGACGCTTGGTGAAGTTGCCAAGACAGTCAGACAACAATTGCAACCTTCGGAACTGCACGCGGATATCAATTACGTCGGTCTTGAGCATATTCCCCGCAAGTCGTTGAGCCTGGTTAGTTGGGGTACGGCACAGGGCCTGGAGAGCGCAAAGGCGACTTTCAACGAAGGTGACATCCTTTTTGGAAAGTTACGACCATATTCCCATAAAGTCGTTATTGCGCCTTTTGACGGTGTCTGTTCCACCGATATTTTGGTGTGTCAAGCTACGAAACCAGCTTATTACGGTTTTATCGCGATGCAGCTTTTCAGCACAGCGCTCATTGAGTACGCAGAGCGGTTGTCAAACGGCGCAAAGATGCCTCGCGTGGGTTGGAAAGACATTGCAGCCTACCCGGTCGTTATCCCTTTAGAACTTGCAGCGGGTGAGTACACAAAAGGTATTGAACCGTTGTTTAGGCTCATCCAGGCGAACGTGCATGAAGCCCAAACCCTAGCCACCCTCCGCGACACCCTGCTCCCGCGCCTGATCTCGGGGCAGTTGCGCTTGCCTGAAACCACTTGATAAGTGCGGCCACGGGAATTCCCTGATGATCTCCATAGTTTTGTATATACAATAGCAGGCTGTGGAAAATTTATCCGTCTCAGATGCTGTTCTACGCAAAATCACCACTCGGCATGGCGTTGACTTGGTGGAAGTACGCCAGTGCTTTCATAACAGAAACGGTAAATTGCTGTTTGACAACCGAGCCTTGACAAAAACGGATCCACCCACACTTTGGTTTATAGCAATGACCAATAAAAAACGATCCCTCAAGATCGTGTATATACTAAAAAATTCGCAAACCATACTCAAAACCGCCTACGAACCGAATGAAACGGAATTGGCGATTTATGCGCGCTTCGGCACAGCGCATTGATGTTGTTGACTTGCAGGAGAAAAAATTATGGTAACTAAACCGATTAAGAACACTGACGAAGCGTGGGACAGCCGCGCCTTGGGTGCTGACGAACAATTCGTTGGCGTAGCAGACGAGTCGCATGAGGCTGCACTGGACGAATCACTGGAGTTGCAAGCCATTTCCATCCGGTTGCCCAAAGATTTGATTCGCAATTACAAGCTCATTGCGGACTTTCATGGCGTTGGCTACCAGCCGTTGATGCGTGATGTCATGTACCGTTTTGTGAAGCCTGCGTTGAAAGAGATTCTGGAAGAGCAGATCAAAGCGGAAAAAGCCAAACCTGAACGCCCGCCGCTTATCCCGCTTAAAAAAGCGGCGTAAATACGGAGCCGTTATGGCTCGTCTAATAGCCGGGACTTGAGGCGTTACCCCAGGCTCAGGCAGACTACAAAAACAAAAGCCCCCGACTATCGCCGGGGGCTTCTGCCGACCAGGTATCCCCAGTCCATCTACAGGTCATTGCATGGCTTGAAGTTTCACGCACCTAGCCCAAAAAGCGAAAAGCCCCGATGAACCCACCGAGGCTGTAGCGCCGACCAGGAACCCCCAATCCACTTAACTGTTAGTCTAGCCTAACAACTCAACAAGTGTAGAAATGATTTGTATCGCTAACCCTGTATGGGGTTAGATGCTACTCATTTAATAGCTGATTGCGCACGTATCCATTGGCCTGAAGCCCGATTTGGCACCCTAAAAAGGCGATTTCGGGGCATTTTGGGTCGTTTTTCAGGTTTTGCCGGGCCTGCCTAGCCGCCATCAGCAATACGCCATCCGACATGTATAGAAAACCGCGATTTCTATAAATATGGCGCTTCTCATGTATAAAAAAAGCCATTTTCTTTACATGACAACCACCTCATATAACAAGCTTTAACATGAGGCCATGACTGAAGACCAACTCGAACAAGAAGCCCTGGGCTGGCTGGCCGATGTTGGGTATAGCGTGGTTTATGGCCCAGACATGGCGCCCGATGGCCCGGCGCCTGAGCGCGACAACTACCGGCAGGTGATTTTGACGGGGCGTTTGCGCACAGCGATTGACCGGCTCAACCCGGGCGTGCCCGCTGCGGCGCGTGACGATGCACTCAAGCAAGTAGTTGACCTAGGCATTGCCGCGCTGCTGGCTGCTAACAGGCGCTTTCACCAGTTGCTGGTCACAGGTGTGCCGGTGCAATACCAAAAGGACGGTGAAACGCGGGGTGACTTTGTGCGGCTGGTGGACTGGACGATCACCGCAGCCAATGACTGGCTGGCGGTTAACCAATTTTCAATCAAAGGCCCGCACCACACGCGGCGGCCGGACATTATTTTGTTCGTCAATGGCTTGCCGCTGGTGCTGCTGGAGCTTAAAAACCCGGCCGATGCCAATGCTGATGTGTGGAAGGCGTACGAGCAGCTACAAACCTACAAAGAGCAGATTCCCGACGTCTTTCAAACCAATGAAATACTGGTGATATCTGACGGCACCGAGGCGCTGATGGGGTCACTGTCGAGCGACGCTGAGCGCTTTATGGCCTGGCGCACGATTGATGGCGTGACGCTGGACCCGCTGGGCAAGTTCCACGAACTGCAAACCCTGGTTCGCGGTGTACTGGCACCTACCTATTTGCTGGACTACCTGCGCTACTTTGTGCTGTTTGAAGACGACGGCACTCTGCTTAAAAAAATTGCGGGCTACCACCAGTTTCATGCGGTGCGGTTTGCGATTGCCAAGGTGATTGATGCGTCGCGCCCAAACGGAAATCAAAAAGGCGGCGTGGTGTGGCACACGCAGGGCAGCGGCAAAAGCATCACCATGACCTGCTTTGCGGCGCGGGTGATGCAAGACAGCGCCATGGAAAACCCAACCATCGTGGTGATCAGTGACCGCAATGACCTGGACGGTCAGTTGTTTGGCGTGTTTAGCCTGGCGCAAGATCTGCTGCGCGAGCAACCGGTGCAGGCGCGCACCCGGCAAGAGCTGCGTGCCTTGCTTGGAATAGGCCTTCGGGCGGCATTGTGTTTGCCACGATTCAAAAGTTTATGCCTGGAGAGGACGAAGACACCTTCCCCATCCTGTCCGAGCGGCACAACATTGTGGTGATAGCCGACGAGGCGCACCGCACGCAATACGGTTTTGAGGCCAAATTAAGGCTAAAAAAGGCATTAAATGTGCCTCTAGCCCAATCAATACATGCGCAAGCAGCTCCTAAGATGCTAGCAACTGGTGACGGCATAGTAACGCCGCACAGGGTTGAGTTTGAGCCGCCTGTCTATAACGTTCGGACTGAACACTATCAGGCAGGCTACGCCCAGCACCTGCGCGACGCACTGCCCAAAGCCACCTTTGTGGCCTTTACCGGCACACCCGTCAGCAGCACAGACCGCGACACACGCGCCGTGTTCGGCGACTACATCCATGTGTATGACATGCAGCAGTCAAAAGAAGACGGCGCGACGGTGGCGATTTATTACGAGTCCCGCCTGGCCAAGTTGAGTCTGAAAGACGCTGACTTGCAGCAACTCGACGATGACGTGGACGAACTGGCTGAAGACGATGAAGAAAGCCAACAAGCTGCGTTGAAGAGCCGCTGGGCGGCGTTGGAGAAAGTAGTGGGTGCCGAGCCACGTATTGCCAGTGTGGCGGCTGACCTGGTGGCGCACTTTGATGAGCGCAACAAGGCACAGACAGGCAAGGCCATGGTGGTGGCTATGAGCCGCGATATTTGCGCTCACCTGTACAACGAGATCATTCGGCTGCGGCCCGACTGGCATGACGCCGAACCTGAAAAAGGCGCCATCAAAATTGTGATGACGGGTTCAGCCAGTGACAAAGCGCTGCTGCGCCCGCACATCTACAGCGCGCAAATTAAAAAGCGATTGGAAAAGCGCTTTAAAGACCCAACTGACCCGCTGCGCATGGTCATAGTGCGGGACATGTGGTTGACGGGTTTTGACGCGCCGTGTGTGCACACCCTGTACATCGACAAACCCATGAAGGGCCACAACCTGATGCAGGCGATTGCACGGGTTAACCGGGTGTTTAAAGACAAGCAGGGCGGCCTGGTAGTGGACTACATCGGCATTGGCAATGAGCTGAAGCTGGCCATGAAGGAGTACACCGCCAGCCAGGGGCGCGGCAGGCCAACGGTGGATGCGCACGAGGCCTTCAGTGTGCTGCTGGAAAAGATGGACGTGCTGCGCGCCATGCTGCATGGATTTGACTACAGCGGGTTTTTAACCGGCGGCCACAAAACGCTGGCGGGCGCTGCCAACCATGTGTTGGGGCTGGCAACGGGCAAAACGCGCGACGGTAAAAAGCGCTTTGCCGACACAGCCCTCGGCATGAGCCAAGCCTTTACCTTGTGTTGCACGCTGGACGAGGCCAAGGCTGTGCGCGAAGAAGTCGCGTTTTTGCAGGGCGTGAAAGTCATGCTGACCAAGAAGGAGATGACCGCTAAAAAGCGCACCGATGAGCAGCGCGAGCTCGCCATCCGCCAGATCATTTCGTCGGCTGTGGTGTCTGAAAGCGTGGTGGATATTTTTGACGCAGTAGGCTTGGACAAGCCAAACATTGGTTTGCTTAGTGACGAGTTTTTGGCGCAGGTACGCGACTTGCCCGAAAAGAACCTGGCCGTTGAACTGCTGGAGCGTCTGCTGCAAGGCGAAATCAAAAGCCGCTTTGCGGGCAGCGTGGTGCAAGACCGCAAGTTCTCAAGCATGCTGGGCAACGTGATTCAGCGTTACCAAAACCGGTCGATTGAAACGGCGCAGGTGATGGAAGAGCTGATCGAGATGGCGAAGAAGTTCAGAGAAGCGTCTTTGCAGGGCGAAAAGCTGGGGCTGACGGAAGACGAGGTGCGGTTTTATTACGCGCTGATTGAAAACGAATCGGCTGTGCGGGAGTTGAGTGACGACACACTGAAAAAAATCGCTCATGAACTCACTGAAAGTCTCCGCAAAAACCTGAGCGTGGATTGGTCAGCCCGTGAAAGTGTGCAGGCCAAGTTGCGGCTGATGGTCAAGCGCATCCTGCGCAAATACAAATACCCGCCTGACCACCAGGATGCAGCGGTTGACCTGGTGCTTGAACAGGTACTGGCGTTTGGGGATGCCTGGGTTGGGTAGAAAACTAGTCAACCAGCGTTGATGGCCGCCAGCGCCGCCTTCACAATACTCGCCGCATCGACATTGAAAAACGCCCGAAGCGCGGCTCGCGTGTCGCTGCGCCCAAAGCCGTCGGTGCCCAGCGTGGTGTAGCTGCGGCCTTCCGGGACAAAGGCGCGAATG
>JANYED010000259.1 GCA_025363315.1 Polaromonas sp.
CATTCGCATCCGGCTGCTGTGGCAGGGCCAGATGGCCGATGCCGATGGGAGTACGTCAGGCCAGGCCAGTTGCTGGGTGCGCGTGGCTCAACGTGCTGCAGGTGCGGGCATGGGGCTGCAGTTCATCCCCCGGGTAGGCCAAGAGGTGTTGGTGCAGTTCTTGGGTGGCGACATGGACCGGCCCATCGCTGTCGGGGCGCTGTACAACGGCCAAGGTGAAGGCGGCTTAAAGCCCACGTCAGCTGGGCAAGCCGCCAAAAACCACTCATTTTTCTACAAGTTTACCGGATAAAGGATTCTTCTGGAAAAAAGCTCGCAACATTGTTGAATCAGCAAATTCAGTGCATTTTGCAAAAATAATGGTGTATGGGCCTCGACTATTCTCCGATTTAACTGAGATCTCTTCTTTATAAAAAGTGCCCGCGTGTTTAGTTAAAAATTCCCCGAGCCTTGAATCGTCTTCAACAGTACTTTGGTTTAATACCGTTTTGTATCGAGGGTGAAAATATGAAAAGTCACTTTTGAAGATATCAACACCTAGGCTTTGATAATTAATTTTTACGCAAGAGAATAGAGCGAGTTCAGACCGAAGTTTTAATAGATCAGTCGATCTCGCGTGTGCTACGTTGCCTGGCAAAAGCATTGCGTACATCGTGAAGCTGCCGACACCAATAAGAAAAAATCTTTTCACTTCAACTCCCATAAGTAGGCCTTTGTTGTCTGAGCTATTTTAGTCTCGGTGGCGGCTCTTAGAAACCAAAAGTAATACTCATAACTTAGAGGATTATTGTGTTCACCTTCGCCTACGTACACTAAATTTGACCCATCCCATAGTGTGAAGTGTCCAGATGCATTTTCCCAACCAGTGACCTCAAAAACTATTATTCCTTTCATGGTTTTGACGTCGTTGATAAAGGCCTGCAGTGGTCAAGTAATTTCGGACAGTTTGATAGATTTATTTGATGTCGATTCACGTTCGAAGGCGTTGGGTGACAAGTTGCCCAGTTTTGAATGCAGTCTGATGCTGTTGTAAAAGCCAACAACGTAGTCAGCAATGTCATTGCTCGCTTCGCTGTGATTGGCATAGTCCTTTTGCCAGACCCGCTCCATCTTCAGATTCAAGAAGAAGCGCTCCATCACCGCGCTTTTTTGTCACTGTTCCAGCAATTGCCTTTGCGGCTCATGCTGCCCACCAAGCCATGCTTTTTCAGCAGCGCTTGATGTTCAGCGCTGGCGTATTGCGTGCCCCGATCTGAATGAACAATCAGCCCAGGTGCTGGGTTTCTTTGAACGATGGCCATCTGCAAAGCTGCACAAACCAAGCCAGCAGGCATTGCTGGGCTCATCGCCCAGCCCACGATCTTGCGTGAATGCAAGTCCAGCACTGCCGCCAGATACAGCCAGCCGCTACGCGTACGGATGTAGGTGATATCGGCTACCCAGGCCTGGTTGGGCAGCGCCTGCTCAAACTGCCGGTTCAGCACATTGGGCGAGACGGCTAGGCCGTGCTTGCTGTCAGTTGTATGAACGAACTTGGCACTCCACACAGGGCGCAAACCGTTAAGTCGCATCAAGGTTCGTACCCGATGTCTGCCCATGGGCTGACCACGCCCAGCCATGGCCGTTTGCAGTCTGCGGCTGCCGTAGGCTTTGTGACAGGCGGCAAAGGCGGCTTTGAGGTGCACGCTGGCGGCACAAACAACGGGTGCGGCCACTCGTTGCCTGAGTACAGCCGCGTTTGCGTAGTAGCCCGAGCGGCTGACTTCAAGGACACGGCAGACCTGGCTCACAGCGACTTTAGGGCAAGCCTTCGTTTGCAGGTCTTCGATGAGTTTGTAGCTCACCTGAGTTCCCGGGCAAAGAACGGGCGCTGTCAAGGTAGTTACCGCATCAGTGATGAGGCGCTGCTGGTTCACATCAAGGCCATCCACTTGGCGGTCAAGCAGGAGTATGGCTGGCCCAGGATGACAGCGGAGTTGCGCGCCAGAGGCGTTCGAGTGGGCAGGGATCGCTTGCGCCGACTGATGAAGCGCCACGGTATCAAGGCACGTGGCAAGAAGAAATACGTGGTCACAACGGACAGCAGTCACGGTTTGCCGATTGCCCCCAATTTGCTGCAAAGAGACTTTCAACCGGTGGCGCCCAATCGGGTGTGGGCCAGTGACATGACCTACATCCGTACCGACGAGGGCTGGCTGTTTCTAGTGGCTGTGATTGACTTGTTCAGCCGTCAGGTGGTGGGCTGGAGCATGCGCTCAGATATGCAGGCCATAGGCACTCTTGACGCGTTGCGTATGGCCTGGTTTCGCAGGCGGCCCGCCGCCGGATTGATCTTTCACTCAGACAGGGGCAGCCAACTTCAGCAATGACTTTCAGCAACTGCTCAAGGACTACGACATGGTCTCGTCTATTAGTGGCAAGGGTGATTGTTGGGATATCGCACCCACGGAAAGTTTGTGGGGAAGATTAAAGGTGGGCAGGCTTCACGGTCGCCGGTTCGCCACACGTCGCCAAGCCATGGACGAGTTCATGATTGGCTCACCTTCTACAATCAAAGAAGATTGCACTCAACGTTGGGCTACGCCAGCCCAATGACGTTTGAGCAACGCTGGCTCGCGGCCCAGCAGCAAGACAGGAAGTCCGCATAACGAGCAGCTTAAGAAGTCTGGAAAACAGGGGTAAGGTCATGAAAAAAACGCTACTTTTTACGGCGATGGCCGTCGCACTGATCAATGCATCGGCTGGCAGCCTGTCGGTGTCGGTGGTTGACAAAGAAGGCAAGCCAGTACAAGACGCGGTGGTGGTGATTGTGACGACCAACAAGACGGCTGTACCCAAAAAGCCATTGGCCACACAAGCTGTGGTGGCGCAAGAAAAAATGCAGTTCATCCCCAGCGTGACGGTGGTGCCGGTTGGCGCCAAAGTCAGCTTTGTCAACAACGACCCGTGGGACCACCACGTGCGCTCGTCGCCTGCGGGCATGGGCCAGTTCAATGCCACCAACGCAGGGTTTGAACTGCGGCTAGAAGGCAAGTCAGACGGTAAACCCGCTAAGGCTAGCGAAGTGACGCTAGACAAAGTAGGCGTGCTGGGCGCAACGCTGCTGGGTTGTTTTATTCATGGCTCTATGCGCGGTTATGTATATGCCAGTGACTCACCGTGGGCCGCCAAAACTGGGGCGGACGGCATGGCTGTGTTTGACGACCTGCCAGACGGCGCAGCGCAGATCAAGCTGTGGCAAGCCGACCAACTGATCGACGTGCCAATGCAGTTCGTCACCATTGGCGCGGCTGCCGCTAAAAGCAGCTTCCAACTCACGGTAGTGCCGCGCCGGCGCCGGGTTTAAAACTTACTTCAGGGTAAAGAAAACATAGTCTGACGTGTAGCCTTCTTTGCTGCGCTTGCCCACGTCTTGGGCGGTGCTGCAGCCGGTGGCTTGTGCGTTGCCGCCTTCGGTGTTTAGCCGCTGCACGCTGGTGACAGTCGTCATTTTTCCGACGGGCGCCTTTGCTGCTGGTTTGGCTGACAAAAGCAGCAGGGGAATGTCAGCAGGCTGCGCACCGTTGGCACGCGCTTTAACGCTACCCACTGTTTTGCTGCCGTCAAGTGCTGTCCAGCTGGGGCCTGCACCGTGCGTACCTACCTTGTCGCCTTTGCTGTTGGTTAGCTCAGCTTCAGGCGCAACAAACGCCCACGCAATCTTGCCTGCGTCGTTGCGACATTCATATATTTGCGAGCCAATTGCTTGCCAGACAAAAGCGACGCGTTCGGTGTCTGATGCTTTGAGTGCTGCGGGTGCAAGCGGCGCAGTAGTCGGTGCGGCAGTCGGCGCTGGTGTGGCGCAGCCACTCAGCAGGGCAACGCAAATGGCGGCGACGGATAAATATGGGGCTGTTGTTGTCATGGTGATTGCCTGATGGTTTTAAAAAATGAGCTGGTCGGTATTGACGCTGCTCACCATCTTCCCACGATGGCTTGGCATAAACGATGGCTCGGGTAAATCGGATGCAACAAAGCCGTCACTTTTTTTAGCGCGCATCAATTCATATATATTCAGCCGCATGAAGCTTGATGCCATCAGCCTTGAAAATTTGCTTGCGCAGGCAGCGCAGGGCAACCACGCCAGCTTTGCCGAGGTGTACCAGCGCACCCGCGCGCATCTGTTTGGCGTGGCGGTGCGTATATTGGGTCAAGGCCAAGTGGCTGAAGACGCATTGCAAGAGGCTTATGTGAGCATTTGGAAGAACGCTGCCAACTACCGAAATGTCGTGGGCGGGCAAAGCATACAACCCATGACATGGCTGATTGCCATCGCTCGCAACAAGGCGCTGGACGCTTACCGAGCCCGTGCACGCCGCAAAGAAAGTGGCTGGGACGAATCAAGTGGTGATGCTGACGACATCGCAGACACCCGCACCCAAACTGCCGCGCAACTGCTAGACCAGGCCACACAAAGCCTACAGATTGAAGGCTGTATGAACGCACTTGATGGCAGTCACCGCCAAAGCTTGGCGCTGGCCTACTACCAGGGCTTGTCGCACAGCGAGGTGGCCGTGCAAATGGGCGCGCCGCTGGGCTCAGTCAAGGCATGGATACGGCGCGGGCTTCATAAGCTGAAAAATTGCCTGGCCGCACAAGGCTTGAATGGCGGTGCCGCATGAGGTACAGCCAACCTGAACTGTTAGAGCATTTGGCATCAAGCTACGTGCTGGGCACATTGAGCCGAGGCGCAAACCATCGGTTTGAAAAACTCCTGCGTGACCGCGCCGATGTTCGCGTACTGGTAGCGCAGTGGCAGGCGCGGCTGGGCCAACTGGCGGTGTCTGTGCCCGTACAAGAGCCACCCAAGCATGTGTGGGCTGCTATCGCCACGCGAACCCAAGATATTGCACCTCATCAGCCCGCGCCATTTTCTAACGCCTCGATTTGGCCAGCATGGCTGCGCCCCGCAGGCTTTGGCCTGGGCGGTTTGGCGGCGGGTGTGCTGGCAGCCAGCATTGTGTTTTTTACCGCGCCTGCGCTGTTCATATCGGCAGATCAAATCGCCATGCGTATGGGTGAAAAGCTACCGCAAAGCTATGTGGGCCTGCTGACCGACGAGGCAGGCAACGGCAAGGTGCTGGCCAGCTCGCTGCGTCAAGGCAAAACCATGAGCGTCAAAGTCATTGGCCCCTTCACCGCACCTACCGCAGGCAAACTGGTGCTGTGGGCTGTGCCCGCCAGTGCGCCCGCTTTTGCGATTGGTACGGTGCCAGACAAAGGCACGGCAGTGGCGACATTGCCCGATACGTCTGAAAAGCTGCTGTCAAAAGTCAGCAAATTGATCGTGACCGTTGAAACCGACGCCGCGCCCACTGCCCCCAGCGAGAACATATTGCTCAGGGGCAATTGCGCCAAGCTTTGGTAGCTTAGTTGAATTTGGTAACCTTTCAACTATTTTGCAAAGCGGCCACAAATTTGCATCCGCTTTTGCATTCGCTTTCGCATCCGCTTTTGCATCCAGTTGATGCTTGCTACCGTTAGTCAGCTGTATCGACGTTTTTCAATCTGGATACTTACCCAAACTTCTTAAGGAGCTTCCCATGAATATTTCGAGCCTCAAAGCAATCATCGCCCTTCCACTGCTCAGCATCGCGCTGCTAGGCAGCGTACAGGCCGCCGACACATCGCCCGCACCCGTGGTCAGCGCCAAGCCTGACGACTTTGCGTTGGGCAAAAAAGCCATTGAATCTAAAAAATGGGCTGACGCGGCTGCCAGCTTTAAAAAAGCAGTGGCCAGTAACCCCAACAACGCCGATGCGTATAACCTGCTGGGCTATTCAAGCCGCTGGATGGGTAAATATGACGAGGCCTTTGCTGCTTACGACAAAGCCCTGGCGCTAGACCCTAAACACAAAGGTGCGCTTGAATATTCAGGTGTGGCGTATTTGAAAGTCAACGAAAAAGACAAGGCCGAAGCCCAGCTGGCCAAGCTCAAAGCGATTTGCACCACCTGCGAAGAAACCACCGACTTGGCAAAAGCGATTGCGGAATACAAACCCACCGCCAAATAAATTTCTCAGTGTTATTGCCGCGCCGTTCGCACGTTCGGCGGCAGCTGCTGCGGGTAACTGGTGCGAAACGGGTTGATGTCCAGCCCGCCGCGCCGGGTGTACCTGGCGTACACAGACAGCTTGATGGGTTTGCAGCACGTCCACACGTCCATAAAAATACGCTCCACGAACTGTTCATGAAACCCGTTGTGATTGCGATAGCTCACCAGGTATTGCAGCAGCCCTTCCTGGTTGATGGCTGGGCCTGAATAGGCAATTTGCACGCTGCTCCAATCAGGCTGGCCGGTCACCAGGCAATTGCTTTTGAGCAGATTGGAGTTGGACTTGCCCCGTTTCCACGGACGGTTTAAAGGTTCTCGACCTCTTGGGTATTTCCAATCAAATTGACTTGACGGTCGCAGCCAATTGACAGCTCGGGTTGCTCGTTGTGAACTTGACCCCATTTCACAGAAAGTTTGAGCTTTTTCAATGTCACTCCAACCGTCAGTTAAAAACGGGCAAATCCAACCATGGGGTAGTGGACCGCGGCAAACTGATGGCGACGCCGGAGCTGCTGGATCTGCAATACGGCAAAGCCACGATATTGATGGTCTTTTAAAAGGTGGTTGTAAAGCAGCAAGCTTCCGTGATGAGGCCGAAGCGCATACCTGCAGCGGTCGTCTATGTGCAATCGCGATATTGGGCTGTCAGCTGACACTTATAAAAGGCAGTTCAAACAACAAAATCCGGCCCGCCATAGTTGATGATCTCGGCCCAACTAGCCAACTATTAAAACGGGTCAAATCCAAGTTTCTCGTCGGCTCAATATTGCGGCAAGCAGTTTGATGGGCTGTCTAAGGGCTGTGCTGTAGGATGACAAGACGCCAACGCCTTCAACTCCGAACAAAGGAATGACACATGATTAATTTTTCGGATTTCGTCATCACTTCCATGGTCGTGTTGATGATCCTGGCGCTGCCATTGATAGTCGCCCTCAACAGAAGTAACAAGCGACTTGAGGCCAAAATCAAAGCAAAGAAGGATGAGGCGGCAAACTGCCCGATATAGTTTCGCGTTCAAAGTTGCGCCCCACAAACCCAGCACTTGTGAAACCCCCAACCCATGAGATTCTGAATCAGCCAGGTAAATCGCACATCGCGAAGCCCGGCTTGTTAAGGAATCTTTCATGGCAACCCAGACCCATCCGACCCATCCAGCCCAGGCAGCCAATCCAGCCGCTCACTCCGCCTGGATCCTATTACCCTATCTTCGCGAACTCGTCCCCCTCGACCTGAGCGAGAACATCCAGCTTTCAGCCATTAACTTCAACGGCTATGCCAGCTTTGGCTACCAAGCGCCTCAACCTGACCGAGGTGGTAGTTTTTTTGAGGATATAGGCTACCCGTACTGCGGCGAGTACTTCGATACCGGCCTGAACGAGGCATCAGAGTTCCGCATGCGTCAGGCGTTTGACCTGCAGTCGTGGGTTGGCCTAGACGCGGTTGAGGTGCTGATACCCACTACTGAGCAATTTCCACCGGCTGAAGCTGCCCGGCTTGACTTTGACGAGATGGCCGCTCGCCGGCAGTTTGTTAAAAAGAAGCGACACCTCACGGTTCGTTTGCAGAAAGTCAAACTTTTGCAGTTGCACAACCTGGTGGCATTGGCCAAGACGCTGTTTGATCGGCTGCTACTGGTAGAGCCCACAGACCGGAGCACCACGCCGTTTCCTGCCAAACCAATTAGGGGCTAGACCGGGATATTATGGGTAACCTCTCTGGGCACAATATCTCAATGCATACTGACTCCATCCACAAAACCGCCCTCGTCCTGTTTTCTGGCGGGCAAGATTCAACCACTTGTCTGGCCCAAGCGCTGTCCAAATACGAACGGGTCGAAACAGTAGCGTTTGACTACGGCCAGCGGCACATCGTGGAGTTGGAGGCGCGGCTCAATGTGCTGCGTGAACTCAAAGAAAAATTCCCGCAGTGGGCCAGCAAGCTGGGGGATGACCACCTGCTCGACCTGGC
>JANYED010000317.1 GCA_025363315.1 Polaromonas sp.
TGACCAGCGACCAGGCCTGTGTGCGCAGCTGACGCTGCTCAGGCCCCAGTCGCGGGAACACCAGCAGGATGGTGAAAAACCCGATCAGGATGTGCAGCAGCGCACGTGCGAGTTTGACGATGGCACCAAAGCTGTTCAAGCCTCAGCCTTTGATTGATATGCCAGATGCCCGCCCACTAACGTGTAGCGCACCTTGCCGGGCAGCAGGTGGCTGGAGAAAGGCGTGTGCTTGCCCTGGCTGCGCAACGCGGCGGGCTCAGCGGTCCACTCGGCGGCTGCATCAAACACACACACGTCAGCCACACCGCCTTTGACAAGCTGCCCGCTGCTGGCCACCAGCGTACCGAGCGATACACCCAACACCTTGGCAGGTGCGCTGGTCAGCACTTCCAGCGTTCGCATCAACCCATCTTTGCCGATGTCGTTGCCCCACTTCAAGGCCATCGACAACAACAGCTCAAGCCCAGTTGCACCGGGTTCGGCCTCGGCAAAGGGCAAGGTTTTGGCGTCCTCGTCCACCGGGGTGTGGTCAGACACCAGCGCGTCAATCGTGCCTTCAGCCAAGCCGCGCCTCAGTGCATCGCGATCACGCTGCTGGCGCAGCGGTGGGTCGACGCGCATGCGGCTGTCAAAGTAGCCGACGTCGGCGTCCGTCAAATGCAGGCTGTTGATGCTGACATCACAGGTCACAGCCAAACCTTCCGCTTTGGCTTGGGCGACCAGCGCCACACCCGCAGCGCTGCTGATGCGGCAAATATGTACCCGCGCACCGGTAACGCGTACCAGTTCAAAAATCGTGTGCAGGGCGATGGTTTCAGCCGCTACCGGCACGCCGCTCAAACCCAAGCGTGTGGCCAAAGCCCCGCTGGCAGCGACACCTTTGCCCAAATGCAACTCCTGCGGGCGCAACCATACGCTGTAGCCAAAACTGGCGGCGTACTGCAGAGCGCGCATCAGCACCTGTGTGCTGGCCAGCGGCACTTCGGCCTGGCTAAAGCCGACGCAGCCTGATTCAGTCAGTTCGACCATTTCAGTCAAGGCCTCGCCCTGCAAGCCGCGCGTTAACGCACCAAGCGGAAAGACGCGCGATTGGTGCAGTTTTTCAGCGCGGAACTTCAGCATTTCAACCAGGCCGGGCTCGTCAAGCACCGGATCAGTATCGGGCGGGCACACCAGGCTGGTGATGCCGCCAGCCACCGCAGCGGCCAGCTCGCTTTCGAGCATGCCTTCATGTTCATGACCTGGCTCGCGCAGGCGCGCTGACAAATCAATCAGGCCAGGAGCGACGATGCAACCCGTTGCGTCGATGGTTTTATTGGCGGCAAAGTCGGGTGCTGTCTGGCCGATGGACACGATGCGGCCACCGGCGATGGCGACATCGCACACGGCATCGAACTTTGAGGCCGGGTCGATCACGCGACCGTTTTGAATCAGAATTTTCATGCTTCATTCCCCGCAACGATACTCATGACGGCCATGCGTACCGCAATGCCAAAGGTGACCTGCGGCAAGATGACACTTTGGGTACCGTCCACGACGGCAGAGTCAATTTCAACCCCCCGGTTGATGGGGCCAGGGTGCATAACGATGGCATCGGGTTTGGCGAGTTTTAGCTTTTCGGGCGTCAGGCCAAAGCTTTTGAAAAACTCCTGGCTGCTGGGCAGCAGTGCACCTGTCATGCGTTCGTTTTGCAGGCGCAGCATGATGATGACGTCTGCGCCCTTGATGCCTTCTTCGAGTGTGTTGCAAACCCGTACCCCCATTTGCGCCAGGTCACCCGGCACCAGGGTTTTGGGGCCGACCACGCGCACCTCGGGGCAGCCGAGTGTGGTGAGGGCATGAATATCAGACCGGGCAACTCTTGAATGCAGCACATCACCGACGATGGCCACCGTCAGGTTGGTGAAGTCTTTTTTGTAGTGCCGGATGGTGTACATATCCAGCAAGCCCTGCGTGGGGTGGGCGTGCCGGCCATCGCCCGCATTGATGACATGCACATGCGGCGCGACGTGCTGGGCAATCAGATACGGCGCACCTGATTCGCTGTGGCGCACCACAAAAATATCGGCCGCCATGGCGCTCAGGTTGGCGATGGTGTCGAGCAAGGATTCACCCTTGGTGGCTGACGAGCGGGCAATGTCCAGCGTGATGACATCGGCTGACAAGCGCGTGGCGGCAATGTCAAAGGTGGTGCGGGTGCGGGTGGAGTTTTCAAAAAACAGGTTGAAAACACTTTTGCCGCGCAGCAGCGGGACTTTTTTGACCTCGCGGTCACTGACGGATACGAAGTTGGCCGCCGTGTCGAGGATGTGCGTCAACGTGGCTTTCGGCAAGCCTTCGGTTGACAGCAAATGGATCAGTTCACCGTTTTTATTGAGCTGCGGGTTACGTTTGTAGAGCACGTGAATCCCTCCTTACCTGTCTTG
>JANYED010000333.1 GCA_025363315.1 Polaromonas sp.
GGCAAGCCCGCTGGCTGATCACATCAGCAAATGCTCGCCCGCGTTGTCGCCGCCCAGGGTGACATAGTTGACCTTGCGGATGTCCATCAGTTTTTTGCCGCCGGCATAGCTGATGGCGCTCTGGATGTCTTCTTCCATTTCGCGCAGGGTGCCCACTAACGTGCCCTTGACAGGCTCCAGAATCCGCTTGCCTTCAACGTGTTTGTATTCTCCCTTGTTGAAGTCTGAAGCGCTGCCGTAGTATTCCTTGAACAACTCGCCGTCAACTTCTACAGTTTTGCCCGGGCTTTCTTCAAGGCCTGCCAGCATGGAGCCGATCATCACCATCGTTGCGCCAAAGCGGATGGATTTGGCAATGTCACCATGCTCCCTTATGCCGCCATCGGCAATGATGGGTTTTGTAGCGACGCGCGCGCACCACTTGAGCGCTGACAACTGCCAGCCGCCCGTGCCAAAGCCAGTCTTCATTTTGGTGATGCAAACCTTGCCAGGGCCAATGCCGACTTTGGTCGCGTCTGCGCCCCAGTTTTCCAGATCAATCACGGCCTCGGGTGTGGCCACGTTGCCTGCTATCACAAACGCAGCAGGCAGCTTTTGCTTGATGTAAGCAATCATCTTTTGCACGCTGTCGGCATGGCCGTGGGCAATGTCGATGGTAATGTACTCGGGCATCAAGCCTTGCGCCACCATTTGGTCAACCGTGTCGTAGTCAGGCTTTTTCACGCCCAGTGAAATTGACGCGTACACGCCTTGCGCCTTCATGGCTTTGACGAATGCCAGGTTGTCCAGGTCAAACCTGTGCATTACATAAAAGTAGCCGTTCTTGGCCATCCACACGCAGATGTCTTCGTTGATGACGGTCTTCATGTTGGCGGGTACTACGGGAATGCGAAAGGTGCGCCCACCGAGCTCTACCCCGGCATCGCATTTAGACCGACTGTCGACGCGGCATTTGCGCGGCAGCAGCAGGATGTTGTCGTAATCAAAAATTTCCATAACCCGCAAGCCCTTAAAACTAATACCTGAAGACTTGAACAGAAGGCGCTTGGGAGATGTCCGGCAGAAATGCGAGCACTTTGAACAGGCATAAAAAACCGGGCGCTTGTCACTTGGGCCCGGTATCCGATCTTAGGCGCTTTTTCTGAACTGCCATACCCAGAGTTGACGCGCGCTGAAGTGCTCAACGCCTCAAAACCCTCTAATCTGCTCGTTGAGTGGCAGAGATGTTTCTCGTAGTTGCAATCTAATAAACTTACTATTTACTTTAATTGTTGGTTTTATAAGACGACTTATGTCACATTAATTTATTAAACTCGTGAAATTGCAGTATTTGTGGGAGCAAACTGATGGAAATCGCGAAGAGCCAGAAGCTCAAGCAGGTTTTAAGAGCAGAGAAATTGGTCATTGATGCAAGCCAGGCGCTTTACAAAAACCTCACCACCAAAATCGAGCAATTTCAAATCGGCAAGGGACCGGCACCTACCGAGGAAGAGTTCAACCAGTGGATTGCAGAGGTTAAAAAAGCGGTTGAGTTAAAACGGGCGCTCGGCGGCGTTTCGCAGGCCTGAATGTCTGCCAAACTCATGCGTTGGTCATTGGTTAAATTCTTTACGGCCGCCTGTGTGTTTTGCGTATGCATCACAGTGGGTGCGCAAAATAGCTGGCTGACGCTGGTTGGCGATCCTGCCGATTCGCGAGCTGATACCGTGCAGGTAGATGTGCAGTCGCGCCTTACCAACACGACGCAGCCAACGCTGCATGTCAGGGTCAGCCGGTCAAGCCTTCGCGCCAGTTGGGACAGCGTTCCGTACTGCTCTTACACCTCAACCCTGGTGGTTGACTGCCTTGAAAAAACCGCACGCTATCTGGACGCAACTTTCTACATGATGCCGCTTTGGCAAGGCAAACCGCACACAAACAGCAACTTTTCGACTTTGGAGACGCGTCCGATGGCATTTCCCGATGTCGAGCCGAATCCTGCTGCAAGCATCATCAAAGCAGCATGTATAACTGTGGCACGGTAGCCATCGTCCGCCAATAAAAAGCTTTGTTGCCGATGATCGCGGCCTTACACGGCAGGTTAGTGGTGGGTTGTCTTATGAGATGCAGAGCAACAAAACCGGGAGGGGTTTCATGATTCGGAGTTTTTTTACCCGTTTGTTTGGCAAGCGCTATGCACTTGAGTTGGCAATTCTTATTGCAGTGCTGATTTTCAGCGTGAATGAATACACGTACCGCAGCACGACGGCAGTTTTGCGCGGTGGTATTACTCTGACGGACGAACGTATTTCAGCCGGGCGCTTGCTGCAGGCCTTAACAGACGCTGAAACTGGCCAACGCGGGTACCTGCTCACCCAAGATGCGGCTTTTCTTGTGCCATACAACAAAGCCATCGCCGAGCTGCCAAAGCTGAGGTCGACAGTGGTGCCTTTTCTGGATTTGAACAACGCTGCTTCGGCAGTCCAGATCAACGACATCATCGACTCTAAGCTGGCTGAAATGTCCACCACCATCGGCTTGGCAGAGCGCGGTTCAATCCAGCTGGCCCTTGATATTGTGAAGGCGGGCGCGGGCCGCGACTGGATGGCCACGCTGCGGCAATTGATTGATACCGAACTCGCGAGGGCCGCCCAACGCCAGTCTTCTGCGCGCATATCAATTTACGACGCGCTTGCCGTTAATTATTCTGCGGTTATTTTTTTAACGCTGTCCAGTTTGCTTGCCGTTTACCTTTTTATCAGGCAAATCAGGTTGCAGGAGCTTGAAACATCCGCTACCGCTGCTCGGCAGCAGATGGCGATTGAAAAAAGCACGCTTGAATTGCGTGAATTGACCAAACATTTGCAAACCATCAGGGAGGCCGAAAAGGATCATCTGGCCCGCGAACTCCATGACCAGTTGGGGGCTTTGCTGACTGTGGCCAAGCTCGAACTTGAAGGCTTGCGCAAGCGGCTTGCTGACACGCCTGACCTGACGGCGCGACTGGAGAGGGTCTGCGCCAGAATCAACGAGGTCATTGTTTTAAAGCGCCGCATGGTGGAAGACATGCGGCCGTCGTCGCTGTCCATGCTGGGGCTGCGCTCGGCGCTGGAGCAGCACTGCCGAGACATGGCCAGTGCGATGAACATTCCATTTCATATCAACATTGATGACGTCAGCCTGAATGCCGCGTCCGAGCTGGTCATTTTTCGCTTTATACAAGAAGCGCTCACCAACATCGCCAAGTATTCAAACGCCAAAAACGTGTGGATTGAATTGCTTAAAACAGGCCAGTGCATTGAGATTCTTGTTCGCGACGATGGCGCAGGGTTTGATCCTGATCTGGCCCTGGCAGGGCGCCACGGGCTGACCGGCATGCGCTACCGAATTGATTCGTTAGGCGGCACCATGGCGCTGATGTCCAGGCCTGGTGAGGGAACGACCATTCGGGCCAGCATTACCGCTGCGTGAGTTACGACACCGGGTATATTCGACATTTAGGCCTGTAGGCAAATAAATTCGGGCGCGAGCAGCTATGAATTATGTAGCGTTCAAAAGTGCGGGGGCAAGTCGTCGCGCAGCGTGCGCGCTGCGCCCCGGCCTCCGTCTGTGGTGGGCAAGCGCAGCTCCGCTACTTCGCGCAGCAGCAGGTCAATTTGCCTTTGCTGCTGGACAATGATTTTCTCGAGCTGCTCTACAAGGTCTTCGGCGTACGTCGCTTTGATCTCCAGATGCGTCAGGCGCTGATCGGTGGCGTGTTCGTTCGGCATGTTTGTATTTTGACGTTAAATTCGGCCTCGCCGCTTAATCGCCTAGCTCGATGATCTGCGCCAAATGCAGATCACTTGGCGCAACATAGTCGGCGATTACCCAGGTCCTGCTGTTGTCGTCGGCATCCTTCAGCCAAGCCAGAACAAATGCGATCGACGCGGCGTCCAGCGCCGCGAAGGGTTCATCGAGCAGGCTCACCGCTGCGCCTGCTGCAAACGCTGCTGCCAAAAAAACCTTGCGCCTTGAGCCTGTAGACAGCATGAAAAGCTGTTTGTGCAGATGGTCCCGCAGGCCAAGGCCGCTTACTACGTCAGTCAACACGCGGTCATCAAAACCGGCGTGGCTGCGTCGCTGCAGGTCGAAGTAATCTGGCACGCTCAATGTGTCGAACGCATCACTGTGTGCGTCGGCCCAGAAGAGTTGGGCTTTATAGCTTGCGGGGTTTGCCTGCAGGTTGGTACCGTGGATGTACAACTGCCCGGACTCCGCAGGCACTGCCCCTGCCATCAGCCGTAGCAGTGTGCTTTTTCCGCGGCCGTCGCCGCCGCGTATCAGGGTGATGCCGGGCATAAAGCTGACCGTGATGTTGGCAAAAATCTTGCGGTCAGGGTAACTGAAGCAAAGGTTAGTCACCCGCAGGATGACTCTATGCGTTGGCAATGGCATCCTGCTATTTGACACGAAGTTGCCAACTGGCTTTAAATATTTATAAATTAGGCCAAAATGCCAATAAATACGGGCGCAAGCAGCTATTTATTCTATAGCAGACCAGACCAGGACCAGAGCTTGCTCAGGCAGATCGTCCAGCTTCACCACATCACCTGATTTGACGACAAGGTCCGCCGTGCGGCCGGCTTTGAATTCCGTCATGTTTGCACGCTGCCAGCGCACCGACACCACTTTCCCGCCAGCTCCCTCAAGCCGCAGCGTAACTTCAAATGATGGCCAGTCCGCTGGCACGCAGGGTGACAGCGACAGCTCTCCTTGCCGTACCCTCAGTCCGAGCAGACTCTCCAGCGCAGCGCGGTACAGCCAGGCCGCCGAGCCCGTGTACCAGCTCCAGCCGCCGCGCCCGGTGTAGGGTGCTGAGCCGTAGATGTCGCCTGCCACCGCAAAAGGTTCAAGCTCGTAAAGCGGGCCGCGTGTGGGGTGCTGGCTGCGGTGTGCAGGGCTGATGGCTTTAAAACTGTTCCACGCCGCCTGTGCGTCGCCAGTTTGGGCTTGCGCCATCAGGGCCCACACAGCCGCATGGTTGTACTGGCCGCCGTTTTCGCGCACCCCCGCTGGGTAGGCCTGAATGTAACCCGGGTTATTGGCTGACTTTTCAAACGGTGGGCTCAAGAGGTGCAGCAAACCAGCATCATCATCGACCAGTTGCTGCGTCATCGACTGCATGGCGCTTTGCACAAAAATGTTGGTCGACGCTCCTGAAAGTACAGACCAGGCCTGCGCAATCAAATCGATTTTGCATTCTGCGTTGCTAGACGATCCCAGCGGGGCGCCATTGTCAAAAAATGCACGCCTGAACCATTCTCCATCCCAGCCATGGGTGTGCAGCGCTGCTATCCAGCCTACCCGGGCGTTTAGCCACTTGTCGGCGCGCTCCAGCTCACCGCGCGCTTTTGCCAGCGGCGCAAAGTTCTGTGTCACGTGGCACAAGAACCAGCCAAGCCAGACAGATTCGCCTTTGCCTTCGTGGCCAACGCGGTTCATGCCGTCGTTCCAATCGCCGGTGCCCATGAGCGGCAGGCCATGTGTGCCCACGGCCAGACTGCGGTCAATGGCGCGGGCGCAGTGTTCGTAGACCGAGGCCTGGGTAGCGCTTATTTCTGGGGCGTAGTAGGCATCTTCAGCGCCGTCGGGAATTGCCGCACCCGTTAAAAACGCAACCTGCTCGTCGAGCAACGAAGTGTCACCGGTCACGTCGATGTAGTGCGCGCAGGCAAAAGGCAGCCACAGCAAATCATCGCTGAAATGAGTGCGAACGCCTTCACCGCCGGGCGCGTGCCACCAGTGCTGCACGTCGCCTTCTACAAACTGGCGCGACGCATTGAGCAAAATCTGCGCGCGCAGCCGTTGTGGCGCCACAAGTGCAAAGGCCATGCTGTCCTGCAATTGGTCTCTGAAGCCAAACGCGCCACCCGCCTGGTAAAACCCGGCCTTTGACCACAGGCGGGAGGTGAGCGTCTGGTAAAGCAGCCAGCGGTTGACGAGCGCATCAAACAGCGGATCAGGCGTGCTGACCTGGACATGCGTCACCAGGTCGCCCCAAAAACCCCGAACCTTTTTGTACGCCTGCGGAACATCTTGCACCAACCAGCGCTTGGCCAACGCTTCTGCCTGCGCCGCGTTAGCAGCATGGCCCATGACGAAGGTAAAGCTGAAAATTTCGCCCGCCGCGATTTTGAAGCTGCTGGCCAGTGCGCCGCAGGGGTCCAGCCCACCGCCGCTGCGCTGACCAAATGTGGCGGGCCACATGAGCTGGCCTGATGCGTCGAAAAATTCACTGCGGTCACATGTCCACTGCACAATGCCAGGCAAGCCTGCCAATGCTAAAAACGCGGTGCTTCCGCCAAAGCCTGCGCGGCACTGGCGCTGCTGGGCCAGTACGGCGTTGATGCCGGCAGGGTTCCAGGTCAGCACCGTGCGGCGCTCGGCATTGCTGGCGCCCAATTGCCATTCAGCCATGGCCAGCGCCCGCAACGCGAGGGGTTTGTTGCCGTTGTTACGCAACTGCACGTGCACCAGCTTGACAGCCTCATCACTGTCGGCAAAAAAAGTTGTTTTGGTGTCAAGCTGATCGTGCGTACTTTCAAACACGCTGTAGCCCTGGCCATGACGCACGCGGTGGCTCTGCGCTGCAAGGCTGGCAGGTGCCTCGTAAATCGCGGAGTTGCGCTGATTGCCCGGAGTCAGGCGTAAAAAGTGGCCGGTCTCGATGTCTTGCAACAGGTAATGCTCATGCCCTGGGTCTTGTACTGGGTCGTTGCTCCACGGCGTGACCTGATGCTGCCTGCTGTTGACCGCCCAGGTGTAGCCGCTTCCGCTTTCAGACACCTGAAAGCCGAACGTCGCGTTCGCAATCACATTGACCCAGGGACGTGGTGGCCGTCGCGTCTGGCTGATGTCAAACTGAAACTCCCCACTGTTGCCGTCGAACTGGCCAGCGGGCGTTTTCACATCACCGGCAGGTGGGCTGCGTACCGTCCGTGAATTGTTTGGCGTCAGCACCGTTTGAGGTCCGCGCTTGCCCTGCGTTGCCCAAACCGCCTTTAGTGAGGCCATTTGCGTTTCAATCGGCCGCCCATCGGCTACCAGCACCACTCGCGCCATCGCCAGCAGAACGGCTTTTTCTGAAGATGACACTTCATGCTCTCGCAGCAAATAAAAGCCTGCGCCATCAGCGGGCGGAAAGCTGTGTTGCACTTTCTGATTCAGACGGTCACGCTGGGCCACAATCTCGTGCTGTAGCGGTGACAGATACGAGTTGTCTTCGCTGTTGAGCACCACCACATCTGTGGCCAGCGCACCAAAGCTCCACCAAGGCTGCGCACGCAACAGTGACTGAATCAGTCCCAGGCCTTCGCCCGCGTGAATGCGGACCAGCAAGATCGGTTTGTCGCCAGATATGCCCAGGCGCCACAGGTGCCGCTGGTCGATCAGCGCTGTGCTGGTGATCATGCTGACAGGGGTGCTGTTGTTTTGGCGTGGACCGCTGTACATCAGGGCGGTTGTCAAGTCTTGCAGCGCGGCGTTTTCGTCAGCGTCAATGCCCAGGTCACGCAACCGCACCTGCGCCAGCGTCGCAGCCATCCGAGCAGCGCGCTCTATGTGCATGGGCTGCAGGTACTTGTCGATGCGATCTGCCAGTTCGGTAGCATCGGCGGCGGCCGTGGTGGCAAAACTGAGCCGGGCCACGCCACCCGCTGGTATGCGCACCTTCACGCGCAAGCAAGCGACCGGGTCCAAACCATTGACCGGCACACTGCCATCGCCGCCAGCCCAGGGCTGGGTGACAGCTGGCTCGGCACGGCTGCGGTTACGGCCCAAAAAAGCGCGACGGTCTGTGATGCAGTCCAGCGCCAGAATATCGGCATCAGCCTGCGCCAGAAAATGCGCTGCTGATAGCGCCGCTTCGCCCTGTAAACGCGGGTGGCGGCTGACAAGCAGCGCACGCCACGGCGCATGCCAGGTGGTGTCGATAAACAGGTTTGAAAACGCAGGGTGTGCCTCGTCAGCTTTGGCGTCTGCCAGAACCACTTCAAAGCATGAGATCACGTCATAAGTGACCGCCACATTGAGCAGGTTGGTGATAACGACTGTGCGCATCTCGGTGTCGTCCTCCGGGCTGACGAGGACCGTTGTGGTGGCTTGTAGCTGGGCGGATGTCGCGTCAAATTGGACCCGGTCTGCCATAAAGCAGCAGTTGTAACGCCACTGTGGATGCGGGGCGGGGTGTGAGGTGAGCGAATAGGCCGGCGCGTCGCTTGAAGAGCGCAAGTAAATGAAACTCCCGTACTCGTCACGTAGCAAATCGTCGCGCCAGCGGCTGACGTTATGCCAGGCATGTTGGTACCGCCAGCGGCTGAGGCCTGCGCCGTTGGGCCGCAGCGCGACGCTGTAATGGCCATTGGACAGCAGGTGCGTGGGCTGCCATTGGGCACTAAAGGGGTCAATGGTGCGTGACTGAAAGGCGCTGCTCGGCGCACTTTCATCCAAGGCTGGCGCGGCCCGCGGATTGGCGCTGCTGATGATTTGCTGAGGACAGCGCTCATGCAGCAGCGTTTGGTATGCGGCCACGAGAGGTGTTTGGGCAAACCAGCGCTGCGGTGCCTGGCCGCACAGCACATTGCACAGTGCCGCAAGTGTCATTCCCTGGTGGTGCGCCATGTAGTTTTTCACCACGCTGAAGTTTTCAGCATGCGGTTGGCGTGCGGGCGTGAAGTCAATCGCGTCCATGAAGCCGAACTCGCCGCGCGCGCCGAGCAGCTCAAGCCGCCGCAAGTTGGCGATGGCCTGTTTTGGCAGCACCATGGTGGCCATGAGGGTGGCATACGGCGCAACCACCTTGTCACTTGCAGGGGTACGGCGCAGCGCCAGGCGCGGCACGCCGAACGGTGAGTATTGATAGGCCAGTGAATGGTCTTGCGCAAAGTACGCTGATTCAGACACGCCCCAAGGCAGGCTTTGCGCGTCGCCAAACAATTGTTGCTCCATGACCCCCGCCAGGCTGGACGAGTAAAGCAGGCCTTGCTCAGGTTCCTGCATCACCAGGGACGGCATCAGGTATTCAAACATCGAGCCTGACCAGGACTTCAAACCCGGTGTCACGCCGCTGGACAAAAACGCACGGCCCAGTGCCATCCAGTGGCGGCGCGGCACGTCGCCTTTGGCAATCGCCACAAAACTGGCCAGCCTGGATTCAGAGGCCAGCAAGTCGTAGTAGCTGGCATCCAGCGTATGGTCATTTACGCGCAAACCAATATGAAACAAATGGCGTTTGGGGCTGTACAGGCCGCTGAAATTCATCGCGGTGCAAAGGCGCATGCACCGGCTGCTAAGGTCGTTCAATTGCTGTTTTTCAAGCCCCGTTGTGTCTGCTTTGCGTGCCAGGGTGTTGCAGGCGCCAGAGACGGCCAGCAGGTGACCTGCCAGATTGCCACTGTCAACCGTTGACACATAGGCCGGCTGCAGTACCTCCAGCGTTTCAGTCTGGTACCAGTTAAACAAGTGCCCTTCGTGCTTTGGCAGCTTGTCGATGGTGGCGAGCGTTAATTGCAGGCGGGTCACCACGTCTGCGGTGCTTATCCAGCCAAACTGGCGTGCGCAGGTCACTGCCAGCAGGTACAGGCCGATGTTGGTGGGCGATGTGCGGTGGGCAATCGTGGGATCTGTGTCAATTTGCAGATTGTCTGGCGGCAGGTGGTTGTCGTGCGCGGTGATGCAGCTCTCAAAAAAGCGCCAGGTGTCCCGTGCAATGCCGGTAAGGTAGGTGCGCTCGTCAACGTCCAGGTGCTGGGCCTTGGGCTGGCGCGCTGGCAGGCTGGCCCACCAGGCAAAAGCGGGGCTGAGCGCCCAAAACACAAACAGCGCAGCGCCAACGACCGGTTGCGGGCTGTACACAGCGGCCAGCACCCCGAAAGCAATGCAGGCTGCTGACGTTACCGCCTGCTTTCGCATAAACGTTGCCAGCGTGTATCTGGCGGCGGCCTGCGCCTGGGCGGCGGTGGTCCATTGCAGCAAATGCTTGCGGCTGACGGCCATGCGCCACAGCGCCCGTGCAATCGCGTCCACTTGCAAGCCGGCCCTGTGAAACAGCTGGGTAAATTGCCATGCTGCCGCACCAAAGGATCGCCAGAGCGACGCCATGCCGACATGAAAAAAGTGCCGCAGCACAATGCCGCGCCGGGTGGGTACCAGGCCCGCCATCGCACCCAGCAGCGGCCCGGCTAAAAAGGCCGCCAACACCACCGCGAGGGCTCTACCAAGCGGCATCGCGGCGGTAAAAACAACCCACACCAGCAAAGCCAGTGATGCGGGCACCACCAGCGACCGGCGCAGGTTGTCCATCATCTTCCACAGGCCCAGACTGTCGATGCCGTAACGCTGGGCGTGAAACATCAGCGGCAGCAGTTGCCAGTCGCCTCGGGTCCAGCGGTGATGGCGTGAGTCGTCCACACCTGAATGGTGCGGGTGGTCTTCAACGAGCACGACATCGCTGACAGTCGCGCAGCGGCTGATATTGCCTTCCAGCAGGTCATGGCTAAGCACGGATTCGTCCGCGAATCGCTGGTCCAGCACGGCGTAAAGCGCCGTGACATTCAGCAGCCCCTTGCCGGTAAATGAGCCCACCCCAAATAGATCCTGATACAGGTCCGAGGTGCCATTGCTGTACGGGTCAATGCCGCATTGGCCGGCAAACATTGCGTGAAATGGCGAGCGCTCTTCAGGCTGCGGCAGGGGTGTGACAACGCGCGGCTGAAAAATTCCGTAGCCTCCGGTGACGCGCCGACTGGTCGCATCAATATGCGGCGTGCTCAATGGATGTGCGGCAATGGACACCAGCTCGCGCAGCGCAGTAGGCGGCAGGCCGGTGTCGCTGTCCAGGGTCACGATGTACTGGATACCGCTGGCCAGGTACATGCTGTCGGCAAAGTAAAACGTGCCGTCGCCGTCATGACTGTGCCTGCCCGGCGTGTCGCTGGCGTCGGCAGTGGCAATCAACCGTATGAGGGCTTCGAGTTTTCCGCGCTTGCGCTCCCAACCTATCCACTGGCCTTCTGTAGTGCACCATTTGCGCCCTCGGTGGATCACCAAAAAGCGAGGTGCCTGGTCTTCACCTGCCGGGTACTCGCTGTTCAGTACATTTACCTGTGCCAACGCTTCCTGGAGCAGAGCGTTGTCTGTAGGCATGCTGGACTGGTCAGCATCCGCCCAGTCAGACAGCAGCGCAAATTGCGCGTTGGTTTCCAGGCTGGCCAACCAATGCAGGCGCAGCCGCTCGACCAGCCCTTTGATCGACGCTGCGGAGGTCAGCATGCAGGGCATCACCACCAGCACGCGGTGCTCTGGCGGAATGCCGGCCGCAAAGTCCAGTCTGGGCATCGGCCTGACACGGGTCGACTCGGCAATCACCCGGTGAATCACGGCTGCGACGGCTTCCGACGCGGGCCAGGCCATCAACGCAATAGCCACCCAGTGTTGCCATGACCAGTCAGGCAAACTCAGCATGGGCCGGTTGGTCAGTGCCAGAACCGCAAGTGTCCCCAACAGCAGCGCGAACAGGTAAATGCGTAAACGCCAGGCGGCGCTCAAGCTGAGCGTGAGGCTGAAGTTGGCACCTCTGACCTTGGGCAGGTTGTCGGGCGTCAAACTGGCGTGCAGTGCGGCACACCCAGGCCCAATCAGGTAGTAGGCAGCGCTGCCTGCGCCGCTGCCGGGGGTGTCGGCGCTACCACTTGTGCTGCGTTGCGCGGTCTGCACAACCGCCCGGGCTACCGCAAGTTCGGCCTGCCCGGTGTCGCGCGCCACTTTTTCCATCGCTTGTGTGATCTGCTGGCGCGTGCCTTCGCTCTCAAGCGCAAAGCTCGGCAGCTCCTGCAGAACTTGCAGCGCGCTGCTGACCGGCTCGATCAACTCCCGCCAATCCACCTGACCAATCAGTCGCAGGCTGTTGATGATGTTGCTGATGGTGAGGTTGGTAGACACCTGCGCGCTTTGGCTGTCGGCAATCAGGGCCAGGCCATTGGCGCAGTGCAGGTTGATCCAGTACACCAGCATCGCGTTGGCGTCGGTGGGCTGGTCCGGTATGCGCTGCCACAGCTGGGTCAAAAAGCCGCGCTCCAGGCCCCGCGTGCGCATCCCCGTCAACAGCTGGTTCAAATCGTTTTCGGCCAGATCGCCTTGCGCGTCCCACACCGCATGAGCGGTTTCACGCGCAGCTTTGCCTTCAGCGATGTGGTCTGCGACTCGGCGCAGGTTTTCAAGCAGCACCACCCGCAGCGTGGTGGGTAGTGCCCACAACTCGCCCAGACTGAGTTGATGCACCTGCTGGTAGGCGTGTAAAAAAGCGGTAAACAGGGCGGGGTCCAGCACACTGTCGGTGTGCGCCACATAGGCCCATGCAATACCGTAAACGCGCGGCAAGCCTTCGAGCGGCTTGCCCGACAGTTTGGGCAAGTCGGCGTAGTAGCGTACCGGCACGTCCTCGTGGATTTGCTGAAGTTGTGCTTCAACCAGATGAAAATTGTCGAGCAGCCATTCTGCGGCTGGTGTGACGTACTGGCCGCTTTGCGAAATGGTGGCAATGTAATCGTAGGCTTGTCGCAACGCCTCGATGTTGTCTTCAACCCGCGGAAAGAACGACAGGCTTTCGCCCC
The DNA here is from genome assembly GCA_025363315.1 of Polaromonas sp. Lineage (GTDB taxonomy): Bacteria > Pseudomonadota > Gammaproteobacteria > Burkholderiales > Burkholderiaceae_C > Polaromonas. The sequence continues at coordinate 12,630 of JANYED010000333.1, forward strand.
AACTTTTACTGCTCCGTACTGTTTGCGCTTGGGCCAAACTTCGGCCATGCTCCTCAAACCGTTGAGTGCCGAACAGCTCGGCGCGTATTAGCTGCTCTGGCCCCGCAAAGTTGGCGGTGAGAATGTCTCTGGCGTAGGGGCTGAGCGCTTCCAGCTTGTCAATGACAGCAGTTTTCACATCCTTAAACGATGCCAACCACAGCCAGCAGGACAATGGCTAACACAGCGGCCGTCACCATCCGGGTAAAAACCATTGACTGCGCCAGTTCAAGCGCTGCGTGCAGCCCGAAAAACCGGCTCCGTTTGGTCGCACAGCGGTTCATATGCGAGGCCAACGCCGCGGTGTCAGTCGATACAAAATCAGCAGATGAATCAATGAATGCCGTGGGTCTGGTAAAGGTTGTCATGGTCTGCTCCGGGTGTATCAGGGGTGGCAGCGTCATGGCTAGCTGTTATGCAACAGTCAGCACACACGTCAGCTTCGAATTGATCCTACGCAGTTACCCTTGGTTTTCACATCAGATGCTGCTGCACTTGGTGTAGGACTGGAGCTTGGCTATGCGGCCAGCCAAAATTCAAGTCATGTTTTTACGCCGTCGGCTTGATAAACTTTCCGCGTGAATACTTCAAAGTCACGCTTTTAGCCGCTGGGTTTGGTTGCTACAGCAGCAGCGATTTTGGCTTGGGCGGCGCTGGCCGGCCAGCTGTGGCTGACTGTCGGCATTGTGGTGGGCCAAGGGCGCGGCGTGGCCATGGGCCTGGTGGTGTATTTTAAGTTTTTTACGGTACTGACCAACCTGCTGGCGGCTGGTGCAGGCTACGCGGAAAGTAGCAAACAAATATCCAGCAAGCTCACCGGCAAACAGCGAGATTTGTCCAGGCGCGCACGGAAGGCGTGGATTGGCGACAGCACCGCGGCGTGTGAGTTTGAAACCAGTGGCTTGCAGAGCGGCAGCGCACAAGGCATGGCACGTTGGCAATGCGCCGCTTGAATGACACGGGCACGTGTCGCTGAGCTGGCCGCCATAGGCAATTGCGCTGAAGGCGATTTGGCCTGTGTACGATTCAAGAAATAAATTAGCGGCGTCGGAAATGCTACGTTTAGCATAGCTGCTCGCGCCAGAATCTATTGGGCTGCAGCCTTATTTAGCAGTTAAAACAGCTCTTTTCGACGGTAAACTTGCCTCAACCGACGGCAAATCGATCATCACCGGCTGGCCGGGAGCAGTGCAGCCGTTGTCGCAGCATTTGCCGGGCTGGCGGTTTTGGGTGATAGCGCGGTCGGGATCGTGGGCTACACCCCGCTCCAAGATCCGCTCAACCAGCTCCACCTTCGATCCAATCGGGTAATTGCGGTAAATTTCCTGCTTCATGGCTGCAGGCGAGCCGCCGCCGTGCAGGCTGATGACGCTGTACCAGCCGCCCTGGTAACCGGCTGTCAGGTCTTCAATGAAGCGGGCGGTTTCAATGCGCTGTTCGTACGGGACGTCAGGGTTGGCGCGCAAAACTTCTGACAGTTTCGCGCCTGTCTCGGGGTTATGGTCTTCGTCGGGGCCGGGCAGGGTGACGATGAGGCCGCCGCTCACATAGTGCGCAATACGGTGCATGTCATATATTTTGGTGGCCAGCAACAGCTTGCCTATGTTTGAAAACACCGGGTCGGGTATGAATGTTTTGCTGTGCTCATCAGGCTTGCCGTACACGCTGGCCGCGACGCCGCAGGCGAAAAAGCTCTCGGTGATAGTGATCAGTTCCACCATCTGTTCGCGCAGATGCGTCTCTTTGGCGGGGTCAAAGCCATTGGCCTCGCACATTAGCGCGCCCGCGCCAATCAGCAAATCACCGAAACCGGCGCGCGCACCAATGCAGGTGTGGCGGTGGTGGGTGGCGTAGCTGTAAGTCAGGTGGCCGGAATGTTCCCACTCGCCAGCGTAAAACACGTTGTCATACGGCACGAACACCTTGTCGAACATCACCACGCCGGTGCTTTGGCCGTATTTGCGGCTGAACAGCGCCGCGCCGTGTTCGACCTTCTCGCCAGGTCGGCCCGCCGGGCGCGCAATGATGGTGATGCCGGGTGCATCAATCGGCAGCGCGCAGCAAACGGCGAAATCTGCGTCGGCCTGGCCCATGTTGCGGCAGGGCATGACGAGCAGTTCATGCATGTAGGGCGCGCCGGTCACGATGGCTTTGGTGCCAGAAATCACAATGCCTTTTGAAGTTCGCTGGACGACGTGAACATAGCTGTCAAT
>JANYED010000340.1 GCA_025363315.1 Polaromonas sp.
CGACTTGCATGTGTAAGGCATGCCGCCAGCGTTCAATCTGAGCCAGGATCAAACTCTTTAGTTTAATCACTGCAATAATTTTCCACTCCTTGTGTGTGAACACAAGAAGAAACTCATAAAAACGGAATTGAAGAGAAATCTTTTACGATTTCACTTTTCTCTATCTTCATGAGCGTTTAAAGTCAAAAGACTTTGACTACTCTCAATCAACCGAGGTCAACTGATTTTGTCTGGCAATCGCCTTCAAACGCCCATACTTATCGGCTGTGAATTTTTAATGATCCTGACCTGCTGCAAGCTGTTTAACAACTTGCTTCAATCGATAGCTGTGATCAGCTGAGCCTCTCAGTATACATCGGAGTTTTTATTTCCATGAAGTATAAGGTCTTTATTTTTTCACACGACTTGCAAGCATCGCTGCTAGCCTCGGAGAGTAGAGTCTTGAAGTATACACCGGATTTTGACTCCCGGTCAAACTATTTTGACTCTTTTTCGTTCGCTGTCTGACTTGCTTTTTTGCTTTCGCGTATTAGCCAGTTTTTTTAGCGCAGCCTCAGATTCTATACCAGTTTTTTGGGCATCGTCAACTTGCTTTGCTTTTAATTTGCCAGGCATCTAGATATCCTCGCAGCGGGATAATCGGTCATATATATGGCACTCATCACTCTACTAGACGCTCAACTCGCTTTTGGGCACGTCGCCCTGCTACACCACGCAGATTTCTCACTTGAAAACAACCAACGCATCGGCCTGATTGGCCGCAATGGCACTGGCAAGTCCTCCTTGCTCAAAATTTTGGCGGGCCTGGAGAAACCTGACGACGGCACGCTGCAGTTGCAGCAGGGCCTACGTATCGCCTACGTGCCGCAAGAGCCCAGCCTGGACCCGCACGCTACAGTCTTTATAGCTGCCAGCGCCGGATTGGCAAGGACCAGGCACGTCGTCGAGCTGTATTTGGCCGCTGACGAACACACTGACCTAGACGCACTGCAGTCAGAAATCGAAGCCCTCGACGGCTGGACGTGGGAGCAGCGGGTTGAAGAAACCTTGCACCGCCTGCATCTCGACAAAGACGCCATCGTCGGCTCTTTATCAGGCGGCACCAAAAAACGCGTGGCACTGGCTCAGGCGCTGGTAGCCAAACCTGACGTGCTGCTGTTAGATGAGCCGACCAACCACCTTGACCTGGACTCCATCGCCTGGCTTGAAGAACTGCTGGTTAATTTCAACGGCTCTATCATCACCATCACCCACGACCGGGCTTTTTTGGATCAAGTGGCCACTGTGATTGTCGAGCTCGATCGCGGCAAGCTGCTCAGCTATCCTGGCAACTTTGCCCAGTATCTGGTGCAAAAAGAAGAACAGATGGCGCAAGAGGCCGTCATCAACGCCAAAGCGGACAAGCTGTTGGCCGCTGAAGAGGCGTGGATTCGCAAAGGCGTAGAAGCACGCCGCACCCGCAGCGTCGCCCGTATTGGCCGTCTCGAAGTGCTGCGTGAAGGCCGCGCCAGCCGCCGCGATGCGGTGGGCAGGGTCAACCTGGATGTATCGAGCGGCGAGAAAAGCGGCAAGATCGTGGCTGAACTGACCGATGTATCCAAAAGCTTTGGCCACCCCGGCAGTGAAAAGATCATCGTCAATAAATTCACCGGTACGCTGCTGCGTGGCGACAAAGTCGGCCTGCTGGGCCCAAATGGCGCCGGCAAAACCACGCTGCTCAAGCTGATTTTGGGCGAGATTCAACCGGATGTGACCACCCCGCCCGGCAAAATCCGCCAGGGCGCGAACCTGCAAGTTGCCTACTTTGACCAGATGCGCGATGCGCTGGACCTGGACGCGACACTGGAAGACTTCATCAGCCCCGGCAGCGAGTGGGTCGAAATCAATGGCCAAAAGAAGCACGTCAAGAGCTATTTGACCGACTTTTTGTTCAGCCCCCAACGGGCCAACTCCCCCGTGCGCACGCTGTCGGGGGGCGAACGCAACCGCTTGCTGCTGGCACGCCTGTTTGCCCGGCCCGCCAACGTGCTGGTGCTCGATGAGCCGACCAACGACCTGGACATCGACACGCTGGAACTCCTCGAAGACCTGCTGCAAAACTACGCCGGCACGGTGTTTCTGGTCAGCCACGACAGGCGGTTTTTAGACAATGTGGTCACCAGCACGATCGCTTACGAGGGCACACCCGAGAACCCCGGCTTTTGGCGCGAATACGAAGGCGGCGTGACAGACTGGATCACCCAGTCCAAACGGGCGGCGCAAATCGCCGGAAGTGCCAAAACGGCTGCCCCGAGCCAAAAAAACTCGGACAAGTCCAAAATTACCCCTCAAAATGAGCCACAGCCCAATGAATACGGGCGAGAACAGCTATTAAAAAAGAAGCTAAGCTACAAAGAGCAACGTGAGCTTGACGGCCTGCCAGCACTGATCCAGACGCTTGAATCCCAACAAAAAGCGATTGCGCAAGAGCTGTTTGACGGCAGCCTGTATGCCAGCAATCCCAAACGCGCCGCCGAGCTGACCGCCAAAAACGCCAAGATCGACGACGAGTTGCTGGATGCGATGCAGCGCTGGGAAAGTTTGTCCACCTAACCGATCGGTTCAGGGTACGAGCGTCCGTTTTTAAGGCGCGATTTGTCGGCATAAGCTGACACCGCATCAGGGATTTGCTGCGTTAAAATTTGGGATGCCCGCGCTGCCAACCAACCTTCGTCTTAGCCTTTCTAGGCTGCTAGTGTGCTTTTGCTGGTTGGCAAGTTTGTGGCTGACAGGATGTGCCTCTTTGCCAAGCGACGTTCAACGTCCCATCAGCACCGCGTTGGCTGACAACTCGCAAACCCAACTGGGCAAAGTGGTGGCCGAACGCGCGCTGGCCGCCAGCACCCGTAACGATTCCGGTTTTGCACTGGTCGGTAATGCAGAGCTAGCCTTCACCAGCCGCATGACGCTGATCAAAGCGGCTGAAAAAACGCTCGATTTGCAGTACTACGCGATCCACGCCGACGACACCACAGACCGGTTGTTTGAGGCGCTGGTGGAAGCCGCCAGGCGCGGGGTGCGGGTGCGCATCCTGCTTGATGACTTCAACACAGCCGGCGAGAACGCGCGGATTTTGAAGTTTGCGTTTGAAAACAATATCGAGATGCGGCTGTTCAACCCACTGCCCAGCAACCGATCGTCCGCCCTGTGGCGCATTGTGAGCTCGTTAAGCGACGCGGCGCGGCTGCAGCGGCGCATGCACAACAAGATATTTGTGGCTGACAACGCTGTGGCCATCACTGGGGGCCGCAACCTGGGCGACACCTATTTTGGCCAGAGCGACGGCGTGAACTTTGTCGACATTGATGTGCTGGCGGCGGGCCGCATCGCCAGAGACTTGTCACGCAGCTTTGACCAGTACTGGAACAACCCGCTGGCTTACCCGGTGCAGGCGCTAATCAGCGTTCAGGAAATCGAGGCCACGCGGGCCACAGCAACCGGAGCAATGGGCCTGGAGGCGGCAAACCCTTCGACATCCCCACAGGCCGCCAAGGCAGACCCCAACACCCCGAACAAAACCACGTTGACGCGGGTTGCGGTAGACCCGGCTGGCCTGACAACCACCATCGCCGGCTTGCCGGACAGCACGGATTTACGACTGCTGAGCTGGACCTGGGCCGCGTCTACCATGCTGGTGGATCAGGCCTCAAAAATCGCCGAGGATGCCGACGCGGTTGAAGAGTCCAACAACACCACCGTCGACAGTTTGCTCAGCCTGATGACGCGCGCCAAAACCGATTTGCTGGTGGTGTCACCCTACTTTGTACCGGGCGCGGAGATGATGAAACAGTTTGCCGACATCCGGCGGCGCGGCGTGCGGGTGCGGGTGCTGACCAACTCGCTGGCGTCGAACGACGCTGTGGCCGCGCATGCAGGCTATTCCAGGTACCGCGAAGCCCTGGTGGCCATGGGGGTCGAGATGTATGAGATGCGCTCCGAGCAGCGCGGCACGGTCGCCAGTTTTGGCAGTGGGTCCGGGTCCGCGGGCCGCTCTGGCGGGGCATCGCGCGCCAGCCTGCATGCCAAAGCAGTGGTGGTTGACCAGCGGCTGCTGGTTGTCGGCTCGATGAACCTCGATTTACGCTCCAAGCTGCTGAACAGCGAAGTCGCCGTCGCCATTCGCAACCGGCAACTGGCCAGCGAAGCGGCGGCGCTGATTGAGCCCAGCCTAACGCGGGGCGCCTACCGGGTGGAACTAAAAGACGGCCGGCTCATATGGCGCGCGCCAGAAGGCTCGGGCCTGCCAGACGCCACCGCTGAGCCCGATGCCAGCCTTGGATTGAGATTGCTGGTGAGGGCCATTGGACCGTTTGCGCCAGATGAAATGCTCTGAACGCAGCACCCCCTTATTTTCGCCTTTTCAGGTATCTTTTAGGCCTGTAGCCCAATAGATACGGGCGCAAACAGCTCCTCAAATCATAGCCAACCGCTTTTGCGGCGAGTCAGATTCTGCCCAAATGGTGGCCCGCCGCGCCAGACTCCGCACAAACCCTAATTACAGCGTGGCAAGTGGTTTGCCAGATTCAAAGCGTGAACCTGACTAAATGGTCAAGTTTTAAGTTCTTGACCTCCCTCCACGACAGGAGCCTTTGTGCAGACATTATTGACGCCCGACGTTCGCCCAGGCCGCCTCAGCGCTTCAGAGTACGCGACCCGCTTTGCCGACGCCACCCCGCGCTTGACCCAGGCCCAAGCCGTGCTGGAAGCCGAACGCTGCCTGTATTGCTACGACGCGCCCTGCGCCACGGCCTGCCCCACCAGCATTGATGTGCCGTCGTTCATCAAACGCATTGCCGACGGCAACCTGCGCGGGTCTGCCGCTACTATTTTCGACACCAACCCGCTGGGCGGGCGGCTTGAATGAATACGGATTGGCCAGCTACAAAACCCCCAACGACTTTGCGCAGCGTGAAGTGGCATGGCTGCTGGGCATTGGCGGCATCACGATCAAAAGCAATTACATGCTGCAATCGCTTGACCAGCTCAGCACCCTGCAACGAGACTACGACGCACTGTTTTTAGGGATGGGCCTGGCCACCACGCACCAGCTTGGCGTGCCGGGTGATACGTTGGCTGGCGTGCAAGATGCAGTTGAATTTATCGCCAAGCTGCGGCAAACCGCTTACTTGGGTTTTATGCCTGTAGGCCGCCGTGTGGTGGTGATTGGCGGCGGAATAACGGCTGTAGATGCGGCCGTGTAGTCACAAGTGTTGGGCGCTGATACGCAGCCGTTTTTCAATGCATCTGGCAAAATCCGCCTACTCAAACCTACTGATATTTGGGCGCTGCTTGATGCGGACGTGACTGCTGCACAAACCGCCCCGCTGGCAAGGGTTGAAGCCGCCTTGGGCAAAGCGCAAACCACCAGCGCCGTGCTTGACGACATCGACACCATGTACTGGAATTTTCGCTATGTCCAAGGCCGCGAGGCGTGGATGGTCAATGGCCCGTTGATTGAACGCTTTTGCCCGCCGCTGGGGCCCGGTGTGGCCGAACGGTTTGACTGGTCAAGCAAAGTGACAGATGAACAAGTTGCAAGCGCCACCGTCTACCGCGAACGCTTTAAAAAACACCTGGCTGACCTGCTGGGCACAGACGGCGTGCTGGTACTGCCTACCGTGCCCGACATTGCGCCACTAACGACTGATGGCGGTGAAAAAATGGAAAGCTACCGCAACCGCTCGATTCAAATGCTGTGCATTGCG
>JANYED010000385.1 GCA_025363315.1 Polaromonas sp.
TTTTGACCGGTGCACCGGCTGCCAGCGCGCCACGCACATAAGCACGTGCACCTTCAACTGCGCCCACCAGCGTGTAGCCCAGCGCCAAGTGCGCCGCAATAGCCGACGACAGCGTGCAGCCAGTGCCATGCGTGTTGGCTGTGGCGATGCGTGGCGCGCGCATCCAATGTGGTGAAGCGCCAGCAATTTGCAGCAAATCGCTGACCACATTGCCCGCCAAATGTCCGCCCTTGATCAGCACCGCACTCGCGCCCTTGGCCAGCAGTTCATGCGCTGCCGCTGCCATGTCCGCTTCACTGATCAACGGACGCCCGACTAGCAATGTAGCTTCATCCAGATTAGGTGTGATCAATATCGCTCGACCAAACAGCTCGCGCACCAGCGCAACAATCGCCGGGTTGTCAATCAGCACCGCGCCGCTGGTCGCCACCATCACCGGGTCCAGGACCACATGGGGCAGCTTGTGACGATCAATCGCATCTGCCACGGCTTGCACAATTTCGGGCGAATGCAGCATGCCAATCTTGACTGCATCCACGCCGATGTCTTCAACTACCGCATCAATCTGGTCAGCCAACATTTGCGGCGGCACGCCATAAATGGCACGAACGCCGGTCGTGTTTTGTGCCGTCAGCGCGGTGATGGCCGTCATGCCGAAGCAGCCGAGTGCGGAGAAGGTTTTCAGGTCAGCCTGAATGCCTGCGCCACCGCCGCTGTCTGAGCCGGCGATCGTGAGTAAGCGGGGGTATTGGAAGGTTTGAACTGACTGGGTCATGGGCACCCATGTTATCTGCAAGTTCTAACGCGCCACACCTAGCAAACGGTCAAGCAACTCGGGTTGCTCGCGAAGCTCTTGGGCTGACCCGGCATGCACCACCATGCCGCGGTCTAGCACCACGGCGCTGTGCGATATTTTCAAAATCGCTCGCGGATGCTGCTCAACGATGATGGCCGACAGGCCTTCTTCTCTGGTGATTCGGGCAATCGCCTTGAGCAGCTCTTCAACAATGATCGGGGCCAGGCCTTCGAGCGGCTCGTCGAGTAGCAGCAGCCTGGGGTTGAGCACCAGCGCGCGGCCCACGGCGAGCATTTGCTGCTCGCCGCCAGACAGCTGCGTGCCCAGATTGCTTTTGCGCTCAGCCAGTCGCGGGAACATACCGTACACGCGCTGAGGCGTCCAGTTGCCTGGCCGAGCCACTGCGGTCAGGTTTTCATCGACGGTGAGTGACTTGAAAATATTGCGCTCTTGCGGCACCCAGCCAATACCAGCTGCGGCTCGCTCGTTGGGTGCCAGCTTGTGCAGCGCCACACCGCCCAGCGTGAGGCTGCCTGCATGTTGGCGTGTAGCCCCGGCCAGGGTGTTGATAAGCGTGGTTTTGCCCGTGCCGTTGCGGCCTAGCAGCGCCAGGGTTTTGCCTTCTTCAAGCGCGAAAGAAATATTAGTCAGCACCACCGCTTCGCCGTAACCTGCGCTCAGGCCTTCGACTTTTAGCAGCTCAGTCATGACTGCTCTCCTCTGCATGATTCTCCCCATGCCCCAAATACACCGCCTTGACCTGCGGGTCATTGGCAATCTGCTCGGGGTCGCCCTCTGTCAACACCGTGCCGTTGACCAGCACTGTCATGCGGTTGGCAAAACTGAAGACCAGATCCATGTCATGCTCAATCAATAGCACCGACACATCGGCTGGCAGTGCAGCCACGGTTTGCAGCAGCTCTTCACGCTCGCCCGCAGGTACGCCTGCTACCGGCTCGTCGAGCAGCAGCACGCGCGGCTCGCAGGCCAGCGCAATGGCGATCTCCAGCAGGCGGCGCTTGCCGTAGGCCAGCACATTGGTGGGCTGGTTCATCACCTCGGTCAGGTGGAACTGCTCCAGCAGCTGTGCGCAGCGGTCAACTACCTCCGCTTTGTTACCGAGCGGATTCCACCAACTACTGCCCAGTCCATGCTGTTGCGAAATCGTCAGTGCCAACGTTTGCAGCGGCGTGAGCGTGTCGAACAACTGGTTGATCTGAAACGTGCGTACCATGCCGCGCTTGACGCGGCTGTGTGGTGCAAGGTGGGTGATGTCCTCAGCCGGTAGGCTGTTGTCACGACCTAGCAACGTGATGCGGCCTTCGGTGGGCTGCAGCACACCGGTCAGCAGATTGATCAGCGTGGTTTTACCTGCGCCGTTCGGGCCAATCAGCGCATGGCGCGCGCCCTTTTTAAGGTTCAGCGTGACGTTGTTGGTGGCCGTGATGCCGCCAAAGCGCATCACCAAACCTTCAGCAGAAAGGACCGTTTCTGGCGTGCTCATGATGCACCGCCTTTTTTTAACCACGTCCAGGGACGCAGCAACTTTTCGCGCCCCACCAGCATCAGCACCACCAAAAACAGGCCAATCCAGAACGTCCAGTACTGCGGCGTGATGGTTGAAATAATATCTTGCATGAGTTTGAAGACCACTGCCCCGGCAATGCCGCCGTAAAGCCATCCCGTACCGCCAATCACCAGCAGCAGCATCAC
>JANYED010000032.1 GCA_025363315.1 Polaromonas sp.
TGATGCTGCCGCGCCTGCAACTGCTGCGCGAGTTACTAAGGGAGGACGGATTTATGTGTATCCATTTAGATGACAGTGAAGGCCCCTATCTCAAAGTGATGGCGGACGAGGTTTTTGGCCGGGACCACTATCTGGTAACGATTTATCCTGTTGTGCGGTACGCCGATAAAACGCTTAAGCAAGACATGGACTTTCACAAGCGTGTGGAACAATTACACGTTTACCGAAAATCCCGATTAGCAAAACCAAATAGGCCTACTGAAACACTTTCGTTCGACAAATACGTGTTCAAAATTACCGAGCTCGGAAAACCAACTAGCACTCACGAACTCAACGGCAAGTCAGTTCGCGTATTCAAAAAAGGTGCATGGAAAATTGAAAAAATCCCACCAAGTGTTGACGGTCTAAAGGAAATTTGGGCAACTGGCACCATTTTGGACGGCAACTCTTCAGGCCGTTTCTTTCGTGACTGTCTAACTGGTCGTACATCCGCGGACGGCCTAGGCGCGCTTTACAAGGTCGAAGGGATTGGGGACGACGGATTACCGTTTCGCTACTTCACTGGGCCAAACAAAGATAGCGCCACCAAAGGCAAATATTTCCAAGGTGTTCCGCTAGGGAAGCGGGAAGTAGAACTCTCTAGTAGTTCGCCAATTGATAATAGTTATGATTTTTCCGGGGCTTTTGGGAACTGCAGAACAGAGGGTGGCGCTGAATTCAGAGGTGGAAAAAAGCCAGAAGCCTACTTGAAGCTTGTCATTGAAACTTTCACAGCTGAAAGTGACTTGGTCCTAGATTCATTTTTAGGTTCAGGAACAACTGCTGCCACTGCACACAAAATGCGCCGCCGCTGGATTGGAATTGAGATGCGTGCGCAAGCAGCGACCCACTGCCTGCCGCGCCTGCAAAAAGTGATTGGTGGTGAGCAAGGCGGCATCAGCAAAGCCGTCGGTTGGGCGGGAGGCGGCGGTTTCAGGTTCATGCGGCTGGGCGACGCGGTGTTTGACGAGGCAGGCCGCATCAACCCCGCAGTGCGCTTTGCAACCCTGGCCGCTTTTGTGTGGCAGCAAGAAACCGGCGCGTCGTTTGACCCGCAAGCAGCCAAACCGGGCACACCTTACCTGGGCACGCACTATGAAATTAGTAGCTGCTTGCGCCCGGATTCATTGGACCAGAGCCAGATTTACACCCTAAAAACGGCCAAATTTGCCTGTTATTTGCTCTACAACGGCATACTCGGCGACAAACGCCCCGCCAGCGGCAACGTACTCACCCGCGATGTGCTGACAGCCCTGCTAGCCCTGCACGCCACCACGCCCGCGCCAGCCGCCCCGCTACTCGTCTACGGCGAAGCCTGCCGGCTGGGCGCTGAGCGCCTGAAGCAGGCGAATGTGACGTTTAAGCACATTCCGTATGACGTGCGGGGGCGGTGATGCATTCAATGACGGCAGCTCAACTACAAAGTTGGCTTCAACAAAACTACGCGGTTGAAAACGAGCATTGCGAATGGAAGGAATGGCGCAGTCTGAAGTCAAATGTTTCCGGGCGGAAAGGTGAAGACCTTGTGTCTTACATCTCGGCATTGGCCAATATGGACGGTGGCTGTGTCGTCGTTGGTGTCGAAGACAAAACACTGGCGGTAACGGGGATTCAAGATTTTGCGGACTACACAGCAGAAACCATCGTTCACCGGATTTTGGGCAAGACGCCAGGCTTGCCGTCTTTGGGTTTACACGTGGAGGTACTACAGGCCAGTGATACCGGCGCCACCATCTGGTTAATGCATGTGCCGCGCCACGCGCCCCGCCAACCCGTTTCAGCACATGACAAAGCCTGGCAGCGGGACGGTGACAGTTTGGTTGAGTTGCGCCCACATCGTTTGCGCGCCATTTTGACGGAGTTGATTGCAGGCCAAGACTGGAGCGCAGAACTTGTTCCGCGCGCTACTTTGGCTGATCTCGACCCTTTTGCGATTGCCAAGGCGCGTGAAAAGTTTGCCGCGAAGCACCAGCAGGAGCGCTGGGCGGCGGAAATCGCCAATTGGAGTACCGAAGAGTTTCTAAACCGCGCCAAGATCACACTACACGGCAAAATCACCCGAACAGCCTTGCTGCTGCTTGGCCTGCCGCAAAGCGTGGGTCTGCTGCCAAACAGTACCGCCGAAATCACCTGGAAGGTGCCTGACGAACGCATTGCCAAGCACTTTGGCCCGCCCTTTGTACTGACAACCACAGAGGTGGGTCAACATATACGTAACCCGAACATCAAGCTTTTCCCGGCCACTGAACTGCTGGCAATCGAGCTGCCGCGCTATGACATCAAGGTCATTCTTGAGGGCTTACACAACTGCGTGGCACATCAGGACTATGAACAAGCTGGCCGCATTGTGGTGCTGGAAACTGTGGGGCGGCTGCGACTGGAAAATCTGGGCACTTTTGTTGACGGAAAGCCTGAAGATTACTTCACAGGTAATCGCACCCCTAGCGTCTACCGTAACCCTTGGCTGGCCGAAGCCATGAACAACATCGGCATGATTGACAAAGGCGGCTACGGTATTCGCGATATGGTGAGCAGTCAGCGCAAACGATTTTTGCCATTGCCGGATTACGAGGGATCCGCGCCAGGTCAGACTTTTTTCAATATCTACGGGCAAATCATCGACGCAAACTACAGCAAGTTGTTGATGGAACGATCTGACTTGCCTTTAGAGCAGGTCATCTGGCTAGACAGGGTCCAAAAGAAACACCGGATTGCAGACGTTCAATCGACCCTTTTGCGCCGGGCGAAATTGATTGAAGGACGTAAACCCAATTTTTTTGTTTCTGCACATGTTGCTGATGCGACAGATACCCGAGCGGAATACACCCGTAACAAAGGGCTGGATGACCACTATTACAAGTCGCTCATCTTGAAGCACATCAAGAAGTTCAAATCGGTACCCGCAGCGGAGATTCGTGATTTGATGATGGACAAACTGCCTGACTCGCTGGATTTGGTACAAAAACAGGTGAAGATCAAAAACCTGCTGGCAACCCTGCGGATAACGGGGCTCGAGGGGTTAAAAATAACGACCACCGGCTCAGGCAAAGGCGCGAAATGGGCAATTGTGGACATCCTGCTTTCGGATACCTCAAAGTAAATTAATCCGAATTATCCGAAAAATTATCTGAAAATTATCCGAAAAATTTATTTTTATCAATGAATTCAATGACTTAGGCTCGGTTAGGCAATGCCTAATTTTTTCGCCAAATCCTATTGCCGCAAACCAAATGACCACCCTCACCCTCAAGTCGTACCAGCAAGCCGCGCTAGACGCGCTGCGGGCCTTTGCCCGCTCAGCCCAGCTGAAAGGCGCGGCCATGGCTTTTGGCGAGGCTGTGGAGCGGCCTTATAACGCTGACCCGTTTGGGCAGGTGCCGTGCATTTGCCTGCGCATCCCCACGGGCGGCGGCAAAACGCTGATGGCGGCGCATGCCGTCAATGTGCTGGCGCAGGAGTGGCGAGCCACCGATGCGCCGGTGGCGGTGTGGCTGGTGCCGAGCGATGTGATTCGCAGCCAAACACTGAAAGCATTGCAAACGGCTGGCCACCCGTACCGTGAGGCATTGGAGGCCAGCTACGGCAGCGGCGTACGGGTGTGTATTCTTGAAGATTTAGCCAACATTGCGCCGCCTGACTGGGGCCAGCGTGCCGTGGTGGTGGTAGCCACCATCCAGAGCTTTCGGATTGACGACACCGACAAACGCAATGTGTACAGCTTTTCAGAGAGTTTTGAGCGGCACTTTAAAGGCTGTGACGAATATCGACTGCGGGTGTTGCACGGCCTGCCAGATGCGCTGGTGACGGCTGATGAGGCCGCGAACGATAAAACTGGCGTGCTGGCGGGGTTCATCAACCAGCCGCGCTGGAGCCTGGCCAACTGGCTGGCGCTGCATGAGCCACTTTTGATAGTTGACGAGGCGCACAACACCAAAACCGACAAGAGCTTTACCGCGCTGAAGCGCCTGAACCCTAGCGCGATTTTGGAGCTGACGGCCACGCCCATAGTTGGCAAATCCAATGTGCTGTACCACGTCAGTGCGCAAGAGCTGGCGGCTGAAAGCATGATCAAGCTGCCAATCGCCCTGGCCGAGCACCCTGAGGGCTGGCAGCAAGCGGTGTTTGCCGCCGTGCAAAGCCAGCGCGCGCTGGAGGGTGAAGCGCTGAAAGATGAGGCAGCCGGAGGACATGGCGATAAGGGTTACGTTCGACCCATCGTACTGTTCCAGGCGCAAAACGAAAACGACGAGGTGCCGCCCGAGGCATTGCGTAAGCATCTGACTGACGAGCTGCATATACCGCCTGAGCAAATCAAGGTAGCCACAGGCAAGGTCAATGAGCTTGACGGCCTGGACTTGGCATCACGCGACTGCCCGGTGCGCTTTGTGATCACTGTGCAAGCCCTGCGCGAGGGCTGGGACTGCCCGTTTGCCTATGTGCTGTGTTCGCTACAACGGCTGTCTAGCGCCACGGCGGTTGAGCAACTGCTGGGCCGCGTGCTGCGCATGCCATATGCCAGCCCGCGCGGGCGGGCAGCGCTTAACCGCGCTTACGCCCATGTGTGCGAGGCCAAGTTTTCAAACGCGGCGCATGAGCTGGCCGACCGGCTGATCAATAACATGGGTTTTGAAGCGCTGGATGTGGCGTCTATGGTGGTACAGCAGTCGGTTTTGCCGCTTTTTGATCAGTTTGACCCATTAAATGAGGCTCTAGCCCAATCAACTCGGGCGCAAGTAGCTACTAATTTTATAGCGCTTAGCTTGCCCGACGAGTTGCGGCAAGCTGCAGGCGTTGAGGTCACGCAGATTGCGGGTGAGCAAAACCTGGTCGTTACCGGGCACATTGGTTTAGAGATGGAGGCGCTGCTGGTCGCCCAGGTGCGCGGTGCTAAAAAGCAGGAACAAGTGCAAGCCAAGGTGGCGCAGCACAACGCTCTGGTCGCTGCCCAAGCTGCGCCCGCATCACGCGGGGCGCGCTTTGCGCCCGTGCCCACGCTGAGTTACCGCAGCACGCCGCAGGGCGACTTGTGGCCGCTGGAGCGTGAGGCGGTGCTGGAGGCTGTGGAGCTCGACTTGCTGACGCCCGAGGCAATTGCCCTGCCCGGCTTTCAGGTGGTGGAGCAGTCGAACACGTTTGAAATTTACCTAAAAGACAGCAAAGTCAATTTGCGCGCAGCCGACGCGAGCCAGATTGCGTTTGACTACGGCTCCACCACCATCACCGCGCAAGACCTAGTGCGCTGGCTGGACCAGTCGCTTTTTCAAAAGCTGCCTGACCTGACGCAGAGCCAGCGCAGCAGCTACTTTGCAGCAGTGGTCAACCACCTGATGCATGAGCGCGGCGTGCCGCTGGTCACGCTGGCCAAAGCGCGCTTCAAGCTGGCGCAAGACATTGAAGCCCGTGTGGCCACGCTGAAAGACACAGCTGCCAAAGCCCAGTTTCGCCAGCTTGTATTAGAGGGCGAGTGGACGATTGAGCCGGACTGGACGCGCCCGTTGTTGTTTGAGGCGAATCGCTACCCGGTGCCTGCAGGCTCGCGCTATGCCGGGCGCTATCAGTTCAACAAACACTTTTATCCAGTGCTTGCTGACCTGAAAGACGGCGGCGAAGAGTTTTTATGCGCCCAACTGCTAGACAACCATAGCGCCGTCAAGCATTGGGTGCGCAACCTCGTAACCGAACCCTGCGGCTTTGCGCTGGCCACGTCGCGTGGGCGTTTCTTTCCAGACTTTGTGGCCGAGTTGAAAGATGGGCGCATTGCCGTCGTTGAATACAAAGGCGCGCACCTCTTGAACGACCCGTATGAGATTGAAAAACGGCAAATTGGCGAGCTGTGGGCGGCCAAAAGTGGCGGTAAATGTGTGTTTGGGCAGATTGCCAAAGAGCGGGGCGGCGTGGGGATGTCTGGGCAACTGGACAAGCTGCTGGGATAAGTATGGAAGTTCGTCAACTAGGTCTGGTTGAGTATTTGCCAACTTTTGAGGCGATGAAGACCTTTACAGCCCATAGATCAGCCTCAAAAGACTCCAAAACTACCCAAAATACCCCTCAAATTGGCCTGCAGCCCAATAGATACGGGCGCGACCAGCTATGGATATGTGAGCATCCAGCGGTTTACACCCAGGGGCTGGCGGGCAAGGTCGAGCATGTTTTAAACCCCGGCAGCATCCCGGTGGTGCAGACCGACCGGGGCGGGCAGGTGACGTTTCATGGGCCGGGGCAGGTGGTGGCTTACCCTTTGATTGATTTGAAGGCGGCGGGCTATTACGTCAAAGAGTACGTTTACCGGGTGGAAGAGGCGGTGATTCGCACGCTGGCGCATTTTGGCGTGACGGGGCATCGGGTCAGCGGCGCGCCGGGGATATATGTTCGGTTGGACGACCCGTTCAGCCATGTGGCGCGGGATAAATCTGACACCTCATTTGTCGGCTTTGGCAAAATCGCCGCCCTCGGCATCAAGGTCAGCCGCCACTGCACGTATCATGGCGCGGCGCTGAATGTGGCCATGGACCTGGAGCCATTCTCGCGCATCAACCCTTGCGGTTATGCGGGCTTGCAAACCACCGACTTGCGCGCCGTGGGTGTGAACGCTAACTTTGCCGACGTGGCCAACGTGCTGGCGCAAAAACTGGTGGCGTATCTGGCACCTTGATTTTGAGCAAAAACTTGTAAGAAATTGACCGCGAGCCCGACAAATCAAATTAAACTAAATTCAAAGGATCGCCATGTTTAAACGCACCGCCCTCATCTGCATCGCCTCCGCCTGCCTAATGGTGTTGACCAGCGCGGCGCATGCCATCACCACTAAGCCGTTCAGCGACGCTGAATTTGCCAAGCTGCAGGCAGCCGGCAAGCCAGTGGCGGTTCACTTCACGGCCACCTGGTGCCCGACTTGCAAGCTGCAAGACAAGTCATTGGCGGTTCTGGATGCCGACCCCGCCCTGAAGAATGTCACGATCTTGAAATCAGACTATGACCAGAGCAAGGCGCTGCAAAAGCAAATGAACGTGGTGTCGCAGTCAACTTTTGTGGTGTTCAAAGGCAAGGCCGAAGTGGCTCGCAACGCTGGCGCGACCGAGGCGCCCGAGATCAAAACCCTGTTGTCAAAAGCGCTGTAGGCTCATCAGCCGCACTGGGCTTGGCTCTGGGTGACAATATGGGACATGAGCACTCAAGACGTTGTCAGGGACATCCAAAGCCAGGCCGACTACAACCCGCTGGCCAAGCAAAAAGCAGCGGCCAAGCTGTCGCGCATTCCGGTCAAGGTAGAGTCAGCCCCGCTGCTTAAAAAGCCCGACTGGATTCGTGTCAAAGCCGGTTCGCCCACCACGCGGTTTTACGAGATCAAGCAGATCTTGCGTGAGAACAAGCTCAACACCGTATGTGAAGAAGCCAGTTGCCCCAACATTGGCGAATGCTTTGGCAAGGGCACGGCCACCTTCATGATCATGGGCGACAAGTGCACGCGGCGCTGCCCGTTTTGCGACGTGGGCCACGGCCGGCCCGACCCGCTGGATGCGGACGAGCCATTGAACCTGGCCAAAACCATCGCGGCACTCAAACTCAAATACGTGGTGATCACCAGCGTTGACCGCGACGATTTGCGTGACGGCGGCAGCGGGCATTTTGTCGAATGCATCAGCAAAATTCGCGAGCTGTCGCCCGCCACCACGATCGAGATTCTGGTGCCCGACTTTAGAGGTCGCGACGACCGGGCGCTTGAAATCCTCAAAGCCGCGCCACCCGATGTGATGAACCACAACCTGGAAACCACCGCACGCCTGTACAAAGAAGCGCGGCCCGGCAGCGACTATCAATTCAGTTTGAATCTGCTCAAAAAGTTCAAAGCCCTGCACCCCAACGTGCTGACCAAAAGCGGCATCATGGTGGGCTTGGGCGAGACAGACGAAGAGATTTTGCAAGTCATGCGCGATATGCGCGCCCACAACATCGACATGCTGACGATTGGCCAGTATTTGGCACCAAGCATGAGCCACCTGCCAGTGCGCCGCTATGTGCATCCCGACGCCTTCAAGATGTTTGAAGCCGAGGCCTACAAAATGGGTTTTACCCATGCCGCGGTGGGCGCCATGGTGCGCAGCAGCTACCACGCGGATGAGCAGGCTAAATCCGCAGGCGTGGGTAACAAAACGGCGGGTGTGGTTGCCAATGCCATCGGTTGATGCGCGTTCAACCGGGTTTTGTGTCTACGGTGTCTATCAAGCCCTTTAGGCTCTTTAACGAACGTTTTAATGCTGTAGCCCAATAGATTCGGGCGCAAACAGCTATCAATTAAGTAGCGACTTACAGCATTGCCGCCGGGTCTTCACTGCCCAGCACCAGCTCCGCCCAGGGTTTTAACTTGGCGGTATCGGCACGCAAGATCTGCTGCTTGACGGCTAAAATTTGCGACGGATGCATCGAAAAGCTGCGCAGCCCCAGGCCCAGCAGCAGCTTGGTCATGGCCACATCGCCGGCCATCTCGCCGCACACGCTCACGCCTTTGCCTTGCGCGTTGCATTCAGCAATCGTGTCGGCAATCAGCCGCAGCACAGCCGGGTGGCACGGGTCGTAAAGGTGCGCGACGGATTCGTCGGCGCGGTCAATGGCCAGCGTGTATTGAATCAGGTCGTTGGTGCCAATCGACAGGAAGTCGAAATACTTCAAAAACATTTTGAGCGTCAATGCCGCCGCCGGGATTTCAATCATCGCGCCCAGCCGCACCGGGCCGTAGGCAATGCCCTGGTTGTCCAGTTGCACCCTGGCGCGGTCCAGTAGCAGCAGGGTTTGCTTGATCTCGCTCAGATGCGCCAGCATGGGCACCAGCAAATTGACTTGCCCGCGCGCAGCAGCCCGCAAAATAGCGCGCAACTGGGTCAAAAACATCGGCGGGTCGGCCAGAGACCAGCGAATGGCACGCAAGCCCAGTGCCGGGTTCAGGTGCGTGTCTTGCGCTTTTTCCATCCGGTCGCTGGCGCGGTCCAGCGGCTTGTCTGAGCCAATATCAACCGTGCGAATGGTGACCGGCAAGCCCTGCATGCCTTCAATGGCCTGCCGGTACGCCGTATATTGCTCTTCTTCATTGGGCAGTTTTCCGGCACGGCCCATAAATAAAAACTCGCTGCGAAACAAACCCACGCCGACCGCCCCAGCCTTGACCGCGCCCAGCGTATCGCCGGGCAGCTCAATGTTGGCCATCAGCTCGATGCGCTGGTTGTCTAGCGTGATGGCAGCAGTGTTTTTCAGGCGGCTCAGGCGCTCGCGCTCCAGCTCGCCCTGGCGCTGCTTGAAGCCATATTCAGCCAAGATAATCGGCGACGGATCAACAATCAAAATGCCCGCATCGCCGTCAATGATCACCCAGTCGTCTTGCTCAATCAACTGGCTGGCGCTGCGCGCGCCCACCACCGCCGGGATGTCCATGCTGCGCGCAACGATGGCGGTGTGCGACGTTTTACCGCCCACGTCAGTGGCAAAACCAGCAAACAAACTCTGCTTGAACTGCAACATGTCGGCGGGTGAAATGTCATGCGCAATCAACACCAGCGGCACATCAACCGTGTCGTCCAGCAGCAAGCCCTGTTGCGACTGTTTGCGGCTGGCTCCGGCTTGCGCCACTGGCTGCATCGCTTGCATGGGCGAGGCCATGCCTTTCATGCGGCGCAAAATGCGCTCGACAACTTGCTCCAGATCGGCCTTGCGTTCACGCAGGTACTCGTCTTCCATGTCGTCAAATTGGCGAGCAATGGCCTCAAACTGCGTGGTCAGCGCCCACTCGGCGTTGTAACGGCGATCAGTGATCCACTTTTTAACGCCGCCAATCAGCTGGTCGTCTTGCAGCAGCATCAGGTGCACATCCAGCAGAGCCGATATTTCATGCGGCGCGTCTTTGGGCAGGTCTTGCTGCAGGCGGGTGATTTCTTCGACCACCGCATTGCGCGCGGTGCGCACGCGGGTGATTTCCAGATCGGTTTTGTCGGCATCGACAAAGTAATGCGCCACATCAGCACGGCTGGACGCAACCAACACGGCACGGCCAATCGCGATGCCGCGCGATACAGCTAAACCGTGTACGGAAAATGTCAAATCATTCCCCTTCGCCAAACTTGTCATTGATGAGAGCCAACAAAGAATCCATGGCGGTTTGCTCATCCGCACCGTTGGTCTCCACCACCACGATGCTGCCAATGCCTGCAGCCAGCATCATCACGCCCATGATGCTTTTGGCGTTCACGCGGCGTTCGCCCTTGCGCATCCACACCTCGCAGGCAAAGCTGCCTGCAAGCTTGGTGAGCTTGGCCGAAGCCCTGGCGTGCAGGCCGAGCTTATTGCTGATGGTCGTGGTCGTTTGGATCATGTTTTCTTTTGGCTTGATTTTGCGGTGCGGTAATGGCGACCTGCATCACACCCTGCGTGCCGCCCGCCAGCGCGCGTACCACCAGGGCGTCCAGTGGCTCGTGGCGGTACGACACCGTGCGCAGCAGCATGGGTAGGTTGATGCCTGCTATTAGTTTTGAATTGACGCCATCGACCAGCTTTTGTGCCACGTTGCAGGGCGTGGCGCCAAACACGTCGGCCAGTACCAGCGCATGGGACGTGCCCATGTGCTTGAACAAAATACGCGCTTGGGCCAAGGTTTCTTCTGGCGGCATGTTTGGCTGCACGTCAAGCGCCACCACGCCCGCCAGATTGTCCGGGAACACATGCACCACGCACTGGCGCAGGGCCGATGCCAGCGGCGCGTGAGCAATGATAAAAATTCCGTTCATGGGCCTGAATTATCAACTTTCGTATGCAAAAAATATGCGTATGCGGCCATGGCGCAACACAAAAACACGCTGAAAGCAGCTTGAAAACTGGCGACACGGGCCAGCCCCATCGCGGCAAACGCATCGATCAGAAGCCCAAGGCCCCACTGCACCGTGAACACACCCGAAAAAATGATCAGGTTAAAACCTGACAGCGCCCGACCTGCCAGGGCCGGCTTGAACGCCATGCCGACTGCGGGTTGCGACAAGCTGATGACAGTGGAGGCAACGCAAAATGCGGTCCAGCCCAGCCAGCCGGTAGATGAGCCGCCCCAGATGTTGACTGCCAGCACCAGCATGCTGACAGGCACACCCCAAGCAAGCAGCCGGTCGGTATGCCAGCCGCGTCTGGCCAGGTACGGGTTGACCAGACCCCAGCTCCAGAAGGTCAGCAGCATGGCGCCGTTCAGGTAAAACAGTCCGGTCGCTGCCTGAAGCGGTGTGTAGCCTGCAACCTTGACCATCCACGGGCCCGCCCACAGCGTTTGCACCGCTAGAAGGCCGCCGTAATTGAAAAACGCCAGCGGTGCCATTTTTTGGAAGTAACGGCTTTTCCACACGTCAGCATAGCCTGCGGGCGCGTCGGTTTTTGCAGAGTCGTTCGGCTCCCAGGTTGGCACCACGACAGCGATCACGCCAATGGCCAGAAAAATCAAACCCGCCAGCACCCAAAACAGCGCCCGCCACCCCAGCAACGGCGCCAGCCACTGCACCGGAAGTGTAGAAGCCAGCATGCCAAGCGAGCCGCTCATCAGCATCCATGAATTGGCGCGCAGCAAACTGTGCACGTCCAGCCAGCGCCGAAAGCCGCTTAGCGGTGCCATCAGGCAGGCGCTGACACCCATGCCAATCAGCACCCGCCCAGCCAGCAGCCCGGCAAATGTACTGGCCACCGAAAACGCCAGACAGCCCAGCACGGCCACTGCCAGAAAGCAAATAATCACGCGCTTGGGGCCATGCCTGTCAAGCCAAGTGCCCAGGGGCAGCTGCGTCGCGGCAAAACCTAAAAAGTAGCCGCCCGCCAGCAAGCCCAGGTCACTGGACTGCAGCGAAAACTCTTGGCTGAGCACTGGCGACAGCGTGGCAATGATGGCGCGCACCAGCGCCGACAGGCTGTAGCTCGCAGAAAAAGTTAAAAAAACGATCGCGGCGGTTTTTTTATCCAGCAAACCCGCGGTGTGGCTGCCCGGCTTATTCAAACTTCAGCCCCGAAAAAAACGTGTCCGCCGCATCCATTGATATGTTGTCAGCGTATACAGCCACCTGAAACACCTTGGCACCCTGAGCAAAGTATGCGGCATGCATGCTGACAGCCTCGCCGTTAGGGCGCTGGCCCGTGGCTTTGATCAGCGCAGCGCCGCTGGCCAAACCGGGCAATTTGAGCAGAACGGCTGGTGGGGCAACGCCCGCCTTGATGTTTGCCAGCGCAACGCTTTGCCACTGCGCCAGCGCAACCGCA
Organism: Polaromonas sp.; assembly: GCA_025363315.1. Classification (GTDB taxonomy): domain Bacteria; phylum Pseudomonadota; class Gammaproteobacteria; order Burkholderiales; family Burkholderiaceae_C; genus Polaromonas. The sequence goes on from JANYED010000032.1 coordinate 12,307, forward strand.
GTTTTGGAAGCGTCTTTCACATCAGCGACGGCCACGGCAAAGGTTGCGCCGCCGGCATCACAGCTAAGCAGCATCAGCTCCGCCGGCTGACCGGCCATGGGCACGGTTTTTTGCGCCTTATCAGGCTTGCACGGCATCAAGAACGCCAGTGGCGTCCCGTCCGGCCGCACCTCACGCCAATTGAGAGTCGGACTGCACGCAGCCAGTGCGGTCAGGGCGACAAGCGCAGAATTTAAAAATCGTGTCAATCCGGTCATCAATCGGGGGATCCATCAAGTCATCAATCAAGTCGCTGGAAGGTAACTAGCACTTTACAGGCAATTGGGTGGTCATCGACCTCTCATCAACCCCTCATCGACCCGCCATCGACCTTTCATGCGGCCGATGCAGCGTTGTTTGCTATCCTGCTGCTCTGTCCATAGACCGACCTATGCCAAGCGCCCTACCGATAAACATGTCCCGTGCACCAGACCACTTGCCGCTGCCCGGGCATGCGGCTTGGCGCGACAAGCTGTCGCAACTGCTTGAATCAACGGGCGAAGGCATTTTCGGCATCGACATGTTTGGTTGCTGCACATTCATCAACCGTGCTGGTGCCGAGCAACTGGGCTGGCAAACTGACGAGGTGCTCGGGCGCAACATGCATGAGCTGGCGCACCATACCCATGGTGATGGCGCGCAATGCGGCGCGCATTACCCTGAGCACCTGTGCCCGATCTTCAATGCCTTTCGCAACGGGCTGCCCTGCCGGATTGACACCGAATACTTCTGGCGCCAAAACGGCACAGCGTTTGCGGTCGAATATTCATCGTACCCAATCGTCGAGGGCGGGGCGGTGCAGGGCGCCGTTGTCACGTTTGTTGATATTTCGGCGCGCAGGCGGGTTGAAGCCGCATTGCGTCAAGCCCACAGCGTGCTTGAGCAGCGCGTCAGTGAGCGCACCCATGAGCTGCAAGAAGCTTTGCGCCAATTGCGTGAACTGTCGGCCTACACCCACAGCGTGCGGGAGGACGAGCGCACCCGCATCGCGCGCGAGGTGCACGACGAGCTGGGTAGCCTGCTGGTGGCGTTGAAGATGGACGTTGGCTGGCTCGACAAGCGGCTGAGCGAGCAGCAACAACGCAATGCAGACGCCGCCCAAACCATGCGTGAAACGATGCGCGGGAAATGCCAGAGCATGAGCCGGCAGATTGAAACGGCCGTCAACAACGTGGGCCGCATCATCACCGACCTGCGGCCCAGCATACTGGATCATCAGGGCTTGTGGGCGGCACTCGACTGGCAGGCGCACGAATTTGTGCAGTCGGCTGAAATGCAGCTGGACTGGCAAATGGATGTGGCTGACGCGGTGCCAATTGACGAAAAAGCCGCGATTGGCATCTTCAGGATTTTTCAGGAAATGTTAAGCAACGTGGGCCGCCACGCACGCGCAAGCCGGGTTGCCATCGCCATCCAGGCGGACGACAAAACCATCGCCATCAGCGTCAAAGACAACGGCTGCGGCGCTGACCCGGCTGCGTTTGAGGCAGCCGACGCCTACGGCGTGATGGGCATGCGGGAACGGGCACGCCACTTGGGCGGCAGCATCGCCATTACCAGTCAAAAAGGTCTGGGGTCGGCATTTTACCTGCGTATACAGCTCCTGAAACCATAGCAGTTTTCGGCAGCCCATGAAAATATTCAACATTCTGATTGGCGACGACCACCGCATTGTGCGCGAGGGCATCAAGCAGGTGCTGGCCGATGCGCCCGACATTAAGGTGGTGGCCGAGGCAGAGACGGGCCCTGCCATTTTGGAAAGCGTTGATGCACTGCAAGGCCCCAACAGCGTGCAGGGCCTGCAGGCCGTGCTACTGGACATTGCCCTGCCCGGCCGTGACGGCATGGACGTGCTGCAAGCCTTGCGCAAAAACTGGCCGCAACTGCCCGTGTTGATGCTCAGCACTTACCCCGAAAAGCAATACGCCGTGCGCTGCATCAAGCTGGGCGCGTCAGGCTACCTGAACAAAAGCGCTAACCCTGACGACATGATTGCCGCGGTGCGCAAAGTGGCATCTGGCGGCATGTATGTGAGCAGCACCACAGCTGAAGCGCTGGCCAGTGCGATGGCGCAAACCAGCGGCAAGCAGGGCCTGGATGCGCTGTCGCACCGCGAATATCAGGTCTACCGACTGCTGACGGCCGGCAAGTCGGTGAGCGAAATTGGTGCACAACTGGCGTTGGCGGGCAACACCGTCAGCACCTACCGGGCTCGTATTCTGGATAAAACCGGTGCGCGCAACGATGTGGAGCTGGCACTATTTGCTCAGCAACACACTAAACCTGAGAATTAAGCTGCAATTTAGCGCAATTTGTAGGGCTGGCACTACGCGGCATGCCAGCGTTTGCTGCGATTGTGGCGCTCAAGATGCGGCTTCACGCCCCTGAAGCGCATTCAGGCCTAAGCCTTGCATGGCTGTTGGATCTTTTGAAAGGTACCACCATGACCAACCGTTTTGATGCTTTTGATGCTGACCGTCCTTTGATGTTGCGCTGCGCCTGCGGCGAAGACCACGCCCCCGGCGAACACACCGCCCAGACGGAGCAGTCCGTGTCGCAAAGCTTTATGGAAGCGACCATGGTCAAGGCGCTTTTCCCAATCGACAGCGTGCGGCGCGGCTTTTTGAAGGCCGTAGGTGCCAATACCGCCCGCGCCGCGATTGCCTCGCTGTTTCCGCTGGGCGCGCTGGAGGCCATGGCCCAGGACAAAGGCCCGCTTGAAAAGAAAGACCTGAAACTCGGCTTTATCCCCATCACCTGTGCGTCGCCCCTCATCATGGCTGACCCGCTGGGCTTTTATAAAAAAGAGGGCCTGAACGTTCAATTGAACAAGACCGCAGGCTGGGCGCTGATTCGCGACAAGATGATCAACAAAGAGCACGACGCGTCGCACTTTTTGTCGCCCATGCCGCTGGCCATGACCATGGGCCTGGGAAGCAACCAAATCAACATGAACGTGGCGAGCATCCAGAACACCAACGGCCAGGCGATCACGCTGCATGTCAAGCACAAGAACAACCGCGATCCGAAGAACTGGAAGGGCTTCAAGTTTGCGATTCCGTTTGAGTACAGCATGCACAATTTTTTGCTGCGCTATTACCTTGCAGAAAACGGCATCAACCCGGACACCGATGTGCAGCTG
>JANYED010000035.1 GCA_025363315.1 Polaromonas sp.
CGCGTGTCGGAGCCTGTGATTCCGATTTCCAGCACCAACGCTGCACCGCCCAAACATCTGGCGTATCCCGTCAAAGAGTGGGGCGGTTTTGTCTGGGCTTACATGGGCCCGCCTGAAACACTGCCTGCATTCGAGCCGCCCGCCTGGGCACCGACGGCCGATGCGCAGGTCACAATTGCCAAGGTCATCATTGACTGCAACTGGGCGCAAATTCTTGAAGGCGCGATTGACTCGGCACACAGCTCCAGCCTGCATTCGTCCGACATGGTGCCCGCCCGGGTTGACAGCGCCAAGGCCACCGACAGCATGTGGCTCAGGCCGTCCACCGACAAGGCACCGCGCATGCAAATCGAACGCGGCAGCTACGGCTTCAGATACGCCGCCATTCGCCGCCCGATTACCAACGCTGCCGCCAACGACTATGTGCGCTCCACCGTTTTTGTGGCGCCCGCAACCGCCCTGATACCGCCCAACAATCTGTACAACGTGGCCAACATCAACGTGCCGATGGACGACACCCACACCGCGTTTTACTTCATGGCCTGGGGTCATACGTCGCAAACGCCTGATACCGATACCTGGCGCAAGTTTTTGGGCCAGCAAATCGGCCCAGATCTGGACACCACCTACAGGCCGCTGCGCAATCGCACCAACATGTTCTGGCAGGACCGGCAAGCAATGAAGGCAGGCAACTTCACGGGCATCACAGGCTTTCCCAATCAGGACATTGCCATGTGGCTCACGATGGGGCCGATTGCCGACCGCACGCATGAGCGGCTTGGCGCAAGCGACTTGGCGATTGTCGAATTCAGAAAGCAGATGCTGCAAGCAGTGCAGGCTTTTGCCAAAGGCGAGCCCGCCATTGGCACTGGTGAAGCCCGTATCCCGAAACAAATTTGTGCCTACCAGGCCATCGTGCCCAAGTCGACAGACTGGCGCGCTTATGAGGCTTCCTGCGTCTGGGACAGCAGCCAGCCTGCCTTGGAGCCGTCTTATTCAACCTGACCGGCACTATGATATTAATAGCTGCTCGCGCCCGTATTCATTGGCCTGAAGGCCAATTTAACCGCTAAAAACCGCCTTTTTTAGCTTAAAAACACGCTTTGGAGACAAGACATGACCTCACAACACTCCTTACAAATGACCGCCAGCCGTCGCACACTGCTTGGAGCTTGCGCCGCACTCAGCCTGGGTTGGCTGCCTCTGGCTGCTCACGCACAAGCTGCCTACCCGAACAAGCCGATCAAGTTTGTGGTGCCGTATTCAGCAGGCGGCTTTCCAGACACTGTGGCCCGCATTTTTGCGCAGCGCCTGACGGAAAGATTGGGCCAGTCTGTGGTGGTGGACAACAAGCCGGGTGCCAACGGCGTGGTGGCGGCGCAGGCACTGGCGTCGTCGCCTAAAGATGGCTACACGTTTCTGGTCACCGATGGTTCGATGTTTTCCATCAACCCGGCGATTTATAAAAACCTAGGCTATGACTACAAGCGCGACTTCATGCCGGTAGCGCTTGCCGCACGTGCGCCGTTGTACATGGCCGTGCATCCCAAGGTTCCTGTCAACTCGCTGCAGGAGTTCATCGCTCTGGCCAAGTCCAAACCCGGCACGCTCAATTACGGTTCGTCTGGCATTGGCAGTACCCACCACCTGACCATGGAGGCCATGAAGGCGGCATTGGGTTTGGACATCATTCATGTGCCGTTCAAGGGCACCGGGCAGTCGGTTCCGGCACTGATTGGCGGACAGGTTGATGTGCTGTTTTCGGCCTTGCCGTCTCTGGCTGGCTTTGTCAAAGGCGGGCAGGTCAAGCTGCTGGCCACCAACGCTGCCCGGCGCACTCCGCAGGAGCCCAGCCTGCCTGCGCTGGCAGAGCTGATTCCAGGTTTTGACTTTGCCCCCATCGTTGGCGTGCTGGCCGCTAAAGGCACGCCTGCCAGTGCGATTGAACGCATCAGCGCCGAAATAGCGACGATTGCCAAAATGCCTGAAGTGGTGATTCTGTTGAGCAATGCCGGCATTGACGCGATTGGCAGCGGCCCGGCAGACTACAACCGCGCCGTTTTGGGCGAGAACGAACGCCTGACCAAAGCGGTTCAGTCGGCCAACATTAAATCCGAATAAATTGGGCAATAAGCCGATCTAAAAATACATGTCCAAACTCAAACTCACTTTCGGCTGCTGGAACTACGACCGCACCCGCGCCCTGATGGACGGCAGCGTGCAGCCTGACGGCATTGACCTCAATTACCTGAACATGCCGGTCGAGGAAACGTTTTTCCGCATGCTGAGGCACAAAGAGTTTGATGTGGCTGAAATGTCGCTGTCGTCGTACAGCGTGTCGATGTCCAAAGAGCCGCGCCCGTTTGTGGCAATTCCGGTTTTTCCGTCGCGATTTTTTCGCCATTCATGCATTTATATCAACGCCAAATCCGGTATCCGCGAGGCCAAAGACCTGATTGGCAAGCGTGTTGGCAACCCTGAATACCAGATGACGGCCCCGGTGTGGATTCGCGGTATTTTGCAAGACCACTACGGCGTACCGGTTGACAGCGTGACGTACTACACCGGGGGTGAAGAAGAGCCTGGTCGCTCAGAAAAAATCAAACTCGACCTGCCGCCCAACATCAAAGTCGAGCCTATTGGCCCGACGCAAACCCTGGCGCAAATGCTGCTGGACGGCGAGATAGACGCCCTGTACGCCGCCCGCATGCCGTCGAGTTTTTTGAAAGGCGGCGGCAAAGTCAAACGCCTGTTTGAAGACTACGAGCAGGTAGAGCGCAATTACTTCAAAGAAACAAAGATGTTTCCCATCATGCACACGGTGGCTATTCGCCGCGAGGTGTACGAGGCCAACCGCTGGGTTGCCCGCTCGATGATGAAGGCCCTGGAAGAGTCCCAGCGCCGCGCCTATGACGATTTGTATGAAACAGCCGCACTTAAAACCATGCTGCCGTGGCTAACTTCGCACGTTGAGCAGGTCAAGGCCGAGATGGGCAATGACTTTTGGCCGTATGGCTTTGAAAAAAACGAAGCAACACTGAAAACCTTTCTGCGCTATCACTTTGAACAAGGCCTGTCCAAGCGACTGCTACAGCCCCAAGAGCTGTTTGCGCCCGAGTCGCTGGAAGCTTTTGTGATTTGATTGATTTGAACGATATTGCCGCACCGCTGGCAGGCCAGGCCATGTGGGGCTATGTGCTGTCAGCCGCTGCTCTGGCGTGTTTTGCCACGGCGGTGCTGGCTACCAAGGCAGCGTCAAATCGCGCTAATCTTGAGCTGGG
>JANYED010000051.1 GCA_025363315.1 Polaromonas sp.
ATCAACATGGGTTGAAACGCTCAGGCAATCGACTTCAAAATTAAACAGCTGGTTGACGCCTTCGGTGCCGTAGAAGCGGTCAACTGCCAAAGAATCGGGCAGGCCTGAGCCTTGCGCGGTTTCAATCTCGACCAGCCGGGCCGATTGGGACAGGCCTGTGCCGAAGAGTTGGGCTAGGTCGGGGACTGACAATGTCAGGGGCGTGCTGCTGACAAAGTCAAATGCTCGCGCGTTAAGCGCGATGGCATTGAGCGCGTGGCTGTCAAGATTTCCCATGATGACGGCTGTTTCTTGTAGCTAAGGTAGTGTCAGACCTGAGGGAAAAATCCAATGTCAAATTAAGCTGACTAATTCAACGAGTATGAAATTTTCGATTAATAGCGACCGTCTTCTTTTCAACATCTCTCTAGCCAATAGTCTCCGTCACCGACTTAGTAATTATATTGCTGCTTATGAGTCGAATTTGGTTTTCGCTAGACTACTTATTTTGACTCCATACCAAGTTTTTAGTTACGCCATCAAAGACATAAATATTTTCATATGATTTTTTTAGCCGAATGATTTGCTCAGCTAAAGTTGACTGATTAATTATTTGATCTTTTACAGAGTCTGAGACCGTAGCGCTCTTGATCCAAGAGGCCAGAAAATCTGCCCTTAAATCAAATTTCGGATTTTTATCTTGAATATTTGTTCGAATGAATTCGATTACTAAATTATCCTTTTCATCCGAAATAATTTTAATTCCGGGCGAATAAAATTGCGTTTCCATCAAAGCAGTAAATATCAAATAAGTCACGCTCGATTTAGCATCGGTTACTACACGAATTTTAATGTCAGCTACTGTGTAATTTTTCTTAGTGTCTTGCATGTTGCATCCAATAGTAGTCGCGGTAATAAAAATCAGTAGGCAATAAAAAAAATATTTATTCGCTTGATGAAGAAGATGCTGCATCATCGGGCACTCCTTTGGGGTTACCAGTGCTGGTAGGTCGAATTTTTTCAAGTTTCACAATGGTCTCAGTCAATTTTCTCGGTGTGTCGGTCAAATAAAACTCATCCGCATCTACATTTTCTTTAGTTATTGAAGACGCCGTTGAGCTGGCCCAAGAAGCACATGTATTTGTATAACCCCAAGTAACGTTTTCCTTTAACTTTCTTTCAAGCGTAATCGTTTGAGCTGTTGTTAGTTTATAAAAACGGGAACTTACTGAAGAGCTGCCTGCTTCCATTCCAATCCTGATATCAGATTTCTTTACATCATTTAATCCCATTGCAATAATCCTTGGATGATCGTCAGGCCACAACCCATAGGTTGTGATTATTCCGTCTCTTGAAACTGTAAGCCATGCATGACCGTCAGTTAATCCTGCATTGGCAGCTACATTTGAGTGAACACCTAATACTATCTCCGGTATTTTGACTTCTACTACCGGCAGCTTTTTATCGTCTTTAGGTGTGAGGTTGGCATTTGCTATCTTAGATTTAGGAGGTGACATATGTTCAGCCACTGATCACTTCGATAACAATTTTTTCAGACGCGGCAGCATCAACCTGGTGTGTTCTTCCTTTAGCATCAGTAATTCCTTCTTCGATAGTTCCATCTTCGCGTTTGATTTTGTAAGGGTAACTAACCAGTGGCTTGCCAGTTTTTTGATCTTTTACGATGAAAGCTTGGTCAAACAATTTCACCCTCGAATCCGGCAACCTCCCCAAAGCCGCAGGACTACTAGCCCCACCATCCAGAGAATGCGCACTGCCCTTCACACTGAACTTCCCCGGGCAAGCAAAGGTGATGTTCGCCCCTTCCAGGGTGATACTGGTCTGCCCCGCCTTCAGCACAATCTTAGTCTTCGCATTGATGCTGATACTGTCGTTCACCGACACCACCGTGATCTCCTTGTCCGCCAGCATCTCCAGCTCATCGGTGTGCGCCTGGATGCTCAAGGGTCCGTTGGCAGCGACTGCCTCCAGCCCGCCCTCATGGGTGTACAGCGTGGTGCTTTTGCCTGAAACGCTAGACAGTGTGTGCGCCGCCGCATAGTGGCTGTCACTTTGCGTGACCAAGTGCAGTTGCTCCCCGGCATATACGGCTGTGCTGGCCGGGCTGGTGACTGCGATGGAGGAGGGCGCATCCAGCACAATCAGCGGCGCACCAAAGCGCTCGACTGCTGCTTCTTTGCTCGTATCGAGCGCACGGCCCGCCTTGTCACCACTGGTCAGGGTCTTTTGTGTGGACTGGCCATTCAGGGTCGCCAGGCCTTGAGTTGCAAAGCTGCCTTTCTTTGTGGGGTCTAGCCGTTCAAGCAGCAGCTTTTGTGCGGCCTGGGTGTCCTTGACCTGGGTGCTGCCCAGCGCCTGGGCCTCAGATGCAGCAGATTGCAACGCATCGGTCAGGCTTTGCGCACCCCTAAGCTGGGCTCTAGCCTCCAGCGTATCCATCTGCGTGCTGGTCACCCCCACATTTGCCCCGTTATTCCCAACCGCCGCCCGGGTGGTAGTGGACAGCAGCAAACCCTGAGGCGCCCGCAGCACACCCCAGGCATCAGTGCGCAGCTCAAAGCCCGAGCCCCGGTAAGCACCGCGCTGGGCAGAACTGACACTCTGGCCAATCAGGTAGCCGGTGTTGAGCTGGCTGGCTGCGGTGGAGCTGGCCAGGCGCATGCGCAGCTGGCCGGTGGTGTCGTCGATGACCCATTGGTTGTACCCGCCTGATGAACCACCGGATGAGCCACCCGATTCAGCATCCTTGTCATCCTTGCCAGGATTCAGGTTATGACTGTGCCAG
>JANYED010000070.1 GCA_025363315.1 Polaromonas sp.
TGGGTGCAAGCCTGCGGCGACTACCGCGCGTGCGGTTGTGGCGCGTAGCACCGTGTAGCCGTAGTTAAGCAAGGCGTTCGTACCGCCCCCCCGTGTCAGACTAGTTGTCGCCCCACCATGATTGCGGAAGACCCGCAAAGGAGCGCTATCTATGAGTAGAAATTTACATTCAACTGAATTCAAGGAGCAAGCTCTGATCAAAGTCAGGGAGCGCGGCACGCGCAGCGTGCAGTACGTAGCCAATGATTTGCACATGCCTGTCGGCACGCTGAGAAAGTGGCTTGGCAAGTCCAATCAGGTAAAAAACCAAGTCAGTCAGACGCCAGTTCAGCTGCCAGAGGATTTACCAGCGCAGTCCTGGGGACCGTCTCAGCGTCTGCAGGCCCTGCTTGAAACATACGCCATGTCCCAGGCGCAGCTTAACGCCTGGTGCCGGGAAAGGGGTCTGTTTGAGCATCAGCTACGGGCCTGGCGCGATGGATTTTGCAGTGCTCCTGCAAGCGACTCACGTGAATCCAAATTGGCGTTGCGTGAACTTCAAACGAAACACGAAGGATTGCAGCGCGACCTTCGCCGAAAAGAGAAGGCGCTGGCGGAAGCGGCAGCCTTGCTGGTGCTGCAAAAAAAGTTCCAGGCACTGTTGGGGGACGAGGCCTGATGAGCGACGCCCAGCAACGCAAAGATCTGCTGGAGCTGATTAAGCAGGCCTGCATGGGCGGTGCGCGACAGGCGCAGGCCTGCGCCCAAATTGGACTGTCCGAACGCACCATGCAGCGCTGGCAGCATCCCGATGGCCAATGTGGTGACCGCCGCGCAAGTGGTCTGCACGAGCGCGCTGAGCCGTCCAACAAGCTCAATGCGTTCGAGCGCCAACACGCCATGGCACTACTGAACGGGGAAGAGTTCAAAAACCTGCCGCCGAGCCAGATCGTGCCGCGCCTGGCCGATCAGGGGCGCTACATTGCCAGTGAATCAACCCTGTACCGGCTGCTTCACCAAGCTGGCCAGATGAAGCACCGCAGGCTTGAGCGCGCGCCGCAAAAGCGCAGCAAGCCGCGTGCCTTGACGGCCACCGGCGGCGACCAGATCTACTGCTGGGATATCACCTACTTGCCCACACAGGTGCGAGGCAGCTACTTCTACCTGTACCTGTTCGTTGACCTGTTCAGCCGCAAGATCGTGGGCTGGCAGGTGTATGACTGCGAAAGTGCAGAGCTGGCCAGCGCACTGCTGCAAGACATTTGTGCCAGGCAAGGCGTCGCAGCGGGTCAGCTCGTCGTGCATTCGGACAATGGCGCGCCCATGAAGGGCGAGGCCATGCTGGCAACGATGCAACGCATGGGCGTGGCGCCGAGCCGCAGCCGTCCTTCGGTAAGCAATGACAACCCGTATTCGGAGTCGCTGTTCAGAACGCTGAAGTATCGCCCGGCCATGCCTGTCAAACCGTTTGAAAACCTGTTTCAAGCGCGTCGCTGGGTGACCGATTTGGTGCACTGGTACAACGACGAACATAGGCACAGTGCCATTCGATTCGTGACGCCAGCCCAGCGCCACGCAGAGCAAGACAAAACCTTGCTTGCCGGGCGCGCTGCGGTCTACGAGATGGCCCGCCAGACCCACCCAGAACGCTGGTCAAAACAGTGCCGCAATTGGCGCCGCATAGATCAGGTCCACCTCAATCCCGACATACCTCAAACCAAGGAGCCTGAAACCATCAAAATAGCAGCCTGATTCAATTCCTTCGTGCGACAACTAGCTTGACAACTACCGCGCGGAGGCTGCTTATGAGTGGCGGCAAAAGCCGGGCAATGCTGGCGGTGCCATAACAGCCATGACGGCCAGCTTTAGCCGGGGCATTCTGGCCGACACCATCTTTGCTCAAAAGCTTTATGTCGAAGGCCTGGTCTATACAGATCCAGCAGGCAACAAGCATGAACTGGCTGCCCCTGGCGAAGCGACCGTCACCGCGTCATTACCCATCTCCCCCGTAGCCACCTTTGCCCAGGGCAGCTACGGCCAGCCGACCAACGTGTTGAGCACCACCTCCGTCATTGCGGCAAATGAAAACCGCGCCAACTTCACACAATCGGATTTGTCTGGATCGGGAGTTTCTACCTATGACGTACTCGCTGGGCATGGCGATGCCGCTGACGTATACGCCAACAGCATTGGCGTTGTTTACCAACCCGCTTATCAAAACTTTTTTGCCAATGCCGGTTTCCCCCTGCCCAGACTGCCGCCTGCCGTTGTGACAGGGCCGTTGTACATCAACCAAGAAACAGCCACATCACTGGCAACCCTACAAAACCTGCCCACCACCACGCCGGGTAGTACGGCCACCATTGGGTCTGCACCCATAGTCATCCCCACGGCAGACGGCGCTACCGTTACCCAGTTTGAAAACTATAAAGGCGACATTTATCTCATCAAAAAATTCGGCGACGTTACCGCCAGCGTTACCAAGTTGCAGCCCGGCGGTGTCAACCCGGTGGTGACCTACAGCAACCCCGGGCCCATCACCGCCACAGACCCACAGGGCAACACTGTTACCCGCAATGGGTTGGGCCAAGTGCTGCAAACGGGAAGCAAACAAGTTGATGGCTCGGTGTTGCAAATCAGCTATGACAGTAACTCACAAGTCATAAGCATCAACAAGATTTACCCGCCAGCCGCAGACGGGTCGCGCACGCAAGAAGCCTATGCGCTGGACGGCATAACGTTGACTGGCAAAGTCGTGCTTCAAGCCAACGGCGACTCCACCGCCACGCGTTACATCAACGGCATACCCACTGGCGTGCAAACCATAGTCAGCAGCCCTGACGGCAGCAACACCGTCAGCCAATACGATGGCAGCGGCAATGTCTTGCAGTCCAGCATGACGACCCAGCGAGATGGCTCATATGCGCAAAACCTGTACGACAACCAACGCAACTTGACATCGCAAAGTAGCTACGACGCTGCAACTAGCACCTACACCGACAAGAGTTACTCGAGCGGCGTCATACAACAAAGCGTCATCACCACGCAGGTTGGTAGCGCCGTGCGTTATGAATCCCTTGACGGTCAGGGTAGCCTGCTCGGCGTGAGCACCTCCCAAACCTTCGACGACGGCACCCAGCTAGTCACAGTCAGCTACCCAAGCGGCCTGCAAAGCATCATCAGCACCGCAACAGACAACACCAGCAAACAAG
>JANYED010000115.1 GCA_025363315.1 Polaromonas sp.
TGGCGTGGTCAAAAACTTTTCAGAGGCCGACGCACTGGCCATCAAAGAGATTGAGAAAACCACCAACCATGATGTGAAGGCCGTCGAATACTGGATCAAGTCCAGGTTTGATGCCCGGCCCGAGCTGATGGCCGTGGCCGAATTTGTGCACTTTGCCTGCACCAGCGAAGACATCAACAACACCAGCCACGCCCTGCAGCTCAAAGGCAGCCTGGCCGTGGTGCTGTTGCCTGCACTCGACAAAGTGATTGCCAAAATGCGCGAGATGGCGCACGTCTTTGCAGCGCAGCCCATGCTGAGCCGCACCCACGGCCAAACCGCCAGCCCGACCACGGTGGGCAAAGAAATCGCCAATGTGGTGGTGCGCCTCGTCAATGCCAGGGCCAAAATCGCCGCCGTGCCGCTGATGGCCAAAATGAACGGCGCAGTCGGCAACTACAACGCGCATTTGTCGGCCTGGCCTGAGCATGACTGGGAGGCCTTCAGCCGCAAAGTGATTGAAACGCCAGAGGCCGGGCCCGAAACCGACGTTTCGGCCCCTCACAGCTTTGGCTTGGGGCTTACTTTTCAGCCGTACAGCATCCAAATTGAGCCGCACGACTACATGGCCGAACTGTTTGATGCGATTGCCCGCACCAATACGATACTCATCGACTGGTCACGCGACGTGTGGGGTTATGTCAGCTTGGGCTACTTCAAGCAGCGCCTAAAAGCAGGCGAAATCGGCTCGTCGACCATGCCGCACAAAGTCAACCCGATTGATTTTGAAAACGCCGAAGGCAACCTGGGCCTGGCCAACGCGCTGCTCAAGCACCTAAGCGAAAAGCTCCCCATCAGCCGTTGGCAACGCGACCTCACCGACAGTACCGTGCTGCGCAACATGGGCGTGGCCGTCGGCTACGCCGTGCTGGCGTACAACTCGCTGAGCATTGGCCTAGGCAAACTAGAGCTAAACGCCGAAGCGCTGGATGATGATTTGAATAACGCGTGGGAAGTGCTGGCCGAGCCCATCCAAACCGTGATGCGCCGCTATGGCGTGCAGGGTGCATATGAAAAGCTCAAAGAAGTCACGCGCGGCAAAACAGTTGAGGCGGCTGACTTGCATGCGCTGATTGAGTCACTGGAGATACCAGAAGCCGAGAAAACGCGTTTACTGGCGATGACGCCCGGCAGTTATGTGGGTATGGCGGCAGAGCTGGCCAAGCGGGTTTAAAGCAAGCTACAGGTTTATATGAGAAATTTACGATCCGGTTTCAGTTATTTTAGACGTATTTTAGGCCTGTAGCCCAACAAATACGTGCGCAAGCAGCTCCTGAATAAATAGCAATCGTAGCCGTCAATAAGCCCCGCATTTGGCTTGCTCCCGGCGACAAAATGCTCTGCGAATAGCTTGGTCGCCCGAGCTGATACCGGCTTTGAGTTGCGCATCAGTTACATCGAGGGCGCGGGTCTTGCCGATGGCAACAGCCAGGTCGACGCTACTCGAGGCCAATGCCTGATTTACAAACGGAGCCAGATCAACATTGCGGTTTTTACTTTCCCGTGCCAACGTTTCTGGGATGTTGGGGTTGGTGTCGCGCATCAGCGTAGCAAAGCGTGCTGGGTTGATTTCGAAATCGGCCCGGCGCACGCAGGTGTCGCGCACGCTGTAATCGTCATCAACAATGCACCGCTCGATTTGTGCGGCTGACAGTTTGACGTCCGGCCGAGCCGCGACAAAGCTGCGCGTGTCACGGCTGTCAAAGGCGCGGTCAATTTGAGTTTGCGTCAGCGTGATGTTTTTACGCATCAGCCAGCCGCGCCGCGCTGGCGCGTCCCCTTGCGTTAAGCCAGTCTCAATCTCGCTGGCTGTGGCAACATAGTCTTTGCGCATTGAATACCAAAACTGCACCTTGGGATCGGGGTGGTTGATGCCGAGCGAGACAAGTGCGGCAGGTATGGTTACGTCATCTCGCCGCAATATACCAATGCGCACAGTCGCATCGGGATCGTTCAAAATCTGACCAAGCTGGGCAGATGTTGGCGTGAACTTGATGTTCATGGTGACCGCCCGGCGTAACTCAACATCACGGCTTTGCATCAGGCGGTCAATGTGTTGTTCGCTTGGGGGACCGAACTGAGACAACGCTCCCATGATGGCTTGCTGATTACCTTGCTCAATAATTTGCATGAGCCGAGCCTCAGCCTGGCCATTGCGCTTGCGCAACACCAGCCAGTCCTTTGTTTGCTGCGACCCACGCGCCAAGACGGCCGTGTTTTGTGCAGCGCTGAATTGCGCTTGACGGTTCAATGCGACGCTGTCGACGTGCTCAGGGTTTTTGATCAGCGCATCCAGTTGTGCAGATGTAAACAGCAAACTTTTGTTTGTAATCAACTGAGCAACAACAGTTCGGTCAGCCGTGGCTAACAGGGCGCTTATTTGCGGCGCGGTAAGCTGCATGTACGTGGCCAGTAGGCGCATGCGTTTCAGTGATTTGCTTGCAATGATGCCGTCAGCCCAAGATACTGGTTTAGCCTCGTTCCCCCTTAGAGTAGCCTCTATTTCAGCTAAAGGCACCAACCCTAACTTTCTTGTATTTTCATCATTAGTGGCTTCTGAAAGACACAGAACCGACACTCCAGGCGCGGTCTTGGACTCGTCCAAGCCACCGAATTTATCAAGAACTACATAGTTAACGGTCAAGTCTGGCCCAACGTCGCTACGCATCCAACTTCGGCTGCCTTGGGCAGTATTTTTTATGTCTTTAGTCGCGTCCTTGCCGTCCGTAGCAAACGGGTTGGGCACTTGCTTGACCGCACGGTTTTGGCTGGAGAAGTAGCGTAACACCGCGTCCAGCGACGACTTGGTTCCCTGGAGCTCCATAAAGCCGCCAGTCATTGCTCCGCCGCCACTTAAAAATTCAAAGTTGGTGCCAAGCGCGCGGATCTGACCCGTGAAATCCGGCATATTTGTTCGCCTGTTTTCAGCAAGCGGCAGTTGCTCAAACGCTTTCGCTGAATTGCGTTCTGCAGCTGACTGTTCAGTTTCAGGAACCAACATCCAGCCACAGTCAAACGCCTGATTTACGACCGCTTCTGACGGCAAGGCTTTTATTAAAAGTGGTGTTTGGGCAGCAGCATGACCACCGCCAAAAAGATGGCCAGCGGCCGCGGCTATCAACACCGCTGCAAACGATGGTGCAATTTTTTTCACCATAAATGGGAATAAATTTCAATTGTTAAAAAACATTATTCTACGTCTTTGGACATCAAATTACCCACAATAAACGCACTACACCAATCACACCGCTGCCTTGTCTGCCACCCGGCAAGCTGCTTGAACTTATCCAAACTTTGAGAGAAATTGGAGAAATTGGAGAAATTGGAGAAATTGTGGGAGAAATTGTGGGAGAAATTGGGGGAGAAATTGGGGTCAGATTCTGGGAGAAATTGGGGTCAGATTCCAATTAAATTTTCAATGATGGCAACAAAAACTCGTTAGGAAAACTGAGGAAAAACCAGGGTCAAATTTCGATTGAATCCTGGCCATCCACGTAACGTAATTGTCAGCAGCGTCAAGTGATTACAAGGCTCATTGTTTTTTAAAAAGAGCCGGTAACCCAGTATTTACGTGCGCGAGCAGCTCCTAACAACATAGCAATCTTACAGCTCAATCTCCGCCGCCAGCGGCGCATGGTCTGACAAATGCGACCACGGCTTGTGCGGCAGCACCACTGGCTTGTGGCCAATCGCGTTGCGTACATAAATTCGATCAAGTCGCAGCAGCGGCTTGCGGGCCGGAAAGGTACGGGCCGGGTGGCCGTGCGCCTGCACAAACACTTCATGCAAACCCGCGCCTTCGGCCAGTTGGGTTTTAGCGCGGTGCCGCCAGTCGTTAAAGTCTCCGGCCACCACCAACGGGGCTTGCGGCGGGATGTTGGCGTTGATCAGTTGGCACAGCTTGTCCATCTGCTGGGTGCGGTGGGCTTCCGTCAGACTCAAATGCACGCACACCGCATGCAGGTTCACGCTGCGGCCGGGGATTTGAAGTTCGCAGTGCAGCAGGCCGCGACGCTCAGGCCCGCTGATCGACACGTCGTGGTTTTCAAATCGCACGATGGGAAACTTTGACATCACCGCGTTGCCGTGGTCGCCCTTGTCATACACCGCGTTGCGGCCGTAGGCAAAGTCGGGCCAGATGCTGTCAGCTAAAAACTCGTAATGCGGTGCGTCGGGGTAGTTGTCAAACTTGTCGGCATGGTGCGTGTGGCTGCCGGTTACTTCCTGCAAAAACACCACGTCAGCACCAATTTTGCGCACCGCCTCGCGCAGCTCCGGCAAGATGAACTTGCGGTTGAAAAACGTGAAGCCCTTGTGGATGTTGACCGTCAGCACCTTGATGGAGAAGGTTTTGGCGGCCTGTGCCAGCGCTTGCTCGGCCTCGGCCAACACGTCCGCATCGGCCACCGGACGCAATGCAGCGGTTCTGGGCTTTTTGGCTTTATCGCGGGCGTCTAACGATTCGGGTAGGGTCATGAACTGGCATCAAATAACAACTGAGCATTGTTACGCCGTTGCTGCTGACCTGCGTGTAAGACAGAAGGCTAATTTAAAGCGTGGGGTTTTTAGGCATGGCGCTTTTGCAACCAGCCCAGACCCGCTGACGTGCCGCCGCTCTGCCCGCCTTTTTTGGGCCGATATTCGCAGCCGACCCAGCCGCCCCAACCGCATTGCTGGCTGACCTCGTCAATCACGTCAAACAAATACCGGTAGTTCAGCTCACCCACATCCGGCTCATGGCGCTCGGGTGCGCCAGCCATTTGAAAATGGCCCACATTGCCGGTGGGTAGGTATTTACGGATTTTCATCGCCACGTCGCCCTCCACAATCTGGCAATGGTACAAATCCATTTGCACCTTGAGGTTGGCAGCGCCCACCAGGCCAATGATTTCGTGCGCGTGGTCCTGGCGGTTCAGGAAAAAGCCTGGAATGTCACGCGTATTGATAGGCTCCACCAGCAC
>JANYED010000133.1 GCA_025363315.1 Polaromonas sp.
GAGGGCTTTGCGGTGCCTGAAAGCAAGCCAGAGCGCAGCAGGCGTGGCCAGATAGGCCATCATCCCGATGTACATCAATGGTTTGCGCCATTCAAACACGGCGCCTTCGTTGCGGTTGTACACATTGAACATGATGTTGGGCCAGCCGTGCGAGGCGTTGTAGCCGAAGTTGATCGCAGCAAATGGCAACGAACAAAGCACCAGCAACGCAAAACCGGCCAGGCGGTCACGCCGATACGTCAAAAAGTACACGGTATACGTCAAGCCCAGCACCACTGCAAAATATTTGGACAGAAAAGCGCAGCCGATGAACACGCCTGACAGGGCATACAAGCCGTAAGCCCTGCGACCAGCAGCCGCGCAGCGCTCAGCGCGCATCAACGCCGCAGATGACAACACCGACCAAAAAATCAGCGGCGTGTCAGTCGTGATCAGTGTGTTGAGCCAATTGAGCGGTGCCAGCCAAAACAAGGCGACTGCCCAGGCAGCCCGCGTTCTGTCAACGGCATTTAAAGCCCACCACAGCGCGGCGCCCAGGCCAAGCGGCAGCAACACCACTGGCAGCCGGATAGACCACAAACTGTCGCCCAGCGTGGCCCGCATGGCAGCGATCAGCCAGCCCACCATGGGCGGATGGTCGTAATAGCCCCAGTCGGGGTACACGCCCCACCAGTAAAAAAAAGCTTCGTCTCCGGTGATGGGAAAGGTGTTGGCAATATAAAGCCGCAGCAGCAGCGAGCCCAGCCCTGCGGCTACCAGCCAACGGGTGACCAAAGTTGAACCTGTCGTTTGTGGAGCGGTCATGAAAAGCGAATGTCTTTACGAACCACCGCACTGTAAAGCAGCGCCACCGCGCCGATAGCGACTGCCAGCCACAAAGTGAGCAAGCGAACGACCACGGTAATTGTCAAAGCTTCAGCCGTGCTGGCGGTTTGCGCCACCAGCAGGCCAGCCAGTACCAGTTCCATGCCGCCCAGGCCCGCCGGCAAAGCAGACAACGCACCGGCCACCATGGCAACCGCGTAAAAGCCGATGCCAGTCAGGAGCAGCAGGTGCACGTCAAGCGCACGGCAGATCAGCCACAGGGCAACCCCTTGCGCTGCCCAGGCCGCCAGCGTCAAGGCAAACCAGACCCCCGGCCGCACTGACAAACAAGCCCAGGCACCCTGCAGCCATCCAAAGCGCTGCAGCACCCGTTGGCGATGGAGCCAAAGCATGACTGCAAAAACGACAAGAACCAGCAGGATGAAAACCGCCAGCCGAGCCGCCCAGCCAGGGACAACTTCAAGAGCGGAATGTTGAACCAGCCACAACAAGGCTGGCAAACACAGCAGCAGCAAACACAGCAAATCGGCCAGCCGCTCGGCACCAAAAATTGCCAGGCTTTGCAGCAGTGGCAGCGGACTGCGTGCCAGCATCAGCCCACGCATGGCCTCACCCAAATTGCCAGGCGTCGGCGTGAAAGCGTAGCCCGCCAAGTACAGCCGCAGCCCTTCAACCCGGCCAAAATACCGGCCGTAGTGCGCCATCCACAAGCGCCAGCGCACGCCGCGCAGTACATAGCTGAGCAGACAAAGCACAGCCGCCTGCAGGCCCGCGCCAGACCACAAAACAGACAATGAAACGCTGCTGGCCCCGCCCAGCAGCAGTACCAGGGCATACGCTGTGGCTGCGAGGCCCAAAACCAAAGCCAGGCGTTTGACAGGCCAGCGCGTTGCTGCATCACCGCCTGTCACAACAGCTGGTTCCAAAAGCGGCTCAAAACAAAAAACCCGACCCAGGAAACACCCGTAACCACGATCCACGGGTCGCGCAGCAGATCACGCGCCACGTCTTCGCCGCGGCCCTTGCTGACCTGGTAGGTGTAGCGCAGCATCCCGAACACCACCAGCGGCACGGTGTAAACCAATCGCGCGCCATGCCGCGCTTGAGACTCAAAACTGATAGCAAACAAGCTGTAGGCAATAAGAGTTGCCGTCATGGTTGTGGCCATCAGCGTGTCAAGCAAGGCAGGCGAGTAATGTGCCAGCACGGCGCGCTGGCTGCGTGGCGCATGAAACGTTTCAGCCTTGCGTTTTGAAAAACCAAGAAAAAGCGCCACAAACATACCGGTCAGCAGAAGCCAGTGCGATGGCGCAATACCCACCGCCACCGTCCCCGCCAGCAGGCGCAGCATAAAGCCTGATGCAATGATGAAAACATCTACCACCGGCACCTGTTTGAGGCGCAGCGAATACGCCAGATTCAGCAGCAGGTAAACAGTCAGCAGGGCCAACAAAATGCGGCTCCCAGATGAAATGCCAGAGGCCAGCCACAAGCCAGCTGCCAGCAGCAGCACGGCAAAACCCAAGCCAGCCGATGCAGACACAGCCCCGCTGGCAAAAGGCCGCGACCGTTTGGTCGGGTGCTGCGCATCCAGCTTGCGATCTATCCAGTCATTGAAAACATACACAGCGCTAGAGATGGCGCAAAAAGCGGCAAACGCCAGCAGCACGTTTTGAACTGTATTCGCGTCACTCCAGCGCTGGCTAAAGAGCAAACCCGCAAACACAAAGCCGTTTTTAAGCCACTGGTGCGGACGTGCGAGTTTGACGAAGGCTGAAGGGGACAACGCGGGCATGTTGAAAAGCAAGAAGCAAAGCTGGAACAAGCATAACTGACGCACTGCGGCGACACGGCGTCATAGCCAAGCGCGGCACAACCTGTAGATGCATCAAAGCCGATACTATGAACACCTGGATGAACGCCTCAATGAACACCTTGCTGCTGACAATTAAGGCGGCTCCATTTTTTGTCTTTCGGCCAGATAAAGTCTACAGATGCCCAATGCCCCGCACCTTGACAGTCGCTCGCCTGCGACCGACCCACGCCCGCCCGTCAGCCACCCGGCTCAGTTGGTGCGCGGTGCCTGCCCGCACGACTGCCCGGACACCTGCTCGTGGTTGGCCACGGTTGAGGACGGCGTTGCGACCAAAGTCCAGGGCAACCCGGCGCATCCCCAAACGGATGGCGTGCTGTGCAACAAGGTCTCCCGCTACACAGAGCGAACTTACCACGCCGACCGGCTTCTGACACCGCTGAGGCGCATCGGGCCGAAAACGGGCGTTCAGGGCCCCGGACATTTTGAAGCGGTCACTTGGGATGCTGCGCTCGCAGACATTGCCGCCAAACTCAAAGCCATCGCCGCGCGCAGCCCAGAGGCCATCGTGCCGTACAGCTACGCAGGCACGATGGGGCTGGTGCAGGGCGAAGCCATGGCGGGACGGTTTTTTAACCGGCTGGGCGCGTCGCTGCTGGACCGCACGATTTGCTCGACGGCAGGCGGTGAAGGCTTGAAGCAAACGCTGGGCGGCAAAGTCGGCATGCGGGTCGAGTTTTTTGCGGAATCAAAGCTCATCATTATTTGGGGCAGCAATGCGATTGGCAGCAATTTGCACTTTTGGCGCTACGCCCAGCAGGCCAAGCGCGCTGGTGCCAAGCTAATTTGCATTGACCCGCGCAAAAGCGAAACGGCTGAAAAGTGCCACGAACACATCGCGCTGCTGCCAGGCACCGACGCCGCGCTGGCCCTGGGTGTGATGCATGAGCTGAACACCCACGATTGGCTGGACCACGACTACATTGCCCAGCACACACTGGGCTGGGCCGCACTCAAAGAACGCGCGATGCTATGGAATCCAGAGCGCGCCGCCGGCATTTGCGGCGTGCCAGCAGAGCAAATCAAAAGCCTCGCCTTTGATTACGGCCAATGCCTGGTCAACAAGCAACCGGCCGCCATCCGGCTGAACTACGGCATGCAGCGGGTGCGCGGCGGCGGCAATGCAGCCCGCGCGGTAGCTTGCCTGCCCGCGCTGATTGGTGCGTGGCGGCACCGCGCGGGCGGCGTGCTGCTCAGCAGTTCAGGCCAGTTTCCGGTGGACCAGGCGGCGTTGCAGCGGCCTGATCTGCGCACGGGCACCCGGTCGCGCACGCTGAACATGATCACGATTGGCAACGATCTGGCGCGCGAAACCTCCGCTGAATTTGGCCCCAAAATCGAAGCGCTGGTTGTCTACAACAGCAACCCGGTTGCAGTTGCGCCTGAATCAGGCAAGGTAGTGAGAGGCTTTGCGCGGGCTGACCTTTTCACCGTGGTGCTGGAGCACTTTCAAACCGACACAGCAGACTACGCCGACTACATTCTGCCGGCCACCACCCAGCTGGAGCACTGGGACATTCACAGCGCTTATGGCCATACCGACGTGCTGCTGAACCGCCCCGCCATCGCGCCATTGGGCCAGGCCAAAACCAACACCCAAATTTTTCGCGAACTCGCGGCGCACATGGGTTTTGACGAGCCCTGCTTTGGCGACGACGACCAAACGCTGTGCCGCGCAGCGTTTGGCGCGCAGGTGGATTTCAAGGCGCTGCTGGCGAACGGCTTTGCCAGCCTCAAGCTGCCCGAGGCACCGTTTGCTGGCGGCAACTTTCCAACACCCTCGGGCAAATGCGAATTTTTCAGCCAACGGCTGGCGGCGCTCGGCCTTGACGGCTTGCCTAACCACCTGCCCAACTACGAAACAAGCGGCGCGTCAAACGACTTCCCGCTGGCCATGATTTCGCCACCCGCGCGCAACTTTTTAAATTCCACCTTCGTGAACGTTAAAAGCCTGCGCGCCGTTGAAGGCGACCCGGTACTTGAAATTCACGCCAACGATGCGGCAAAGCGCGGCATCGCCACCGGCGCGGTGGTGGAGGTGTTCAACCAGCGCGGCAGCTACCGCGTCAAGGCCGAAGTGTCGCCCCGTGCAAGGCCAGGTGTGGTCAACGGCCTAGGCATCTGGTGGCGCAAGATGGGACTTGACGGCACCAACGTGAACCAGCTTACCAGCCAGCACCTGACTGATTTGGGCCGTGGTCCGGTGTTTTATGACTGCCTGGTGGAGGTGCGTCTGGCATGAGGTTTTTGCTGACGCTGGTCACAGCGATGTTTTTATGCGGCTGCAGCACTGTGGGGTACTACTGGCAGTCGGTCAGTGGCCACATGCAGATGTTGAAGGCGGCGCGGCCTGTTGCTGATGTGCTGGCCGACCCGCAAACGCCTGCGGCTTTAAAAACCCGCTTGGCGCTCAGTCAGCGCATCCGCAGCTTTGCTGTCGATGAACTCAAACTGCCCGACAACGCCAGCTACAAGCGCTTTGCAGACTTGTCCAGAGGCGCGGTGGTGTGGAACGTGGTGGCCGCGCCCGAGTTTTCATTAACGCTCAAGACCTGGTGCTTTCCGGTGGCGGGCTGCGTCGGCTACCGG
Organism: Polaromonas sp.; assembly: GCA_025363315.1. Lineage (GTDB taxonomy): Bacteria > Pseudomonadota > Gammaproteobacteria > Burkholderiales > Burkholderiaceae_C > Polaromonas. Next base: position 5,288 of record JANYED010000133.1, read on the forward strand.
GGTTACTTCCATGAGGCGGACGCGCAACTGCTGGCGAACCAGATCAAAAGCGACGGCCTGGAAGTCGATGTGTACGGCGTGCCGGCTTATTCGACCTTGGGCAAGCTGGACTGGCTGGGCGACTTTGGCGGCGACCCGCTGCTCAACACTTTCATCAACTACCCCGAAGGCGAGCTGGCGAGATTGATCTTTCATGAACTGGCGCATCAGGTGGTGTATGCACCGGGCGACACCATGTTCAACGAATCGTTTGCCACCGCGGTTGAGCGCCTGGGTTCTGCGTCGTGGCTGGGTTCCCATGCCAGCGCAACCGCACTAACCGAATACGCCGCGCTGAACCGTCGCCGCCAGCAGTTCCGGGCGCTGACGCTGGCCATCCGGCGTGATTTGGCAGCAATTTATGAGAACAATACCGCTACAGACCAAGAAATACGGGCGCGAGCAGCTGCTAAAAACATAGCAATGCAGAAATTTAAAAGCGACTACGATCAGCTCAAACAAAGCTGGGGCCCAGCGCTTAACACCGCCGGTTACGACAACTGGGTGGCGCGCGCCAACAACGCCAGCTTTGGCGCGCAGGCCGCTTACGATGAACTCGTGCCCGGCTTTGAGGCGCTGTTTGAAGCTAACGCCAAAGACTGGCAACGGTTTTATGATGCTGTCAGGCGCTTGGCCGCGCTACCTGAAAACGAACGCCGCCAGGCACTGAAAACGCCGAATTAAAGACTTCGAATTAAAGACTTTGAACTAAAGACTCAGAAATAAGGACCCGCACATGGCAGACATCCACATCCTTCGCCAGCACGGCATGACGCTTCCTGATGCTCGCAAGGCTGCTTTCAGCTGGGCCGAGCAAGCAGAAGCGAAATTTGACATGGCTTGCACCTATGAGGAAGGCAGCACGTCAGACGTGTGCAGTTTTAGCCGCTCGGGCGTGTCTGGCACGCTGACAGTAGACAAAAGCAGCTTTGAGCTGAGCGCCAAGCTGGGGTTTTTGCTGGGTGCCTTCAAGGACAAAATTGAAGGCGAGATTGTGAAGAACCTGGATGCGCTGATTGCGGGAAAAGCACCAGCGGCAAAAAAGGCGTCCACGAAAAAAACAGCTGCGACCAAAGCGTGACCGCCGCAGTGGCACCAGGCCCGCTGACTGGCCTCAAAGTCGTTGAACTTGGCCAACTGATTGCCGGGCCGTTTGCCGCCAAAACGCTGGCGGACTTTGGGGCCGATGTCATCAAGATCGAACCGCTGCAAACCGGCGATCCGCTGCAAAACATAGGAGGCGACCCGTTGCGTCGCTGGCGGCTGCTCAAAGACGGCACGTCGGTGTGGTGGCAGGTGCAGTCGCGCAACAAACGCTCGCTGGCGCTGGATTTGAAGCAACCCGAGGCACAGGACATTGTGCGCAAGCTGGCCACTGAGAGTGATGTGCTGATTGAAAACTTCAGGCCCGGCGCGATGGAGGGCTGGGGCTTGGGGCCCGACGTGCTGCAGCAACTCAACCCGCGCCTCATCATGCTGCGCATCAGCGGCTACGGGCAAACTGGGCCGTATCGTGACCGGCCCGGCTTTGGCGTGGTGGCCGAGGCCATGGGCGGCCTGCGCCACCTGACAGCCGAGCCGGGCCGCGTGCCAGTGCGGGTGGGGGTGAGCATTGGCGACACGCTCGCGTCGCTGCACGGCGTGATTGGCATTTTGATGGCGCTGCACCATCGCAACACGAGTGGTGCCGGTCAGGTGATTGACGTGGCGCTGTATGAGGCCGTGTTTAACTGCATGGAAAGCCTGCTACCTGAATACTCTGCCTTTGGCGCGGTACGCGGCCCCGGCGGCAGCGCTCTGCCCGGCATTGCGCCTAGCAATGCTTACCTTTGCAATGACGGCGGTTATGCGCTCATCGCGGGCAATGGCGACAGCATTTACAAGCGCTTGATGAAGACTATTGACCGGGAAGACTTGGGCAATGACCCAGCGCTGAAAGACAACGCAGGCCGGGTGGCGCGCATTGATGAAATTGACAACGCCATTGGCCAATGGACTTCGCAACGCAGCGTGGCCGAGGTACTGGCAGCGTTAGACGCGGCGTCAGTGCCTGCAGGCCGCATCTACACAATTGCCGATATTGCAGCCGACCCGCACTACCAGGCGCGCGGCATGTTGCAGCAGATCACCATGACAGACGGCAGTGCCTTGACCGTGCCCGGCATCGTGCCCAAGCTCTCAGCCACGCCTGGCGGTGTACGTCGCAACGCGCCCGCGCTGGGGCAGGACACCGACGAGGTGCTGCGCGGCATCGGGTTGACGCAGGCACAGATTCAGGCCCTCAAAGACAAAGGCATTGTGCAAAGCGCTCCTAAATAAATAGCTGCTTGCGCCCGAAGCTATTGGGCTACAGCCTATTTTATAAGTGGAACGCCTTTGCAGACGGTTTGACCGGCTCAACCCAGCTCGGCAATCAAATCCACATATTGCTGCATAGCGTCGTCAGTAGAGGTGCCTTTGAGCTTGGCCCAGGCGTCCCACTTGGCGCGTGCCACCATGTCGCCAAAGCCAGGTTTTTTCTCTTCGTTGTCGCCGGTGCTGCCCTGTTTGTACAGCGCATAAATTTTGAGCAGCGTGGCGTTGTCGGGCCGCTCGCTCAGGTTTTTTGAATCGGCCATGGCTTTGTCGAATGCGGCTTTGAGTGCTGCCATCAGGATGCTCCTTTTTAAAAACTTGTTGCCCAGTGAGTTCGGGTTAGTTCGCAGTATCTTACCGACCCCTTTGCCTGCAAAATGGATCGAGTCGCCCACGGGCAATTTTTCTTGACGAAAGCATTCATGGTCACTCGCATCAAAAACGGCAAAACGGTTGCACAGGACATGGCGCTGGATGCGGCCGCCAAGGTGCAAAAAAATGTCAAGCGGGCGGTCGCTGGAACGTTGGGTTTGAGCGGCGAGCGCATGACAAAAGTTGACACTGCCTGGCTGCGCATGGACTGCGATGCCAACCTGATGATGATCGTGGGCGTGTGGCAACTGGCGCCCGGCGTTAAGTATGCAGCCGTGTGCGAGCGGATTGAAAACAGCCTGCTCAAGTACAACCGCTTCAAGCAGCGGGTGATGGAGGACGCAGCGGGCGCGACCTGGGTGAACGACCGCAAGTTTGACCTGGCCAACCATGTGGTGCTGGAGACCCTCCCCAAGGCACCCGAAGGCGGCCACCAGCAAGGCGCCCTGCAGGACCGCGTGGCCTTGCTGGCCACCCAGCGGCTCGACCCCAAGCGCCCGCTTTGGCAAATGCATTTGATTGAAGATTACGTGGGCCCCGACGGCTTGAGGGGAAGTGCATTGATTGTTCGCATTCACCACTGCATTGCGGACGGCATTGCGCTGATATCGGTCACGATGTCATTGGTCGATGGCGGTGCGCCGCCGCCTGAGCGGCGTAAAAAGCAGGCCCCTGGCAGCGCTGAAGACTGGATCACTGACACGCTGCTCAAACCCTTCACTGACCTGACCGTCAAAGCCCTGGGCGCAGTGGGTGAAGGCGCGTCGCGCTCGCTGGGCATGCTGGAGTTGCTGAACGACCCTAAAAAGGGCGCGCAAAAAAGTATGGGGGTGTCACTGGATGCCGCCAAGGTGCTGATGCAGGTCGTCAAAGACGGCGCGGCGCTGGCGCTGATGCCTGACGATTCAAAAACCCGGCTTAAAGGCAAGCCCGGCGGTGCGAAAAAAGTCGCTTGGTGCGACCCGATTCCGCTCGACGAAGTCAAGGCCGTTGGCAAGGCGCTGAACTGCTCCATTAACGATGTGCTGCTGAGCTGCGTGGCCGGCGCGCTGGGTGAATACCTCAAGTCGCATGGCGACGACGTGACGGGGCAAGAGATCCGCGCTATGGTGCCCGTCAACTTACGGCCACTCGACCAGGCCTACAAACTGGGCAACCGCTTTGGCCTCGTGCCGCTGGTGCTGCCGATTGGGGTTGAAAACCCCATCGAGCGCGTTTATGAAGTGCGCCGCCGCATGTCAGAGCTCAAAGGCAGTTACCAGCCGCTGCTGGCCTTCAGCTTGCTGGCAGTCGCTGGGCTGCTCATCAAGCCCGCGCAAGACATGCTGTTGAGTCTGTTTGCCAAAAAGACCACAGCCGTGATGACAAACGTGCCCGGCCCGCGTGAAAAACTCAAGTTTTGCGGCAGCACGCTAGAGCAAAGCATGTTCTGGGTGCCGCAGTCTGGCGATGTCGGGCTGGGGGTGTCCATCCTCAGCTACGGCGGCGGCGTGCAGTTTGGCGTCATCACGGACAGCCTGCTGTGCCCCGAGCCGCAACGCATCATTGATGAGTTTGTGCCCGAATTTGCCAAACTGTCGGTAGTAACGCTGATGCTGCCCTGGGGTGACTGAAAAAGCGCTATTCACGTTGGATTTATCCACCTTTTAAGCCACTGGCCTAATAAATACGGCGGCGAGCAGCTCCTGAATAAATAGCATTAAGGCAACTTGGCATCCAGCCCTGACGCCTTTTTTTCGAGCTGCCGGATTTCCCGGGACAGATGAGTTTTTAAAAAATCAACAAACAGCTGCACTTTGCGCGGCTTGCCCTTGCGGGTTGACACGACCCTGTAAATCGTTTTGGTGTCGTTCAGCTCGGGCGTGACTTTTTGCAGTTGCCCACTCGCCAGCTGGTCGGCGCAGTACCAGTACATCATGCGGCCGATCAGCTCGCCGCTCAGCACCGCACGCAGCGCCACGCCCGAATCGTTGGTGGTGAGCTTGGTTGTGGTGGTGATTGACTGCCCATCGGGCGCCGTAAGCGCGATGCGATCGCTTAGCTGATCGCTGTTGGAAACCTTCACGATGGGCAGCTGCGACAGGCTCTGCAGGGTGGTCGGGTGGCCAAAAGTGGCTAAAAAATACGGTGTCGCAACGTAGCCACGCGTCAGCTCGCCGACTTTGGACACCACCGCACGCTGCTCGACGGGCATGTCGATCGACAAGCCCACGTCAAACTCGGACTCGGCCAGCGAAAAGGGCCGGGAGTCGAGTTTGAGCGACACCTGCAGCTGGGGGTACAGCCGGCCAAAAGCGACCACCAGGTCTGCCACAAAATGCCGCCCCAGCGCGGGTGGACACATCACGCGAAGCCGCCCGCCAATGTCGCTGACATAGCGCTCCATGGTTTGCTTGCCCGCCTCCAGCACACTCATGGCTTTGAGCACGTAGTGCAGGTACGACTCGCCAGCCTCGGTCAGCGGCAGGTGGCGGGTGTCGCGCTGCAGCAGGCGCACGCCGAGTGCTTCTTCCAATTCGTCCAGCTTGCGGCTGACCGTACTGGCGTTCACGCCCAGGGCTTTTGCCGCCAGGCCCACACTGCTTTTTTCAGCGACAACCGAAAAATACACGGCCCGGGTCGGGTCAAGAGCGGCCACCAGCAAGAGCTCGTGACCCTTGGGCTTGACTTTCAGGTTGGCTTTCAGGTTGGCATTTGCAAGCGTGCGCTCGCCAGAGGCAGAAAGGATGGTGGACATAACACTGGGCCGCAGTGGACAGCGTGCTGCCCGATGCGTTTTAAAAAGAGGATGGCGAACTGAGCCTTGTTTGGCGATGATTTAGGCGTCTGATGGCGACCACATTTGCGCTGAACACCAGCACCTGTGCAGATCCATATCTTCAAACGGTTTGCGCAAGGGCTCCCCTCCATACACTTTAGGTGACGAAGAAGGTTTTTGTTGCAAATCTGTATTGCACATGTGAACCTTGTCATCTTTTGATTGCTCAGTTAGTCAAATTGGGTAATATGGTGTTTTCCTTTTTCACAGGAACTTAGGCTTTCCCAAGTCCACATCGTCGATGACATCATCATTTCACCATTGGGGCGCGGCTTGAGTGCTTATTCAAAAACCATGGCGGGTCGCATGGTGGCCGTCAATCAGCAGTCAACTCTGACACCGGCGCTAAAAGACTTCCTGAAAAGCATCGACGGCCAAACCTCGCCTGAACAGCTGGTGGCGCAGTGGCGCGACGGCCCAGACGCGGTGCGGCTTTTGCATGAGCTTGAAAGGCGTGGACTGATTGAAGTCAGAGCGGCCCGATGGGCCAACAGCTCAGCCAATTCAAGTTTTTCCGCATCTCTGTCGCCGCTGCTGACGTCGTCTTTTGCAGACAGCGCCGCACCAGTTCGCGCGCTGGCATCAGCCAGCCCGGCATTTGACGCGCCAACCGTGCCAGCTGCGCTCGACAACCCGGGCGAGCAGAAGTCCACCGCAGCCCAGACAGCGGCTGAGCTTGATGAGATCAAAGACCACATGTCGACTTTTATTTTGACGCACCTGCCGCAGCACGCGATTGCCGTGCTCAAGGAAATTGAAGACGTTGACAGCTACGACCGGCTGATGCTGATGCTGACGGCCTACGCCGACATGGCGCACGAAGCGGGCCGCGCGGGGCTGGCCCACATCAAGTCACTGCGCAGCCTGCTGGAGCCGGGTTACGAAGGCAGCCGCGGTTGACCGCTGGGTCCGCGGGCTGATCAGCGGATGTTACGCGTTTTTGGCTTTTAAGGGCTCTGTTAGAAACACTTTAGGCCTGCAGCCCAATTAATACGGGTGCAAACAGCTCCTGAAACAGGAGCAACCTAGCACGCATCGGGCTTGAACCGGCGCTGCGCTATTTCCAGCAGGCCGTCAAAAATCAGGCTGTCGACCAGCTCCACGCTCACCGACATGCTGGGCGCCATCTTCCAGCCCGCGCCGCCGGTCATGATGCACTCTGGCGCCTGGCCACAGTGGCTGGCGACGTTGTCGACCATGCGCTGAACCGCGCCGGCGATCGCAAAAGTGCCGCCACTCGTCAGCGCGTCGCTGGTGTTGGTCGGAAAGTCACACACCTCGCCGGTGGGCACATGCAGGCCCGCTGTGCCGGACTCCAGCGCACGCAGCATGATGCCGTGGCCCGGCAGGATGATGCCGCCCAAAAATTTGCCTGAAGCGTCAATCGCCTCCACCGTGACCGCCGTGCCCACCATCACCACGATGCAGGGCCTGCTGGAGTTGCGCGCAAGCAGCCGATGCCGCGCACCGATCATCGCCACCCAGCGGTCTGCGCCCAACCTGGCGGGGTGGTCGTAGCCATTGGTCATGCCGGCCTCCTTGGGGCTGGAAATCACCCAGTTGGGCACCACGTCCCACAGCTCCAGCTGCTCGACCACGCGGCGTTTGATGGCGTCACCCGCCACGATGCAGCCCAAGATTTTGCTGGGCGCCACGATGCTGCTCCAGTCACCTTCGGCCAAGCGGTCAATGTTTTCCAAAAACACCGCGCCCTGCGCCAGCAGACGCGCGCCTGCAACGGGCGAGTCGTATTGCGCCCATTTCAGGCGGGTGTTGCCAACGTCAAGTGCCAGGAAAGTCATGTGAGCGCATTATCAACAGGTTTGCAGGGTGGCTAAACAGCGGCGGCACAACCGCGTTAAATCAGCGTCAGATCAGCCCAAACCAGCAGGCGCGCTGAATCGCCGCCAGCTTGTTGTCGACCTTCAGGCGCGCCATGGCATTGGCTAGGTGAAAGTTGATGGTGCGTTCGCTGCAAAACAGCCGGTTGCCCGTCTCACGGGCCGTTGCGCCTTGAAAAGCCAGGCTCAGGCATTCCAGCTCCCGCGGGCTCAAGGGGCTGCGCGCCTCTGCCAGCGCGCGTTTGAGCAGCGGCCAGATGTTCAGCGCCGACCAGACCAGTTGCGCCGCCTCGGTGCGGTCGTGCCACTGGCGCGGGCTGAACAATTAGCATTCAAAGGCCCGCCCAACCGTCAGCGGGAAGGCGACCCGCACGACGCTTTGGTAGCCGCTGGCCCAGCCACAGCCTGCGCCAGCGGCTGCCATTGTCAAACGCAGACGTCGAAATGTCCTGCCACGCCACCAGCGGCGCATCCGACTCGCGCCACGGCGCGCCGAAGTCGCGGCTTTCGGCCAGTGCGTCAGCGGCCTGCAGCAGCATGGGCGGGTGCAGCGCCAGCACACAGTTTGTTGGCCGCAGCAGCAACCGGCAGTTGCAGGATTAGATTTGTGCCGCGCGAGCCCGTCTGGCAATTGGCCAGTCCCAGGGTTTGACAATGGGGGCGATTTCCCGGGCAGCCGACTCAATTTGATCAAGTTCTGACTCGGTGAGTCCAGCATTGAGTGTCAGTCGGACCATGGCGCGATTTCTACTGGTCGCAGGAGCACAAAAAATAGCGCCGAAGATCTGACGCTCTTCCAGCCGGTCGCGTAGCGCCATGGTGTCAGACTCTGTCCCTGCCTCCAGCGAGATGATTTGCTGACTACCTTGATGAATTGGGTATCCCAGGTCAGGCAGGTTGCTGCGAAGTCGCAGCGTGTTCAGGCGCAAACGCCGACGTGACTCGTCGCTTGACTTGATCACCTCAAGCGTCGCAGTCAACCCGGCAATTTCATGCGGCAATAAGCACGAACTGAAAATATTGGGGTAGCTGTGATGAAGCACGTAGTAACGAAGGTCTGCGGGAACTGTAAAGAAACCCGCACGTCCTGCAAACGCTTTCGCCAAGCTGGCCGTAATGAAGTGCACGCGGTCAACCAAGCCAAGCTCCGCACATAGGCCCGCCCCCAGAGGGCCATGAGTTCCCAAGGAATGCGACTCGTCGACCAGTATGGTGCAGCCGTGTTGTTCGGCGACTTCCACCATATCGACCAGCGGACACAGCGCGCCTGTCGTGCTGTAAACCGAGTCAACCACCACAACGCCAGGCCCGTGACGCGTAATCATGCGCGATAAATGCGTCGGGTCGTTATGGCGAAACGGATGCGCAGGTGCTCTAGCTGCGCGCGCGCCCTCCCAAAGCGATGTGTGAGCCAAGGTGTCCAGGTAAACCGGGGTGTCTTCGTCGGCTATCGCCTGCAGCAAACCCACATTAGCCGAGTAGCCAGACTGGCAGACGAACCCGTCTTCCTTCCCAATCCATTGGGCAAGCGATGTCTCAAGTTGGCGTGACGGATGGCCATTCAGCAAAAACGCGCCGGACTGAATAACGCTGTCGTTGTTGCATCGCAAATTCTCAATTTGAGCGCCGACGATGCTCGGGTGTCCGGAGATGTTGAGGTAGTCATTGCCGTCCAGGCGTATTGAATCAGTACCGGGATGACGCCCATGCAAGATGCATTTACCGCCCCATTCTTTGTTCCAATGTGGCGTGAATTTCTCATCCAGTCGTTGACGAAGACGCGGCAGCATGACTGGCTCGCGAAACTTTGGTGAGCGCGTTTGGATTGCGTTTAAGAACTTGCATGTGGTAACTCCAAATAAATTAAAGGAATCACCATTGAAAGCGCCTGGATACATAACTTGCGTGTACCCCCTGTCAGATCTGACAGGGGGTAGGGCCATAAATTGGCTTATCAGCAGTAAAAGACAACTA
>JANYED010000141.1 GCA_025363315.1 Polaromonas sp.
GTGTCGCGGCCGTAGCTGCCTGCTTCGGACCGAAAGCATGGGGTGTGGGCTGTGTATTTCAGGGGCAAGTCAGACTCGGGCGTGATGACGTCACGCACGAAGTTGGTCAGCGGGACTTCGGATGTGGGAATCAAATACAGCGCAGTGTTTTCAGCCTCACCTTCTTGCCCGCCTTTTTTGGCTGCAAACAAGTCCTCTTCAAACTTGGGCAATTGGCCTGTGCCGCGAAGTGTTTCAGCGTTGACGATGTACGGTACATAGCACTCGGTGTAGCCGTGCTCCTGCGTTTGCACATCCAGCATGAAGGCAGCCAACGCCCGATGCAAACGCGCCAGACCGCCTTGCAAGACGGTAAAACGCGAACCGGTGAGCTTGCTACCCAATTCAAAACTAAGTCCCAGCGGCTGGCCAATATCGACATGGTCTTTGACCTTAAAGTCGTAGGCCTTGGGTACGCCCCAGCTGCGCACCATGACATTGCCGTCTTCACCTTTACCCAGCGGCACGCTCTCGTGCGGCAAGTTGGGTACGGCGAGCAGCAGGGTTTGCAGCTCGATTTGAATTTGGTCTAGTCGCGCGCTGGACGCTTCCAGCTCAGCTTTTGAGCTGCTGACTTGCACCTTGACCGCGCTGGCATCTTCGCCTTTTGCCATCAGCTGGCCGATTTGTTTGGACAGCGTGTTGCGCAGGTTTTGCAATTCTTCGGTGCGGCTTTGAATGGTTTTGCGCTCAGCTTCAAGGGCCTGAAAAGCATCGACACTCAAGAAAGTCTGCGGCGACTTGCGGGTCTCCAGGCGAGCGATGGCTGTGCCTAAGTCTTTGCGTAAAAGTGTGATGTCGAGCATAAAAGTCGCTTGAAAATAGTACTAATTCAAAAAAATAACGGTTTAGGAAGAAAAAGATGCTGCAGCCAAATAAATACGGGCGCGAGCAGCTCACATATTTATAGCGACTTCCATCGCATCAGGTTTGCTGATGCAGCGTGCTTTGCCCCGCATCCATCTCGCCTTGTGCGTCCAGCTTCAAGCCTTTGGGCAGCGGGAACTTGATGGTCTCTTCAATCCCGTCCATCTTGCGCACCGACACCGCGCCCAGCGCCCTGATGCGGTCAATCACCTGCTTGACCAGCACTTCAGGTGCAGATGCCCCAGCCGTCAAACCGACCGTTCCCATGCCCTCAAACCAGCTTTCTTTCAGCTCGCTGGCGTCATCGACCATGTAGGCCACCGTGCCCAGCTTGTTGGCCAGCTCGGCCAAACGGTTGCTGTTAGAGCTGGTCGGGCTGCCGACCACAATCACAATATCAACCTGCGAGCTCATCACCTTCACCGCGTCTTGCCGGTTTTGGGTGGCGTAGCAAATGTCCTGCATCTTGGGGCTGCGCACCATTGGGAAGCGCGCTTTGACAGCGGCAGTGATCTCTGCCGCATCGTCAACGCTCAGCGTGGTTTGCGTCACCACGGCCAGCAGCTCGGTTTGTAGCGGACTGATGCGGCCCACGTCCGCGACATCTTCAACCAAATGGATGCCGCTGTCGAGCTGACCCATCGTGCCTTCAACCTCGGGGTGGCCTTTGTGGCCAATCATGATGAACTCGTAGCCTTCTTTGTGAAGCTTGGCGACTTCAACATGTACCTTGGTCACCAGCGGACAGGTGGCGTCAAATATCTGAAAGCCGCGCCGCTTGGCCTCCAGCTGAATGGCCTTGCTTACGCCATGCGCGCTGAACACCAATGTGGCACCGGGCGGCACGTCGGCCAGCGCTTCAATAAAAATCGCGCCTTTGTCTTTCAGGTCATTGACGACATAGGTGTTGTGAACAATCTCGTGGCGCACGTAAATGGGCGCGCCGAATTTGGTCAGGGCACGTTCTACGATTTCAATCGCGCGGTCAACACCGGCGCAAAAGCCGCGTGGCTCGGCAAGCAGGATTTCTTGGGGAAGCATGCTCACAGGACTCCAATAATGTTGACTTCAAACGTCACCGGCTGCCCGGCCAGCGGATGGTTGAAGTCAAATTGCACAGCCTCACCTAACCCTTTGGCTTGCACCACACTGCCCGCATACTGGCCTGTCCCGTCGGGCGTGGGGAACTGCACCACATCACCGACCTTGTAAGCCTCGCCAGGCTCGCCCAGCTCATTGAGCAGCTTGCGCGCCACCCACTGAACCAGCTCGGTGTTGCGCTCGCCGAACGCAACGCCAGCTGGCAGTTCAACCGTGGTGTGGGTGCCCTCATGCAAGCCTACCAGCCGCTGCTCAATAGCGGGCGACAACTGGCCAGTGCCCAGGCTCAGAGTGGCTGGCTTGCCGCCAAAGGTGTTGATGATGTCCACCGCATCAGGGCCAGCCATGCGGTAATGCAGGGTCAGAAATGAAGATGTCTCAACGATGGGGGTAGCGATGGATTCGGTGGCAGACATAAAACTCTCAAGCGGGGCGTAAGGGCGGCGAACTGTTTGTAAACTGGCCCCATTGTAGAAAGTTAGTCGGCTCTCAAATTTATGCTTTTAAAAGACCTGCCCCTGGATGCCCGACCGCGTGAAAAACTGCTGGCCCGTGGCCCTGGCGCGCTCAGTGACGCCGAACTGCTGGCGTTGCTGCTGCGCACCGGTTTGCCGGGTAAAAATGCCCTGCAAATGGGGCAAGAGTTGATCAGCACTTTCGGCGGCGTGGCCGGACTGCTGCACACCGGGGCCGACGCGCTTAAAAAAATCAAGGGCCTGGGGCCCGCCAAGCGCGCGGAGATTGTGGCGGTACTAGAACTAGCCCGGCGGGCCCTCGCCAGCCAGTTGCAGGAAAAAACGATTTTTCGCGACCCGCGGGCGATACGGGACTACCTGCAATTACAACTGGGCAGCCGTGACCATGAAATTTTTGCGGTGTTGTTTCTGGATTCTGCTCACCGCCTGATCGTGCTGGAAGAGCTGTTCAGAGGCACATTAACGCAAACCAGCGTCTACCCGCGCGAGGTGGTGGTACGCGCCCTGGCCCTAAACGCCGCCAACGTGGTGCTGGCACACAACCACCCCAGCGGCACGGCGCAGGCATCCCGTGCCGATGAGGCCATCACGCAAACGCTGAAGGCTGCCTTGGGACTGATCGACGTGCGGGTGTTGGACCACTTTATCGTGACGGCGACGCAGGCCGTGTCGATGGCTGAACTGGGCCTGATGTAAGCCATGAAAGCCGTGGCCATCAAAGATTTGAAGGGCTTGAAGGCGGTGAAGGCCGAGCTGGAGGCGCGCGTCAAACTGGCCAAAGAGCTGGAAGCAGCCCGCAAAGCCGCGCTGGCCAAAGCAAAAGCTGAAGAAGCGTTTTTTGCACACGCCGTCGGCGCTGTCAAACCGCTGCCGCCCAAGCACCGGCCTGGCGAACGTGCTGTTTTACCTTTAACGCAAGCCGCGCCGATAGCCGTGCAACACCAGCGAGACGAGCATGCCGTGATGCGCGAAGCCCTGTCTGACGAGTTTGACGTGGAAACGCTGCTGGACACCGACGACGCGCTGAGCTACCGGCGATCAGGCATCGGCACCGACGTGACCCGCAAACTGCGCAAAGGCGGCTGGAGCATTCAGGGCCAGGTCGATTTGCACGGTCTGCGCCGTGAAGACGCACGCGAGGCGCTGGTCGACTTCATCAAAGACGCCGCCCGCATGGGCTGGCGCTGCGTGCGCGTGGTGCACGGCAAGGGGCTGGGCTCGCCGGGCAAAACGCCGGTGCTCAAAGGCAAGGTGCAAAGCTGGCTGATCCAAAAGCAGGAAGTGCTGGCCTTTGTGCAAGCCCGACCGGCGCATGGGGGGGCTGGGGCGCTGGTGGTGCTGCTGGCGCAGAATTAAGATTGACGATTATTTGCTATCAAGTCAGGAGCTGCTCGCGCCCGAATCTATTGGGTTAGGGGCACTTTTTATGCGAAAAATGACGAAAAGCAGGTCTAACGTCCTTTTAAGCTCACCTTGACAGAACATCTCGACAGAAGAATCAGGTTGTAGACCAATAAACACGAACGCAAGCAGCTATTTAACTGATAGCGTCACGCACCCCACATCTGCGCCCGTACAAGTTGCCTTGGCTGCCCACCCTTGATTGGCGTGCCCGAAGACGAGGTGTCTTGAATGTGCGGACACCGATCACTGTGCCTTGCGCAGCGTCTCAACCACCGGCGTTTTCAGTACCGACCTTAAACCCCACCAGCCCGCCGCAAGGGCCAGCGCTGCGCCAGCCAGGCTGCCAAACACCGGCACCGTCCATGACCCAGTCCAGGCAAAGTCAAACACGTACCGGGCCAAACCCCAGCCCACGGCCAGCGCCACGACAGATGCCAAGAAGCCTGCCAGCAAGCCCACGCCCGCCAGCTCGGCGCGCTGCACTTGCCGCAGCAGGCTGGCACGCGCACCCACGGCGCGCATGATGGCGAATTCTTTGGCGCGCTCCTCGCGTGTGGCGGTGATGGCTGCAAACAGCACCACCAGCCCGGCAGCCAGGGTGAAGCCGAACAAGAACTCGACCGCGCGAATAACTTGATCCAGCACGCGCTGCACCTGGGCTAATGTGCTGGTGGTGTCGATGTTGGTGATGTTGGGGAAGGCTTTGACCAAGGCGTTATCGAAGCTCTGAATCCCTTTTGCCGCTGCGGGCGGTGCTTTAAACGCGCTGATGTACGACACCGGCACATCGGCCACGTTGGCCACCGGAAACATGACAAAAAAGTTGACCCGCATCGAACCCCAATCGACCTTGCGCAGGCTGGTGATTTTGGCGCTGCTGACCTGGCCGCCAATGTCAAAACTCAAGGCATCGCCGAGCTTTAAACCCAGCGTTTTGGCAATGCCTTCCTCAACGCTGATGGCGCCTTTTTCTTCAACCGTCCATTGCCCCGCCACGGTTTTGTTATGGGCTGGTTGCTGGGCCGCGTTTGACAAGTTGAACTCGCGATCGACCAGGCGCTTGGCACGGTCGTCCGCATAATCATCCGGCGTGACTGGCTTGTTGTTAATCGCTACGAGGCGGCCGCGAATCATGGGATACCAGTCGTATTGGGTCACGCCACCGTCCATTAGTGCCTTCTTGAAGGCCTCACCCTGCTCAGGCTGCACGTTGATGATGAAACGGTTCGGCGCGTCAGGCGGCGTGGCCTTGCGCCAGCTGTCAACGAGGTCAGTACGCAGCAAGACCAGCAGCATCAGCGCCAGCAAGCCCACCGCCAATGCGCTGGTCTGCACAACGGCGTAGGCTGGGCGAGCTGACAGCTGGCGCGTGGCCAGCACCAGCCAGCGCGGGGCGACGTCTTCATTCACACTGGCTCTTAACAGCTTGACTGCTGCGTAGCTGGCGGCGGCAAACACCAATACCGCGCCCGCAAAACCGCCTACCGCGATCAAGCCCAACTTCAAGTCGCTGCTGGCCGCCACCAGCAGCGCGGCAAAGCCCAACATGCCCACACCCAACACGGCGATGGACGCTGGCTTTAAATTGCCCACATCACGGCGAATGACGCGCAGCGGCGGTACCGATGCCAATTGCAACACCGGCGGCAAACCAAAAGCCAGCAGCAGCGTGAGGCCCATGCCCACGCCGAAAAGAACAGGCCACACCGTGGCAGCGGGCAACGCGGTCTCCACCAGACCAGCCAGCAGCAACACAAAACCGTAATGCACAGCAAACCCAATCGCCACGCCCAGCGCGCTGGCAAACAGGCCCGCCAATACAAACTCAAACGCATACGCCGCCGCTATGGTGCGCTGGGGCTGGCCCAGCACGCGCAGCATGGCGCAGTCGTCCAGGTGCTTCGCCGCAAAGCCGCGCGCCACAATCGCGACTGCCACAGCGCTGAGTAGCGCGGCCAGCAAGGCCACGAGGTTTAAAAACTTCTCAGCGCGGTCAAGGGTTTGCTTCATCTCCGGACTGCCTGATTCAAGCGATTCGAGCCGCACGCCGCGAACGCCAGAAGCTTCGTATGGCTTTTTGATCTCAGCACTGGCCCACTTGACAAATTCGGCCACAGCTTGTTCCTCGCCAGCCACCGCAAAGCGGTAGTTGGTGCGGCTGGCCGGTTGAATCAAATTTGTCGCTGCCACGTCGGCCGTGTTGATCATCGCGCGCGGTGAAAAGCTGACAAAGCCCGCACCCCGGTCTGGCTCTTGGGTAATGATTCGGGTGACTTTAAAACTGGCGTCGCCCATCAACAAGGTTTGACCGATCTTGAGGCCGAGGGCGTCGAGCAACGACGCATCAGCCCAGACCGTACCGGGCGCCGGAATATCGCGCGTGCTTTCGCCCTTGCCTTCGGTGGTGCTGCTGACCAGCAAACTACCGCGCAGTGGATAGCCAGCAGGCACGGCTTTAAATGCTGCTAATTTGCTAGCGCCACCATCAGCGTCCATTGCCCGCGCCATGGTGGGAAAGCTGACACTGGCAGCTGTTTGCAAGCCCAATGCTTTGGCTTTCGTAACAAAAACAGGCGGTGTCATTTCATCACTGCGCAGCACCGCATCGCCACCCAGCAATTGCCGCGCATCACGCTGCAGGCCGCCTTTGAGACGATCAGCAAAAAAGCCAACCGCAGTCAGTGCAGCCACTGCCAGGGTAACGGCAACGATCAGCAAGCGGAGTTCGCCAGCGCGTAGATCACGCCACAGCGTGCGCCAGCCAAGTTTGATGAAAAGTATATTCATGGCGCTAGGTTAGCGCAAAGCAGCAACCCTTATCTGGCGTGGGGCCAGGTGGCCAGGCCAGGCTGCAACAACAGACGCTGCATGCTGGTGTAACAGACAAAGCGCTTGTTGGTAGCTCGGCCAATCGCACACAGGCCAACCGACTGGGCCACCTGATGCCCCATTTGCGTGATGCCACTGCGCGAAGTAACGATGGGCACGCCCATTTGCGCGGACTTGATGACCATCTCGCTTGTTAGTCGGCCTGTGGTGTAAAAGATTTTGTTCGCTGGCTCTACAGCTTGCATTGACAACCAACCCGCTATCGTATCTATAGCGTTATGACGGCCTACGTCTTCGACAAAAATCAACATCTCAGGGTCTTGAAGCGTCGCGTCAAAAAGTGCACACGCATGTACCGAACCCGCCGATTTATAAGTTGTTTCTTTCAGGCGAATGGTGTTGACCAACGCGTATAGCTGGCT
Organism: Polaromonas sp.; assembly: GCA_025363315.1. Classification (GTDB taxonomy): domain Bacteria; phylum Pseudomonadota; class Gammaproteobacteria; order Burkholderiales; family Burkholderiaceae_C; genus Polaromonas. Next base: position 7,139 of record JANYED010000141.1, read on the forward strand.
TTGGGTGATATGGGCATCAGGCGGCAATTTGATTTGATCGACCTCGTCCATCAAGCCACCAAACACACTGCCTTGTCCGCAGCCAGTGGTCACCACACGTTTGGACGTTTTTTCTTCAATGTCTGCAATGCCGCATCGCGTTTTAACGGCTGCCGCGCCAACGCCCCAATCAACCGTGATGGACTCAATGTCATGCGCGCTTTTGACCAGGCGCTGGTTGCGCAAATAACCCAATACCAGCAGCTCAGGGTACGCGCCCAAGGTCATCAGCGTAACCAGCTCGCGCTTGTCAACATACACAGTCAGCGCCCGCTCTGCGGGAATAGAAACACTGATCTGCTCACCGTACTCATTGACAACTGACACCTCACAGGTCAGAGGTGCATGCGCCCGACTCAAATACGGCAGTAGTTCAGTCGTTGACACCATAACCCGACACGCTAGCCGCTTGTCCGCCCCGGCGAATCGCCACGGCGCAGTACTTGAACTCCGGGATTTTGCCGAACGGGTCCAGCGCTGCGTTGGTCATCAGGTTGGCGGCAGCCTCGTAGTAGGCAAACGGCACAAACACTGCGCCTTGCGGCGTGCCATCGTCGCGGCGCACGTGAATGGCGACTTCACCCCGGCGTGACTGGATGGTGATCACGTCCCCTGCACTTAGCCCCATTTCCAGCAAGTCAGCGCCGCAAAGAGATGCGGTAGCTATGGGTTCAATTGCATCCAGCACGGTTGCACGACGCGTCATGCTGCCGGTGTGCCAGTGCTCTAGCTGGCGGCCAGTGATCAACACAAACGGGAAGTCCGCATCAGGCCGCTCATTGGCCGGAATGATGTCTGCAGGAACCAGTCTGACCCGGCCATCGACTGTCGGAAAGGTGTCAATGAACACGGTGGGCGAGCCTGGGTCTTCAGCACTCAAGCAAGGGTAGGTAACGCTGGACTCGCGCTCCAGCCGCTCCCAGGTGATGCCTGAAATGGCGGCATGCATGGCCTGGCGCATTTCTTCGTATACGGCTGCTACGCCCGAATGCTCACCTTGGTAGTTCCAGCCGCACCCTAAACGATCGGCTAATTGTTGAATGATCCACAAGTCAGGCTTGGCATCGCCTGGCGGGTCAATGGCCTGCTTGCCCAGTTGCACCATGCGGTCGGTGTTGCTGACGGTGCCGGTTTTTTCGGGCCACGCCGTCGCAGGCAGCACCACGTCTGCGAGCCACGCGGTTTCAGTCATGAAGATGTCTTGCACCACCAAATGTTCCAGGCTGGCAAGCGCGTGACGCGCATGGTTCAAGTCAGGGTCGCTCATGGCAGGGTTTTCGCCCATCACATACACGCCTCTGATTTTGTGCGGGTCGCTGTCGTCAGCCAGCGCCTTATGCATGATTTCAACTACGGTGTAGCCAGGCTTGTCGTCAAGCTTGACGTTCCAGAAATTTTCAAACCAGTCGTGATTGGCCTTGTTGTCGACCCGCTGGTAGTTGGGGAACATCATCGGGATCAAACCCGCATCAGACGCGCCCTGCACATTGTTTTGGCCACGCAGTGGGTGCAGGCCAGAGCCCGGTTTGCCAATCTGGCCCGTCACAGTGACGAGAGCAATCAAGCAACGTGCATTGTCGGTGCCGTGCACGTGCTGGCTGATGCCCATGCCCCACAAAATCATCGCACCTTTGGCCTTGGCGAATTCACGCGCAACTTCGCGTAATGTTTGCGCCGGAATTCCACAGATCGGCGCCATTGCTTCGGGGCTGTAGGACTTGACGTTTTCTTTCAACGCTTCAAAATTGCTAGCACGCTGCGCAATGAAAGATTGGTCTACAAGGCCTTCTTCAATCACTGTGTAGATTAGCGCATTGAGCATGGCGACATCGGTGTCGGCCTTGAACTGCAGCGTGCGCCAGGCGTGCTTGCCAATGTCAGTGATGCGCGGGTCGGCCAGCACAATTTTGGCGCCGCGCTTGGCCGCGTTTTTCATCCAGGTCGCCGCCACCGGGTGGTTGGCGGTTGGGTTGGAGCCAATCACGAAAATTAAATCTGAATGCTCAACATCGTTGACCTGGTTGCTCACCGCGCCGGAGCCTACGCCTTCCAGCAACGCGGCCACACTGGATGCGTGGCACAAACGGGTGCAATGGTCAACGTTGTTGCTGCCAAAGCCGATTCGCACCAGCTTTTGGAACAGATACGCTTCCTCGTTGCTGCCCTTGGCTGAGCCGAATCCTGCAAGTGACTTTTTGCCGTACGTGTCGCGCAGGTTTTTGAGCGAGTTGCCGCTTAAATTCAAGGCTTCTTCCCAGGTTGCTTCGCGGAACACTTCAGACCAATCCGCCGTGTTGCGGTTGAGCTTGTCCAGCATGGCAGGGTCTTTGGCGACACCGGCTTTGCGAATTAACGGCTTGGTCAGGCGCTGCGGGCTGGCCGCATAGTCAAAACCAAAGCGGCCTTTGACGCACAAACGGCTGTGGTTGGCGGGTCCATCGCGGCCGTCAACGCTCACGATGACATTGTCTTTGACGTTGTAGGTCAGCAAACAACCGACGCCGCAAAACGGGCAGACAGAGTCGACTTTTTTATCGACAACCTGGCTGCCAATTTGCGTCTTGGGCATCAATGCACCGGTGGGGCAGGCTTGCACGCATTCGCCGCAGGCCACGCAGGTGCTGTCTCCCATGGGGTCGTTCAGGTCAAACACAATCTCGCTGTGTGAGCCGCGCATGGCGTAGCCAATTACGTCATTGACTTGTTCTTCGCGGCAGGCGCGCACACAGCGGTTGCACTGGATACAGGCATCGAGGTTGACTGCCATCGCGGGGTGAGAGATGTCGGCCTTGGGTTGCTCGCGGCGCAAGGCTTTCAGCTCGGGGCGGACGATGACGTTGAGGGAGTTTGCCCAGTCGCTAAGCTCGCCATGCTGGCCGGTATTTTGCTCAATGCGGTCAGCGTCATTCCATTTGTAGCCCACATCCGGCATGTCCGACAGAAGCATCTCGACCACCATCTTCTGGCTTTTCAAGGCGCGTTCGCTCTTGGCCTGTACTTCCATGCCCGCCGTCGCGCTGCGGCAGCAGCTGGGTGCCAAAACTCGCTCGCCTTTGACCTCGACCACACAAGCGCGGCAGTTGCCGTCGGCGCGATAACCGTCTTTGTAGCAAAGGTGCGGAATGTCTATGCCGTGGCGCTTGGCCGCTTTCAAAATCGTTTCGCCTTCATAGGCGTGGATGGTGTTGCCGTCGAGTTTGAATTCGACTGTCTGCGGCAGAACCTCTACCATTTTTGTCGGCGCGTTCATTTGGTTTCTCCATGAATCGAATGTTCAGTGGTCAGTGGCTCGCCCGGGCTTGGCAGCTTGCCTTTCCACGCGGCTTCAGACACTTCGTCTGGAAAATATTTTTGAATGCTGCGAATTGGGTTTGGCGCAGCCTGGCCTAGGCCGCAAATCGACGCATCACTCATGACTTGCGCCAGATCTTCCAGCGTAGCGCCGTCCCATACGGGCTCTTGCATCAGTTTGCCCGCCTTGGCGGTGCCGACGCGGCACGGCGTGCACTGGCCGCAGCTTTCGTGCTCAAAAAACTTCATCACATTGAGTGCTGCATTACGCGCTTTATCTTGATGCCCCAGAATGGTGACCGCAGCCGAGCCGATAAAACAACCGTAAGGTTGCAACGTATCAAAGTCCAGTGGAATGTTGTTCAGGCTGGCGGGCAAAATGCCGCCCGATGCGCCGCCTGGCAGGTAGGCGTAAAAGTTGTGGCCATCCGCCATGCCGCCGCAATACTCGTCAACCAGCTCTTGCACCGTGATGCCGGCGGGTGCCAATTTAACGCCCGGGTTTTTTACCCGGCCGCTCACGCTGAAGCTCCTCAAACCCTTGCGGCCATTACGGCCAAAGCTAGAAAACCATTGCGGGCCTTTTTCAATGATGTCGCGCACCCAGTAAAGGGTTTCAAAATTGTGCGCCAAGGTTGGCCGGCCGAACAAGCCCACTTCAGCAATGTATGGCGGCCGCATGCGTGGCGTGCCGCGATTACCCTCAATGCTTTCGATCATGGCAGACTCTTCACCGCAAATGTAGGCACCTGCCCCGCGCCGCAGCTCGATGTGCGGCAGCTTGCAAGGCGGGTTGGCTTGGAGCTTGGCGATTTCTTTTTCAAACATCGCCCTGGCGCCATGGTATTCGTCACGCAGGTACAGATAACAGGCATCGATTCCCACTGCCTGAGCCGCAATCAGCATGCCTTCTAAAAACCGGTGCGGGTCACGCTCTAAATAAGTACGATCTTTAAACGTGCCGGGCTCGCCTTCATCAATGTTGACCGTCAACAAGCGCGGGGCGGCATGGGTTCTCACAATGCGCCATTTGCGCCCTGCTGGAAAACCTGCACCGCCCAAACCCCGCAGGCCGGAGTCCTCCATCGACTTGATGGCGGATTCAACAGCCGCCTCATCCTTCAAGCTGGCAGCCAGCTGGTAGCCGCCCGCAGCGCGGTACATCTCGTAGCTGGTGTAGCCTGCGCCTACGTCGGCTGAAGTGGATGAAATACTTTTTTCGGCAAAGGCAGACGCTTCAAAATTTGTAGCAGCTTGTACCGCCGTGTCGCACGCCAAGCCGCTATTTACCATTGAAACAATGCTGTCTGCAGTGGCAAATGGTACGGGCCGTTGGTGGACCACAGCAGCTGGCGCCTGCTCACATCGGCCAATGCACGGCGCAGCAATCACTTTGACACCGTCGCGGCCCAGCAAAGCTGGCAAGCGTTTGAGCAAATCCTGCGCACCCGCCAGCTCGCAAGCCAGACCGTCGCATACACGCACTGTAAGCCCAGCAGCTTGGTCGTCGTCACGCAGTACTTCAAAGTGATGGTAAAAAGTGGCCACCTCGTACACTTCGGCCATAGGGATGTTCATCTCTTTGGACAGCGCCACCAGGTGCCTGTCGTGCAAACCACGATATGCGTCGTTTAACTTGTGCAAATACTCAATCAGCAAATCACGCCGGTGGCCCGCTTCGGGTTTACCACCAATCAAGGTACGCACATCGTTGATTGAAACGTCATCAGCCTGCCGCCCCTTGAGCTTGCTCTTGCGGCGAATCTTTTCGCGCAAGTCGTCCATTGTGACAATGGCAATAGCTTGAACTTCTCGGGGTGCGGCAGGATGATTCATATCAGCAAAAGGTAACGTTGAAAATGATGATCATGATAAAACGATCAGGCGAAAAACTTGGCAACGCTGAGCAACGTGCGGTACACACCCCAGCCTAACGGAATACCTACTGCTGCCCACGCAAACATCACCAACGCGGGGCTGACGGTTGACTTGTCGGTGCTTCTGCCGACTTCTGACGCCGCCATTTTTTCATGCGCCAGCTTTTTTTCAGTGGCCAATTCACCGTCGGACATGAACCATTTTGCATCCAGCGGTTTGACCAGCAAATTGCAGATCAACCCCACGACCAGCATGCCGACCAAAATATACATCGTCTGGTTATAGACCTGCTCGCGCGGGATACCAAGACCCAGCTGATATTCACGCATGTAGTTCACCACCACCGGACCCAGCACGCCAGCGGTTGCCCAGGCAGTAAGCAAACGTCCGTGAATGGCACCCACCATTTGCGTGCCAAACAAGTCTGCAAGGTAAGCCGGTACCGTGGCAAAACCGCCGCCATACATGCTCAAAATCACACAAAATGCACCTACAAACAGCACAATGCTACCCGCACCGGCACTTCCCGGAACGCTGGCATACATCAAACCACCCAAAATAAAAAATACAGCGTAGGTCACTTTGCGGCCCATCTTGTCGGACAAGCTGGCCCAGAAAAATCGACCACCAATGTTGAACAAACTGAGCAGCGCTGTAAAGCCCGCAGCCACAGTGGCGATCGCAGCCAACTGGCCTTTGTCCAGCTCGCCAAACTTTTTGCCGACGCCAATCAACGAGCCACCGAACACCTCTTGCAGCATGGGCGAAGCCATACCAATGACGCCGATACCGGCCGACACGTTCATACAAAGCACCACCCAAATCAGCCAAAACTGGGGAATGCCCCACACCTTGCTGACGTGTACGTGACGTTGCGTGATCATCGCGTTGCTGACCTGCGCTGGCGGCGGCGTCCAGCCTGCTGGCTTCCAGCCCGTTTCAGGCACGCGGTACCCAAAAGCACCTGCCATCATGAACGCAAAGTAGATTAGCGCCATCACCACGAAAGTTTGTGCCACACCCACATTGGTAGGCGTTGCAAAGTACTTCATCAAGTCGGCTGCCAGCGGTGATCCGATCATCGCTCCGCCGCCAAAACCCATGATGGCCATGCCGGTGGCCATGCCGCGACGGTCAGGAAACCACTTGATCAGCGTTGATACGGGCGAGATGTAACCCAGTCCAAGACCGATGCCACCAATCACGCCGCTGCCCAAGATCATCAACCAGAACTGATGGGTATAGATGCCAAGGGCTGAAATCAGCATGCCGCCACACCAGCAGCAAGCAGACACCACACCCGCCTTGCGTGGGCCAGATCGCTCTAGCCAGCCACCCCAAATGGCAGCGGACGAGCCCAAGATGACGAAAAACATCGTGTACATCCAACCCAGCGTTGAAATTTTCCAGTCGCAACTTGACGTAAAAAGTTCTTGAAAGAAACCCACGTCAGGTCCGCACTTGACGGCGGACTGGATACCCAGCGCCTTCGACAGCGGCAACCAAAATACTGAAAAGCCGTAAGCCATACCAATGCACAAATGAATGGCAAGCGCGGCAGGCGGTACCAGCCAGCGGTTAAAACCTGGCCCGGCAATGATGCGTTCTTTATCGAGGATTCCTGACATGCATGTCTCCGTTGTTGTTCAAACTCACTGTTTCACCAATCGAAGCAGTAATGTGTATGCTAACGAAGTCCGCGTCCAATTGAATCGAGAAACCCCGCGATTCAAAAAGTAAATATTCGGGTAACTACCAAAGCAGTCAAACCACCAGCAGCCCGCTGTGCGCGGCAGCATGCCTTAGCCAAGCCGCATCTTGCGCCATCGTCATGGCCGCATCCAGTGCGCGTGACGTACGGCCTGCGCCCTGCACCATGAAGCCAATGGCAGTGCGCACGGCAGGGCTGACAAGGGGCAGCGCCTCAAGCTCGCGGTAACCGCGCACCGCGTCGATCAGTGCCCCCGGGAGCACGCTGCACACATCGCCCACAACAACGCTGAGAGCCAGTGTCAGGATGGAGTTGGTTTCAATTACCGGCTTGACCTGCACGCCCGCTTCTTCAAAAGCCGCGTCAACAATACTGCGGTTGTACATGTCGCGCGTGAGCAGGCACAGCGGCAACTGGGCGGCCTCCAGCCAGGTGATCTTCGGGCCGGACTGCATTTGTTCGCCGCCGCTAAATACAGCACGGCGTGCGGCCTTGCGGACCAAAAAATAATGCTCGGTGTACTGCCCTATGCACCGCAGTCGGGGGCTGTGGCGCGCCATGCGGTCGGTGTAACCCAATCCCATGTCGAGTGTCAAAGCTTCCAGCCGATTTTCAAGATCGGTCGAACTCATCGAAAACACAGCCGTCGCAATGCCCGCATGCCGAGCCTGCAACATCGCTGAAAAGCGCGCCGCAATCGGTATCGCCGTTGGCACCGCACCAATGCGCAGAGTGCCCTGCGGTTTACCCACCACGCTGCTCAAGTCCTGGCTCAGTACTTCACGTTCGTGCAGCATGCGTTGCGCACTGGCCAGCACCCGCTCGCCTTCCGCGGTAAAGCCGCCGAAGCTGCGGCCGCGTTTGACAATGGCCACACCAAACTCCACCTCAAGCGCTTTTAACGCGTTGGACAGTGCGGGCTGGGTGATGTGGCAGGCCATGGCGGCCCTGCCAAAGTGCTTGTGCTCATCCAGCGCGGCCAGATAACGCAATGACGAGAGCAGATTCATGTCGCCCTGTCAGGTGTTTTTCGAAATCGTGATCGTCGGAAATTTGCTTGAGAAGTCCTTCGCCTTGGCCGCCACACTGGCGGCTAATCTGCGCGCGATGGCTTTGTACAGCGCCGCCACAGCTCCACCCGGGTCCGCCACCACAGTGGGTTGGCCGCCGTCGGCTTGCAGGCGGATCTGCATGTCCAGCGGCAGTGCGCCCAGATAGTCCATATTGAATTCAGCCGCCATTTTTTTGCCACCATCCTGGCCAAAAATATGCTCCGCGTGGCCACACTTGGAGCAAATGTGCACCGCCATGTTTTCAACAATGCCCAAAATCGGCACGCCAACTTTTTCAAACATCTTGATGCCCTTGCGTGCGTCCAGCAGGGCAATGTCTTGTGGCGTGGTGACAATGACCGCGCCGGTCAGCGGCACGCGCTGGCTTAGCGTAAGTTGAATGTCGCCCGTGCCGGGCGGCATGTCGATGATCAAGTAGTCGAGGTCTTTCCAATTGGTTTGCCTGAGCAACTGGTCAAGTGCCTGGGTGGCCATCGGGCCGCGCCAGATCATGGCCTGGTCGGGCTCGACTAAAAACCCAATCGACATAACCTGAATGCCGTGATTTTCCAGCGGCTCCATGTTTTTGCCGTCCAGGCTTTCAGGCTTACCCGTCACACCCATCATCATGGGAATGCTGGGGCCGTAAATGTCGGCATCCAGCAGGCCGACGGTAGCGCCTTCGGCCGCCAAAGCCAACGCGAGGTTAACAGCGGTGGTGCTTTTGCCCACGCCGCCCTTGCCTGATCCCACTGCAATGATGTTTTTGACAGTGGGCAGCAGTTGCACGCCGCGCTGCACCGCGTGGCTGGCGATTTTGGTGGTGATGTTGATCGCTACTTCGCTTACACCCTCAACACCGCGCGCGGCTGCGGTCAACAGTTGCCTGAAAGCGCTGTGGTCACTTTGACAAGGGTATGGCAGATCCAGGTCAAAAGTGACTGAAGCGCCGTTGATTTGCAGGTTCTTGACGACCTTGCCTGTGATGAAGTCTTTGCCAGTGTTGGGGTCGGTGATGGTACTGAGGGCTTGGAGGACTTGATCAGGGGTGGGCATGCTGGAGTTTCCGGTTAGCCAATGAGTGTAGCCAAGCCACTTAAAATAATGGGTTAACCCCTCAAAAAGCACCACAAATGTCTCGCCAGCTCTTCGTCACCACCGCCCTGCCCTACGCCAATGGCAAGTTCCATATTGGCCACATCATGGAATACATCCAGGCCGACATTTGGGTGCGGTTTCAACGCATGCAGGGCAACCAGGTCAACTTTGTAGGGGCGGACGACGCACACGGTGCGCCCATCATGATCGCTGCTGAAAAAGCCGGCGTCACGCCGCAGCAGTTTGTGGCCAACATTGCAGCGGGCCGCAAAGAGTATCTGGACGGCTTTCACATCAGTTTTGACAACTGGAGTTCGACCGACTCACCCGAGAACCACGAACTGGCCCGGCAGATTTACCGTGACCTTAAAGCGAACGATTTGATTGATGTCAAAACCATTGAGCAGTTCTTTGACCCGGAAAAGAACATGTTTTTGCCAGACCGTTACATCAAGGGCACCTGCCCTAAGTGCGGAACCAAAGACCAGTACGGCGACAACTGCGAAAACTGTGGTGCGGTGTATGCGCCGACGGATTTGATCAACCCGTATTCAGCGCTGTCGGGTGCTACGCCGGTGCTCAAAAACTCAGAGCATTTTTTCTTCAAGTTGTCTGACCCTCGCTGCGTGGAGTTCTTGCAGGAGTGGACGCAAGACGGCAAGCTAGTGCCCGAGGTGGCCAACAAAGTTAAAGAATGGTTCAGCGTTCGCACCAACCCCGACGGCAGCAAGAGCGAAGGCTTGGGCGACTGGGACATCAGCCGCGATGCACCTTACTTTGGCATTGAAATCCCCGATGCGCCGGGCAAATACTTTTATGTGTGGCTGGACGCGCCTGTGGGCTATTTGGCATCACTTAAAAACCTGCTCGAAAAGCGTGGCGAGAGCTTTGAGGCATACATGGCGCAACCTCGCCTGGAGCAGCATCACTTCATCGGCAAAGACATCGTGACCTTTCACACCCTGTTCTGGCCAGCGATGCTCAAGTTCAGCGGCCGCAAGACGCCAGACAAGATTCACGTCCACGGTTTTTTAACCGTAAACAACGGCGAGAAAATGAGCAAAAGCCGGGGGACTGGGTTGGACCCGCTGAAGTACCTGAGCCTGGGCATGAACCCGGAGTGGTTGCGGTATTACTTGGCTGCCAAGTTGAATGCGAAGAATGAAGACATTGCTTTCAATGCTGATGACTTTATGGCGCGGGTGAATTCGGATTTGATTGGCAAGTACATCAACATTGCCAGCCGGGCGGCTAAATTTGTTAGCACCCTTGGGAACGGAAAACTCAACTTCAATTACGGGGAAGATGTTCCGGAAATTTTCGAACAAAGCATTTCAGAGGATGTTCCTAGCGTTGTTGCCTATGAAGGGAAGGTTGCATTCCATGCGGAAATTAATGCAATGACTCCACCAAACATCTCTAACGAACTGTCTTCAGAAGTTCGCTCATTGCTCGAAGCGAGAGAGTACTCCAAAGCAGTTCGGACCATCATGGATTTGACTGATCAAGTAAATAAGTATTTCGATGCATCTGCACCTTGGACGCTTGCAAAACTTGGGAATACTATGCGTGCATTAGCGGTGGCGTCGCACTGCATTGAGCTCTTTCGCCAACTAACGATTGCCATGGCGCCGATCCTTCCAGCAACTGCATCAGCAGCACAAAAGTTCTTGAACTGCACAGACCTGTCATGGAACTCACTAGCTGCTCCTCTCAAGAGCGGACATAGCTTAAACGGATATGAACATCTCATGCAGCGCGTCACGCCAGAGCAATTGGATGCCTTGTTCGAAGCCCCAGCAAGCCCAGAGCCTGAAAGACTTATACCCGCTGGCGAGGCTCTCGCCCCGCTTATCACCATCGACGACTTCGCCAAAATCGACCTACGCATCGCCAAAATCGTCAATTGCGAGCCAGTAGAAGGTTCCGTCAAGCTGCTGCGCCTGACGCTGGATGTGGGTGAAGGTAAAACACGCAACGTCTTCAGCGGCATTGCCAGCGCCTACAAGCCTGAAGACCTGATTGGCAAACACACGGTCATGGTCGCCAACCTGGCACCGCGCAAGATGAAGTTTGGCATCAGCGAAGGCATGGTGCTAGCCGCCAGCCACGGCGACGAAAAAGCGCAATCGGGCATTTATGTGCTGGAGCCTTCGCCAGGGGCTTTGCCTGGGATGCGGGTGAAGTAAGGCTCTAAATAAGTAAGGAGTTTTATTTCCCCTTACTTTTGCTTTATACTTACATTTTGTTCAAAGAGAGAATCATTTATGGCAGCCGTTTTACAAACCGTGTTGGAAGTCGAAGCTACCCTCAGCAGTAAAGGCCAAATCACCTTGCCAGCCGCTATGCGCGCCCGCTTAGGCCTGGTAGAGGGTTCAAAAATCAAGTTCCTTTGTGGAGACAGAGAAGCCACGCTCAAGCCTGAGCTGCCCGTCAGCCACTACCGGGGCATATTGCGCCACTTGGGCAACATCAACACCGACATGCCCAAAGAGCCTGATCGGTTTTGATGAACGTTGTTGATTCTTCGGGTTGGATCGAATAC
>JANYED010000164.1 GCA_025363315.1 Polaromonas sp.
GCCACGGCATCGCGGTGCCGCTGGCAGGGCAATTGCTGAATATCACTCTGGCGGTTGTCGTGGCGTCTGTAGTGGCGCACGGCATTTCAGTCACACCCCTGATGAAGCGTTACGAAGCGCGTAAAAGCAGAAAATCTTGAGCGTTGGGGTGGGTCATTGGCCGCGTTTGCGACGGCGATCAGGTAAACCGTTTTGCACCCGCAATGCGAATCAATACCATTGAGTAACCAAACAGACGGCGCGGTCTTTTTTGTGGCAGAATTTTGGTTTTTCAACTAAAGATAGATCACTATGAATAGCTCCACACGCCGCGTATTTTTTATGCAAGTCGCCGCCGGCACGACCGCACTGGCAGCTACCCAGGTCATGGCGCAAGCCCCGGCCATGGTCAATGAAAAGGACGCCGCCGCCGTCGGCCTGGGTTACGCTGCTGACACCACTAAAGTCGACGCCAAAAAGTACCCGAAGCACGCCGCTACGCAAATGTGCAGCAACTGCCAGTTGTACGCAGGCAAGGCTAAAGAAGCGGCAGGTCCTTGCCCGTTGTTTGCTGGCAAACAAGTTTCGGCAAAAGGCTGGTGCAGCGCTTACGTTGCAAAAGCCGCGTAAATCAGTTGAGGGTCGTGCGTTGCTGCAGCCGTTGGGCGATGTCAGCAACGTGCGCCGCACCAGCGGCAGTCAAAAACAGCGCGGTGAAGTACCATTCGCCGGCCTGCACCGCACAGCGCAGGGCCAGCATCAGGCACAAACCTGAAATGACGTTAAGCAAGTAATCACGCGGCATCAAGCCGCGTTTTGTTTGTTGGTGGTAAAGCAGTAAGGCTGCGGTTTCCAACAAGGTAATGGCGATGATGGTGTCAATCAGCCCGCCGCCCACCACCCATTGCTGCAACCACTGTTGACTCCAGACCGTCACACCTTGGCCAAACCGAGCAGGTGCCCCACGTCTTTGATAAAAATGCGCACGTGAGCCATCGGTTTTTTGCGTACCAACTTTTTGTTCATGTAAGACTCGAACGTCAATTGCTGCACGTCCCGGTCTTCGCAGATTTTCACAAAGCGTTCGCGGCGCTTTTCGCTGCCGTACCAAAACCACTGCATGATGCCCAGCACGCCAAACACCAGGCCGTGTTCCCTCATGAACCGTTTGCGGGCCAGCTTCAAAGCGCTCACATCACCGGTTTGCAGCAGTTCATGCACAGACTGAGCGGCCAGCTGGCCGCCGAACATGGCGTAATAAATACCTTCACCCGACGCGGGGGCCACAACGCCTGCCGCATCGCCGGCCAGCACCACATCACGGCCGTTGTCCCAGCGTTTAAGCGGCTTCATGGGCAGCGGCGCGCCTTCACGGCGCAGGACTTCAGCGTCTTCCAATCCGGCGATTTTGCGTAATTGTTTAACTGCGCCGCGCAGCGAAAAGCCTTTGTCTGCGCTTCCCGTGCCGATGCTTAAGGTGTCGCCGTGCGGAAAAACCCAGCCGTAAAAATCAGGCGAGAGCTTGCCCTGGTAGAAAACATCGCATCGCGCATCGTTGTAATCCGCCGGCTTAACAGCTGGAGCACGAACAATCTCGTGATATGCAAAAACGCATTTGGGGTGGCTGGCACCTGGTACGGTTTGGCGGGCGACTTCAGAGCGTGCGCCGTCTGCGCCAATGATGCTGCGGGCGCGCACTTTGGCAGCGTAAATACTTGTGTTGCCACCCGACTTTTGCGCATGCTCGCGCGCCTCAAAGTGCACCACTGCCATGCCGTCCGGGTCGCGTTCAATGCGATCAAACGTGCCAATACGGCGCACCGCACCGCTGGCGGCGGCACGTTCGCGCAGCCACTCGTCAAACTGTTCCCGGTTGACCATGCCGACAAAGCCGTTGTCGATGGGAATGTCCACCTTATTGTTGCTGGGCGAGATCATGCGCGCAGACGTGGCGCGCGCGACCAGCAGTTTGTCGGGAATGGCAAAGTCCTTGATCAGCCGCGGCGGAATCGCACCACCGCAAGGCTTCACGCGGCCCGCGCGGTCTAGCAGCAGCACAGAACGCCCACGCCGCGCCAGATCGTGCGCAGCGGTCGCACCGGCTGGGCCGCCGCCGACAATCACCACGTCAAAAGTTTCATCACTATTGCTGTTCGGGCTCATGTTGTTCACCTTCTAAAACGGACACACAGATCAGGAAAAATTAAAACAGTCACACGCTGGCCTCAATCAAGCCGCGCAGGGCAAATGCGCTGACCATCATGCCGGCCACAAACAGGGGCACACCGAAGCCGCTGTACCAAAGGGCGCGCTCGATCACGCCGGCCAAAAAGCGCCGCATCATGACGACCTGCGCCGCCATCAACCCCGCAATTGACGCCGCATGAACGGGCTTGCCCCAGCTCAGCAGCAAAGCCGCCACGACCACTTGCGACAAGATCATGACGGCGCAGGCCACACGGGCGGCGTTTTGTACGCCCAGCTGCACCGGCAGGGAGCGAACACCCATTTGCCGGTCGCCCTCCACCGCCTTGAAGTCATTCAGCGTCATGATGCCGTGCGTGCCCAAGCTGTACAAAAGCGCCAACGCCAGCGAACGGCTGTCGGGCATCACGCCACCGGCCATCACCGCAGCGCCAGTTGTCCAGGCGATGCCCTCATAACTGAAGCCGCAGGCGGCGTTGCCCCACCAGCCGTTTTCTTTCAGGCGAATCGGCGGGGCGCTGTACGCCCAGGCCAGCAGCAAGCCCACCACCGCCGCGCAAAAGCCCCAAAAGCCCAGGACCGTCGCGACCAACATCGACACAAGCGTCCACATCACCGCAATATAAAAGCCCCATTGCCCCGGCATGCGGCCCGAGGGAATGGGCCGCATCGGCTCGTTGATGGCATCAACATGACGGTCATACCAGTCATTGACGGCCTGGCTCGTGGCACACACAAAGGGCCCCGCAAGCGCCACACCAACCGCCGCCAGCAGCCACTTGCCCTGCATCGCCACGCCGGAGGCCACCACGCCACAAGCAAATGCCCACATCGGCGGGAACCATGTGATCGGCTTGAAAAGTTCAGTGACGGTTGAAAAAGAGGGGCGCGGGGCTTGAACAAGCATATTTGTATCCGTTGAGTGTATTATTTAATTGACATGCGCTTGTGTCAACTTATATTTACACCTACACTCAACTGATGCAAAACAGTCACAGAGTCTGTTTAATCGCCATGTGAGCCTTCAAACGCGTCGCATGGCAGGCCGCCATCCATCCTGATGTTGTGGCCAAACTTGGGATGAAGGGTGATGTCATGAACGAAGCAAACACTGCGACCACATTTTCAGAGTCACTGTCTGAATGGGCGCCTGAGCTGGCGCGAACAATGGTGTCCCTGGGGGGCGATATTGCGCTGGTGATCGACGAACGCGGCGTGGTCCAGCGGGTGGACCAGCGTGCATCGACACCGCTGGCGCAAGATGCCCATACCTGGGTAGGCCACCTTTGGGCCGACACGGTGACCAGCGAGTGCAAAGCCAAGGTCGAGCGCCTGATGGCTGAAGCGTCGCCCACCTGCGCCACCCGAAAGCGAGAAGTTAATCACACGTCAGGCAACGGCGCGACTGTGCCTGTGGCCTACACGGCGATGCGCCTGGGTGCGCGCGGGCCGATTCTGGCCGTGGGGCGTGATCTGGGCATCAGCGCGGCGCTGCAGCAAAAGTTCATCGGCGCGCAGAAAGACATGGAGCGTAACTACGCCAACGCCCGGCAGGCAGAAGCGCGCTACAGGCTGCTGTTTCAGGTCGCCACAGATGCGGTCATCGTCGTCGACGGCAGCACGTTGAACATTATTGAAGCCAACCAAAGCGCGTCCGAGCTGTTTGACCTGTCGCTTTCGCAGGTGGTGGGTCAAAACGCTGCTTTTGGCTTTGAGCGGCATTCCCGTGAGATTGTTAGCGTTGCACTGGCAAGTTCACTGGCCAGCGGCAAATCGACCGAAACCCGGGCTCAGCTGCTAGGCCGTGTCAGCAGCACCAGCGTAACGGCAACGCCGTTTCGGGTGATGGATTCGCAGCAACTGCTGGTCAGAATCAGAACCACCGAGCAGCTGGGCTCACCCGCCAACCTGGGTGCTACGCTGGCCCGCCTGGTGGACAGCGCCAGCGACGGTGTCGCCGTGACCGATGTGGACGGCGGCGTGCTGGCGGCCAATCCGGCTTTTCTCAAATTGGTGCAAGCCAGTACCGAAGCGTCGGTGCGCGGCAGACCGTTGTCAGACTGGCTCAGCCTGCCGAACGAGCCTTTTGCCGAGCTGCTGGCCCGGGTCAGTCGAGAGGGCATGATGGGCTATGCGCCGTCGCAGATTCTGGCGCTTGATGCCATCACCCGACCGGTTGAGGTGGCGGCCACTTTGCTCAGTGAAATTGACCCGCCGTGTATTGGCTTTAGCATTCGGCTGACTCCAAGTCCTGCCGGCGACATTTCAGTCACCGTCGAGCCGATGCAAGCAGCCGTCAAGGTGTTGTGTGACCAGGTCGGCAGCGCGGCATTGCCAGAGCTGATGCGGCGCGCCTCAGAGGTGTTGCAGCGTAACTTTATCCGCATGGCCATGGAGCGTGCGGGTGCTGACCTGAACAAGGCAGCGACGATGTTGGGCATCAATCGTCAGCAGCTGGAGATGCTGAATAAAGGCGCATCTCGCGCCTGAAGCGTCCCGACGCTTAACACCGCTGCGCTAAGTAGGCGATTGGCCTGGAGCCCAATTAATACGCGCGTGAGTAGCTATTAAATAAATAGCAATCAGTTGGCTGATGCGTCGATCAGCTTTCCAGAACCGCGTCGCCAACGCCAAACCGCTTCAGCTTGACGTAAAGGCTTTGGCGTGACAAACCCAGCATTTCAGCAGCGGCTGCGCGGTTGTCGCCCGTCAGCTCAAGCGCTGCCTGGATACACAAATCTTCGATCAAATCTGTGGTCTCGCGCACGATGTCACGTAGCGGTACCCGGCCAACCAGCTCCGTCATCTGACCGGCTGAGCGCGGCAAATCCTTGCCGGTCAGCGGTTCATTGCTTAGGCGCCTGCCAATGTCG
Source organism: Polaromonas sp. (assembly GCA_025363315.1). GTDB lineage: Bacteria > Pseudomonadota > Gammaproteobacteria > Burkholderiales > Burkholderiaceae_C > Polaromonas. The sequence goes on from JANYED010000164.1 coordinate 5,058, forward strand.
CGAATGGTGAATCCGAGGCAAGGTTGGTCACCGGTTGCGACGCTGACCGCTGAGATTTCGACGTCAGCCGTCGAGCCGTATTCGCCCTGAAGCGTGGTGGCAAACAGCCGCACCGTGCCGCGCTGGCGCAAATTGGAAATCAGCACATTCATGTCAACGCCGCTGCGCCCGAGCCACTTTTGCAAGGGTTGGCCGCGTGCCAAAGCCTCACTTGCCAGCTGCGTGAGTTCCAGAAAAGCCCGGTTCACCGTCAACACCCTGCCATCCAGATCGGTCACTGCAAAGGCATCGGGTGCGTTGTCAACGACACGTAAAAGCAGCTGCGTCAGGCTGCTCTCTGACGATGCCTCTGTGGCCTTCAACGGTGTAACGCGGATCAGAAAATGGGTTGAGTTTTCTTGCCTGAACAGGGATCCCGACAGGCTGTAAACATCGTCAGACCCGACAAAACACACCGTGATCGGGTCTGCACGGCCACGCAGTCGAAGCGCGGCATACATTTGCAGCACAGCCGGCACACTCAGGCCGTCCAGGCTTTGAACCAGCGTCCATGTGGCAACCCGCGCCTTGTCGCCGAGCAATTTGTAGGCGGCAGGATTGGCATCTTCGAGCTTTTCGGTGGCGGCGTCCAAAATCAACACCGCCTCAGCCGCCACCTGAAACAACAAGCGGTAGCGCGTTTCGAGGTGGCGCAGGCGCCAGTAATCCCGTTCCATCGACAATTGTGCGCTGACCAGCCGTTGTTGCAACGCGACCTGTGCACGCAAGTCGCGCCCAAACGCTACCGAGCGGTGTGGACCTGCGTCGCGGCTGAGCGGCACAATCGTGTAGAGCAGCGCCAGGTCAGCGCTGTCAGTTGACGGGTGATTGATGTGACGCCATTTGGCACTGCCGCTGCTGGCGGTCTCGCTCAGCATTTCCTGGACTTTGGGGCGGCTTTCTATCGTGACAGTTTGCAGCCAGGGCTTGCCCAGCCAATCGTGGTGCCCGTGCTTGAGTTCGTCATTGCCAAAGGCCACGTCCTGGATTACGCCATGCTCATCCAAGATGAGCGCTACATCTGCCGCGGCAGAGATCAGGGATGCCGCAGTTTCGGCGTCCAAACCCGCGAGGAACAGCTCAGGGCTGTCAAAGTGCCCGATGGTGTTTTCTTTAGTTACCTGTTGCGGTGACTTCACTGTGGCCTGGCAATACGGTTAACTTGGGGGAATCGTCGGGCGCAGTGCAAGGAGCGCTTCGCACTAGGAAACTGCACCATTGCCCAAGCCAGAGCCTTGACCTCGCGCACTTACCAGCTTAGCGGCCAAAGTCGGAGCTTGTGCACCGTCAGTAGAAGCAGCGTCTGCATTTACATAGGCAACGTACTCTGGATTGGCCAGAAAAAGGGGCCCGCCGACCATAACGCAGATCGATTTATTCAAGGCTGCGGCGCGCACGCTTTTGATGCATTCGGCCAGGTCGTCAAGCTGCTCAACATTTCCCAGAGAAAACCCAACGACGTCAAACCATTCGCGCTTGACCATCACTACCGGATCGGCACCAGCTTCCCACGGACCGCCCCCAACATCCCATCCGGCACGCCTGAAAAATTCGGCCACCATCACCAGGCCAAAGGTATGCTGTTCGCCAGGCCCTGGCAGCAGCAACACCCGGTTGCAGCTGGTGCTCGCGCTGGACTGACCAAAGGCGGGGCTCAGCTCCCTCAGCACTTGCTGCAAGCGGCCCAGACCCACCGTGACCTGCGTGAAGTCGCAAAGATCGTCCTCCCATAGCTCACCCAAGTAACGAGCGACAGGCGCCAGCAAATCGGTATAAATCGTTTCAACAGAAATCCCACTGGTACGCATGGCATCGATGCACGCGTGAGCCACGTTTTCATCGGGCTCCAGCACCAGTTGGGCGAAAGCGTGAACTTCCTCGACACTGACTTTTGCGCTGGTAGCGGGCGACAACGGCAAACAATCTTCAGCTGTAGGGTGCGCCAGCATCAGGCGAGGAATGATTTCATCTTCAATAGCGCGGGCAAGCAAAGCCAGCCTCAGCTCAACCGCCTCACGGTTGGCGTCCGTCGCCAGGCGTGCGATGGCCTGACTTCCTTGTGCGTAGGCGCTGCCATCGTCTGCTGGTCCGAATTGGTGCGGCTCATGCTCGTCAGCAAGTCGGTCGGTGTTGAGTTTGGTGTGTAAATTCATTTTTTATCTCCTCGCGCCTTAGCTGATGCAAGCGGCACATTATCAAACCGGACGGATCGGTAGATTTCGTTTGATGCCGATTTTACAGACCCACGATACAAACAGAGCTGCCGGCACGCTCCCAAAAGCGAACCAGCAACGACTTGTAGGTTTGTACAGGTGAAAAGTCGTTCAGTCAATTCAGTTTTTACTGATTTTCAATAATTTGTTCGGATAAAAAATGTCAATAAAAATTTACGTCAATATAAGTTGACACTTTAGGTTTGTGGAGGTAAATTGTTGCCATGATGCAAAACAAAAAGGCCAATTTGGGGCGCGACGGCCAAGTGACCCGCCGCCCCTCGCTCGCGCTTTATACGCCAGAGCAACGCGTCAGGCGGGACAAGTCGGTCTGGACGCTGGTGCAAGGCATCTTGGCCCCCATTCAATTTCTGGTTTTCTTGGTCAGCTTGGTGCTTGTACTGCGCTATCTGGCGACGGGTGAAGGCCAAAGCGTCGCCATTTGGTCGGTCGTCATCAAAACCGTCACGTTGTACACCATCATGATCACTGGCTGCATTTGGGAAAAGGTGGTTTTTGACTGCTATCTGTTTGCCCCAGCCTTTTTCTGGGAAGACGTTTTCAGCATGCTGGTGCTGGCCCTGCACACGGCGTACTTGGCGGCCCTAGCAACCGATGCACTGACCACGCAGCAACTGATGTACTTGGCTTTGGCGGCTTACGGGACATATGTGGTGAATGCAGGGCAATTTATCTGGAAGCTACGTATTGCCCGTTTGGATCACGCTCGGCAGCAAGCGGCCATGTTGCGTGCTGGAGCTGCAGCTTGAACGCAGTTGTGCCCATTCGCAATGCATCAGCCGGCGGGTGTACCGAGGCGCCCGTTCTCAAAGAGCGTGGGCAGCGTGAGGTTTTTTGTGGTTTGACGGGCATCATCTGGTTGCACCGCAAAATTCAAGATGCGTTTTTTCTGGTCGTTGGTTCGCGAACTTGCGCTCACCTGATTCAATCGGCTGCCGGGGTGATGATTTTTGCAGAGCCGCGTTTTGCCACTGCCATCATTGACGAGCGGGACTTGGCGGGCCTGGCTGACGCCAACACTGAATTGGACCGCGTGGTAACGCGCTTGCTGGAGCGGCGGCCGGAAATCAAGCTGTTGTTTTTGGTCGGTTCCTGCCCATCCGAAGTTATCAAACTCGATTTGTCGCGGGCTGCGTCTCGCCTGTCTGCTACGTTTTCCCCAAAAGTCCGCGTGCTGAACTACTCTGGCAGCGGAATTGAAACCACCTTTACCCAGGGTGAAGACGCCTGCCTGGCCAGTATGGTGCCTGTGTTACCAAAGGCCGGTGCCGACGCGCCCGCTGATTTGTTGATCGTTGGTTGCTTGGCTGACGTGGTGGAGGACCAATTCGCCCGCCTTTTCAAGAAATTGGGAATGGACAAGGTGCGTTTCTTTCCGCCGAGACAAGCCAATGAATTGCCTGTGATTGGCCCGAATACGCGGTTTTTGCTGGCACAGCCGTTTTTAGCTGATACGGCAAGAGCACTTGAAGCGCGCGGCGCGCAGCGCGTTGCATCCCCCTTTCCGTTGGGTGTTGAGGGTACAAGCCAATGGTTATGGGCGGCAGCAGCTATCTTTAATGTAGCAAAAAATCATTTCGATGAAGTTACCGAGCCCGCTCGCCTGCGTGCCAGTGCTGCCGTAGCACGCCAGCGCACCCAACTGGCGGGCAAGCGGGTGTTTTTCTTTCCAGACTCGCAGCTAGAAGTTCCCTTGGCCAGGTTTTTATCGCGTGAGCTGGGCATGGAGCTTGTTGAGGTTGGAACTCCTTATCTGCATCGTCAACATCTCGCCGAAGAGCTCGCGTTGTTGCCAGAGGGTACATTCCTGTCGGAAGGGCAGCATGTTGAAAATCAGTTGGACCGCTGCAGAGCCGCCCGGCCTGACATCGTCGTGTGCGGCCTGGGCTTGGCTAATCCGCTCGAATCAGAAGGCTTGACCACGAAATGGGCCATTGAGCTGGTGTTCACGCCGATTCAAGGCTACGACCAGGCAGCGGATTTGGCAGAGCTGTTCAGCCGCCCGCTGGTGCGTCGGCTCAAATTGGCGGCGTAGGATTTACAGATGCAGCTAACTCTTTGGACATACGAAGGCCCTCCTCACGTGGGCGCGATGCGCATTGCCACGGCAATGGAAGATGTGCATTACGTGTTGCACGCCCCTCAAGGCGACACTTACGCCGACCTGCTGTTCACGATGATTGAGCGCCTCCCGAAGCGCCCACCCGTGACTTACACCACCTTTCAGGCACGCGACCTGGGTGGCGACACTGCAGAACTTTTTAAAACCGCCGCACGCGAAGCGTTTGAACGTTTCAAACCCAAAGCCATGCTGGTTGGAGCCTCATGCACCGCCGAATTAATTCAGGACGATCCTGGCGGTTTGGCGAAAGCACTTGACTTGCCAATTCCCGTTGTCGCACTTGAACTGCCCAGTTACCAACGCAAAGAAAATTGGGGCGCGTCGGAGACTTTCTACCAATTAGTGCGCTCACTGGCCAAACCCAGAACAAAACCGGTTGAAGGCGCACGCAAGTCTTGCAACATTCTTGGACCGACCGCACTCGGCTTTCGCCACCGCGACGACTTGCGCGAAATTACGGATTTGCTGGATCAACTGGGTATCGACGTCAATGTGGTTGCGCCGCTGGGGGCAACTCCTGCCGACATGGCGCGGCTGGCTGATGCAGATTTCAATGTTGTGCTTTACCCAGAAATTGCATCTGTTGCAGCGCAGTGGCTGACACGCACATTTGGCCAGCCCGCCACCAAAATCATTCCGATTGGCTCTGGCGCAACTCATGAATTTATCAACGAAGTGGCGCAATTGGCTGGTATTGATAAGAGCAAAGTCACAGCCTTACTAACCAGTGCAGATGCGAGAGCCCCTTGGTACGCAAAGTCGGTGGACTCCACTTATCTGACGAACAAGCGCGTGTTTGTATTTGGCGACGCAACGCATGCCGTTGCAGCGGCGCGCATAGCCAGCCGCGAACTGGGTTTTACCGTCGTCGGTTTGGGTACCTACAGCCGCGAGCATGCAAGAGAGGTTCGCGAAGCCGCCAAGCTTTACGATATTGAGGCTCTGATAACCGATGACTACCTGGAAGTCGAAGCCAAAGTCGCAGAGCTGCAGCCCGAGCTGGTGCTCGGCTCGCAAATGGAGCGCCATATCGCCAAGCGACTGGGCATTCCCTGCGCTGTGATTTCGGCGCCAGTGCATGTGCAGGATTTCCCAGCGCGCTACTCACCTCAAATGGGTTTTGAAGGTGCCAATGTGATGTTTGACACGTGGGTACATCCACTGATGATGGGCCTGGAAGAGCACCTGATTGGCATGTTTCGGGGGGATGCAGAATTTCATGAAGACGCCAGCCCATCTCATTTGGGTAAATCGGCTGTGGTCGGCAAAGCCGCCGCCACGCTGGAAGCCAGTGAAGCTATTTTAAGCGCAGCTAAAACATCGGCGGAGGCAATTGAACACACTACAAACGCTGCGGTCATTGGTACGTTTGTAGCTGTTTGGGGTGCTGAGGCGGAAAAAGAACTCAAGAAAATCCCCTTTTTCGTACGCGGTAAAGCCAAACGAAACACTGAACAATACGCCCAAAGCATGGGCCTGCAAAACATCACATTAGAGACACTCTACGATGCAAAAGCTCATTTCAGCCGCTGAAGCTAACGCAGCTAGCGCGGCGGCCACAACACCCATTCGCGTGGTAGTCGTGACGATGGACACACATCTGGCCAGCAGTACCCAGCGCGCCCACGCTGCGCTGATGCGCGAAATTCCTGGTCTGCATCTTTCAATGCATGCCGCATCTGAATACGCAGGCAACGACGCCGCCATTGCGCGCTGCAAGGCCGACATTGCTCGGGCAGATATCGTGGTTGCGGGCATGCTGTTTCTCGAAGACCATTTCCTGCCCATCCTGGAAGACCTGCGCGCCCGCCGTGAACACTGCGACGCCATGATCTGCATGATGTCGGCCAGCGAAGTGGTCAAGCTGACGCGTCTTGGCAAGTTTGACATGGACAAGCCCGCCAGTGGCCCCATGGCTCTGTTGAAAAAGCTGAGGGGTAACAAAGAAAAAGCCGCTACCGGCGGTGCAGCGCAAATGAAAATGCTGCGCCGCATACCGCAGATGTTGCGTTTTATTCCGGGCACCGCGCAAGACGTGCGCGCGTATTTCATGACGCTGCAGTATTGGCTGGGCGGCTCTGATGAGAACATGTTCAATCTGATTCGCCATGTGGTGGATCGCGGCGCGGACGGCCCACGCAGGGGCCTGCGCGGAATGGTTAAAGTACCGCCGCCAGTTGAATATCCCGAAGTTGGTGTCTACCATCCGCGCATGCAAGGCCGTTTCGCCGAAGACGAGTCAGCACTGCCGTCTTTACCTGCCGATCAAGCTAAAGGAACGGTCGGCGTATTGGTGCTGCGCTCATATTTGCTGTCGCACAATGCCGGCCACTATGACGGCGTGATTGCAGCGCTCGAATCGCGCGGTTTGCGGGTTGTGCCGGCTTTTGCAGCTGGCCTTGATTCTCGCCCCGCGATTGACGCGTTCTTTTTCAAAGACGGTCAGGTTGTCGTCGATGCAGTGGTGTCATTGACCGGCTTTTCATTGGTTGGTGGACCGGCCTATAACGACGCCACAGCCGCAGAGGAAGTGCTTGCCAGACTGGATGTGCCTTATGTTGCCGCGCATCCGGTTGAGTTTCAAAATCTGGAACAATGGGGCGGCTCCGAGCGCGGCTTGCTACCGGTGGAGAGCACCATCATGGTTGCCATTCCAGAACTTGACGGCGCAACCAGTCCCATCGTTTTCGGAGGTCGTCCAGGCGCCGCCGGGGTGACGTGCGCAGGTTGTCATCATGCATGTACTTTTAAAGCCACCGACAGCGCACAGGACATGCATTCCTGTCCGGAACGCGCTCTCATGCTCGCGGCCAGAGTCAGCAAGCTGATCGCTTTGCGCCGCACTGAAATCGCTAGTCGCAAGATTGCCATCGTTATTTTTAACTTCCCGCCTAACGCCGGCAATGTTGGCAGCGCAGCGTATTTGTCGGTTTTTGAATCCATGTTTCACACCCTGACCTCCATGAAGGCCCAAGGCTATTCGGTGGATATGCCCGACAGCATCGACACGCTGCGGGACAATATTTTGAAAGGCAATGCAGCCGAGTATGGTGCGGATGCCAACGTGCATACCTTGATCCCCGCAGATGACCATGTCAAACGCGAGCGTTGGCTCAAGGAAATTGAAGCGCAATGGGGACCTGCACCTGGCAAGCAACTGAGTAACGGCAGCGCGATTATGGTTTTAGGCAGGCAATTTGGGAATGTCATGGTGGCTGTGCAGCCATCTTTTGGCTACGAAGGCGACCCCATGCGTCTGTTGTTTGAAAAAGGTCTGTCCCCGACTCACGCGTTTTCAGCTTTTTACCGCTATCTGCGCGAGGACTTCAAGGCCAATGCAGTACTGCATTTTGGGACGCACGGCGCCCTGGAATTTATGCCGGGAAAACAAAGTGGTATGTCAGGCGCCTGCTGGCCGGATCGCTTGATAGACGACCTGCCTAATATTTACCTCTACGCCTCCAACAACCCCTCTGAAGGCGCAATCGCTAAACGCCGCTCGGGTGCAACGCTGATCAGCTACCTCACGCCGCCCGTGGCACAGGCGGGCTTGTACAAAGGGCTCAACGACTTGAAGGCGTCGATTGAACGATGGCGCTTGATGGAGCCTAACGCACAGGAGCGCAGCGAACTTGCTGTGTCGCTGCAAGCCCAGGCAGTTCAGCTCAATTTGGCCGACTCTGCCCCTTCTTGGAACGCAAGTCTTGGCGGTGATGCAGACAGGCTCGTCGCTGCGCTGGCTGAGCAAATGCTGGAGCTGGAATACACCTTGATCCCGCATGGTCTGCATGTGGCTGGTCGTGCGCCTAGCGCAATAGAACGGGTGGACATGCTGTTGGCAATGGCTGATGCATCACATGGACAACAATTGCCGCGCCCATCGGTAGAGGCGTTGGTGGCCGGGCACAGCGTTGAGCAAGCATTAAAAGCAGGTGCCATTCAGAGCGATGAAATATCAGTCGCGCTGATGAGAGAATTGCAGGCGGCAAACGTGATGCTGGCCAAAGACACGGAAGTCGACGCCATGCTGCGTGCGCTGGATGGACGTTTCATCCGCCCAGCGCCAGGGGGTGATATTTTGCGCACACCTGCCGTGTTGCCCACAGGGCGAAACATGCATGGTTTTGATCCGTTCCGTATCCCCAGCAGTTTTGCTGTCAAAGACGGTGCAAAGCAGGCTCAGTTGCTGCTGGATCGCCACATGGCCGACGGAAACGCATTGCCCGAGTCCATCGCCATGGTTTTGTGGGGCAGCGACAACCTTAAAAACGAAGGCGCACCAATTGCGCAGGCGCTTGCCCTGATGGGAACGTTACCGAGATTTGACAGCTACGGCCGCATTGCCGGCGCCACACTGATACCTCTGGCCGAACTGGGTCGGCCTCGGGTGGATGTTGTCATCACGCTATCGGGTATTTTTAGAGACTTGATGCCGCTGCAAATCAAGCTTCTGGCAGAAGCTGCTTTTCTTGCTGCGTCAGCAGATGAACCGCCGGAGATGAACTGGATTCGTAAACACGCGCTGGCCTATCAGCAAGAGCATGGTTGCACTCTCGAAATTGCGTCGCTGAGGGTCTATGGCAATGCTGAGGGTGCTTACGGTTCAAACGTTAACAACCTAGTTGAAAGCAGTCGCTGGACGGACGAAGGCGAGCTGGCTGAAACCTACACGCGCCGTAAGGGCTTCGCATACGGCCGCACCGGGCGCGCCGTGCAGCAAACAGCGCTGCTTAAAAGCGCGCTGGCTGACGTGCAATTGACCTACCAAAATCTCGATTCAGTTGAGCTTGGCGTGACTACAGTTGACAACTACTTTGACACACTTGGCGGCATCACACAGGCGGTGAAAGTCGCAAAGGGCGGTAATACGCCGCCGGTCTATATCGGCGACCAGACAAAAGGTGACGGCGCCGTTCGCTCATTAAGAGAGCAGGTCGCCCTGGAGACCCGTACACGGATGCTCAACCCGAAATGGTACGAGGGCATGCTGGAGCATGGTTACGAAGGTGTTCGGCAAATCGAAGTGCACGTTACCAACACGATGGGTTGGTCGGCAACGACTGGTCAAGTGCAGCCCTGGGTTTACAAAGAACTGTCTGAAACCTTTTTGCTCGATCCGGTGATGCGCGATCGCCTTGCTAGGCTCAACCCCACTGCTTCGATGCGTGTGGCCAACAGGTTGATTGAGGCTTCGGATCGACAGTACTGGCAGCCTGATGCCGAAACACTTGCGGCATTGCGCCAAGCCAGTGAAGAACTAGAAGACCGCCTCGAAGGCGTTTACACCGATACCCCTGAAGGAGCTACCACATGAGTACCACAACCGTCCCATTTCCCAGCATCAAAAGCCGAGGCGAACGGACCAAAATTCAGCTTGATGGTGAAGGCAGCCTCCAGGTGCAGCTGGATCCGGATCTGAAAATTGGCAATGCCAAAGTTTTTGCAATTTATGGCAAAGGCGGCATAGGCAAAAGCACTACATCCTCCAATCTGTCGGCTGCGTTTTCAAAAATGGGCAAGCGAGTACTTCAAATTGGCTGCGACCCCAAACACGATTCGACTTTTACGTTAACCAAAAAAATGCTGCCCACCGTCATCGACGTGCTGGAGTCGGTGGACTTTCACGCCGAAGAGCTGCGGGTTGAAGACTTCGTGTTTCCTGGCTATAACGGCGTGATGTGTGTGGAAGCGGGAGGCCCGCCAGCCGGCACCGGCTGTGGTGGTTACGTGGTGGGCCAAACCGTCAAGCTGCTCAAGGAGCACCACTTGTTGGAAGACACAGATGTCGTGATTTTCGACGTGCTGGGTGACGTGGTGTGCGGCGGCTTTGCTGCACCACTACAGCACGCAGACCGCGCACTTATCGTCACCGCCAACGACTTCGATTCGATTTTTGCCATGAACCGTATCGTCCAGGCGATTGGTGCGAAAGCCAAAAACTACAACGTTCGTTTGGGCGGCGTTATTGCCAACCGCAGCAAAGATACCGACCAGATTGATAAGTACAACAACAAAATCGGCTTGAAGCTAGCGGCACACTTTCCTGATCTTGATGTGATTCGCCGTAGTCGCTTGAAAAAATGCACCCTTTTTGAAATGGAATATTCGCCCGAGTTGGAAGCCGTTCAAAAAGAGTACATGCGACTGGCCGCTTCACTTTGGCTTGGGACAGAACCCTTGAATGCCGTACCCATGAAAGACAGAGATATTTTTGATTTGCTGGGTTTTGACTGATAAGCCGAATTTAAGAACCAATACCAACATGACCGTCAACACCGTCACCTACACCAGCAGACGCAGCCAGATCGAAGATTACTTTGACCGAACCGCCGTTAAAGCATGGGAACAATTGACTTCAGATGCACCCGTGGGCCGTATTCGCACAACCGTGCGCGAGGGCAGGGATAAGATGCGGGGGACTTTACTGTCGTGGTTGCCCGAAGATTTAAGTGGGCGCCGGGTTCTCGACGCGGGCTGCGGGACCGGCGCGCTAGCGGTAGAGGCTGCGCGTCGTGGCGCTGACGTGGTGGCGATTGATCTGTCGCCCAAGTTGGTCGAGCTGGCTCGAAAGCGCGCACCCCAATCTCTCCCGACTGGAGGTTCGCTGGACTTCAGAAGCGGCGACATGCTGGATGACAACTTGGGGCACTTCGACCACGTTGTCGCCATGGACTCAATCATTCATTATGAAACCGGAGATGCCGTTGCCGCGCTTTCGCGGCTGGCAACCAGATGTTCGACATCCATCGCTTTTACTTTCGCACCGCGCACGCCCTTGCTCGCCAGTCTGATTACCATCGGCCGGCTGTTTCCAAGAAAAGACAGGGCGCCGTGGCTTGAGCCGATGGCCAAAGAAAAACTGCTGCAAATGATGCGCGAGGACCCTTTGCTAGCGGGTTGGCAGCATAGCCAAGACCAGCGTATTTCAAGCGGGTTTTACAAGTCTCAAGCCATGGAGTGGACCAAGCGGTGAAAATCCCGAGTTTCAAAAACGGCATTCGCCGTGTCCCAATGAGGTATTTGCCGTTCGCAGATGCGGCAAGCCCTGGCTTGCCGCTTGGTCGTCTCCTCAGGCTGTCGTTGTTTCAGGTCACTGTCGGCATGTCTGTGGCGCTCATGGTGGGCACGCTCAACCGCGTAATGATTGTTGAGTTGGGCGTAGCCGCATGGTTAGTGGCGCTCATGGTGGCCATTCCTTTGTTGGTGGCGCCATTTCGGGCGCTCACGGGTTTTCGCTCAGACACGCACCGCTCAGCTTTTGGGTGGCGGCGTGTGCCTTTCATCTGGACAGGCACCATGCTGCAATTTATGGGCCTGACTTTTATGCCTTTCGCATTGCTTGTGATGACCGGGCAAGGAGAACTTAAAACGCCGGAATGGCTAAACCAGGGTCTTGCTGCTCTGTCCTTTCTTTTTGTAGGTATCGGTTTACAAACCTCTCAAACTGCTGGACTTGCGCTTGCGACTGACCTTGCTGATGAGCCCACCCGCCCCCGCGTTGTGGCCCTGATGTACGTGATGCTGTTAATGGGCATGTTGGGAAGCAGTTTTGTGTTCAGTTTGCTGCTGCAAGACTTCACCCCAAAGAAAATGATTCAAGTCGTGCAAGGCCATGCTGTGTTGACGCTCGTATTGAACGCCGTAGCGCTGTGGAAGCAGGAAGCGCGTGACCCAGTCCGAGCCGCAGCCTTGAAGCTGGAGCCAGTGCCCGCGTTCAATGACGCGTGGAAGCGTTTTATAGGCAATGGCAAAGCCCGCAGATTTTTAGTGATCGTTGCAATGGGGACGGCCGCTTTTAATATGCAAGACATTGTTTTGGAGCCCTACGGCGGCGAGATTCTTAAGCTTACAGTCAGCGCAACAACGCTTCTGACCGCCTTATTGGCCGCTGGCTCACTCACAGCATTTGCTCTAGCTTCGCGCAAGCTGTCTGGCGGCATCGATCCTTGCCGATTGGCTGCTTACGGCGTGGTTTGCGGACTGCCCGGTTTTTCAGCAGTTATTTTTGCGGCACCGCTTGACGCGACCTGGCTGTTTTATGCTGGCGTGTTTTGCATCGGTTTTGGCGCTGGCCTTTTTTCGGTTAGCACGTTGGCTGCAGCCATGGGCATGGAGCGCAAAGAATTTGTTGGCTTGGCGCTTGGGGCTTGGGGCGCAGTTCAGGCAACCTCAGCTGGCCTGTCGATTGCGTTCGGAGGCGCAGCGCGCGATTTTGTTTCAAGCGTTGCCATGCAGGGCTCGCTGGGGCCGGCGCTGGCCGTGCCCGTAACGGGCTACAGCTTTGTCTACTACACCGAGATATGTCTGCTTTTCATCACGCTTGCGGCGATTGGTCCGCTGGTAAGGCGCTCCGCTCTTTCGTCCGTCAACCAGCAGGTGAATGTTGAGCGCTTCGGCTTGGCTGATTTACCTGGGTGATTCAGCCGACCCAAACACGTCACATATGTTCTTCCACACTGTCTTTAATGTTTTAACCATTAGCTCGCAATTTCAATCGCTGTTTTTAGGAGACCCATCATGCAAATAGGCGCCATCACCGGATATCTTGATTTAGCCCAAATAATTTTGTACGCTTTCTGGCTATTTTTCGCCGGTATCGTTTACTACTTGGTACTTGAAAATCACAGGGAAGGCTACCCCATGGAGTCGGAAGGCCCGGCGGGCTCCGCTCCCATTATGGGGTGGCCGATCCCGTCGCCGAAAGTCTTCAAGCTGGCCAACGGAAAGGAAATTACAGTGCCTGAGTTGGATCGCCCGGAGCCCGCCCAAAATACGCGCCGTGATGGCGCTTCGTACGGCAACCCCTACATTCCAACAGGCGATCTGATGACTTCGGGCGTTGGTGCAGGTGCTTACACCATGCGCGCGGATGTTCCCGACATGGACTTGCACGGCCATCCCATTATTCGTCCGTTACGTGTGCTGGATGGTTTTGACGTGTCGAAAAACGACACTGACCCGCGCGGCCTGCCTGTAATTGGCGTTGACGATAAAGTCGCCGGCAAAGTGGTGGACATGTGGGTTGATACCTGCGAGATGATGTTTCGCTTTATTGAAGTGGAGCTGACAGTCAATGGCAGTGCGCGTCGTGTTCTGCTGCCAGTGCCGTTTGCGCGTATCAAGAGTGACAGTGTCAAAGTGCACAGCATTTATGCGGCTCAATTTGCTAACGTCCCCGCCATAAAAAGCGCCGATCAAGTCACACTCCTGGAAGAGGAAAAAATCAGCGCTTACTACGGCGCGGGCACTCTTTACGCTGACCCACAGCGCGCGGAGCCGCTGCTGTGAATATTAAAAGTAATGGCCATGAGCACGAGTTCGAGGCGGCTTATGGATTGCCCGAACCGCTACCCAAGGGAGAAAGTATCCTGTGGCAAGGCGCCCCAGACTTCGCAGACCTGGCAGTGCGGGTTTTTCACTTAAAAAAAGTCGGGATCTATTTTGCGATTTTGATGGGTGTTAGAGGGTTTTTTCTGTACTCAACGGGCGCCGACGCTCTGATGATATTGGCCGGTGTACTGATCGTGGTGGGCCTCGGGCTGACTGCCATTGCAGCTCTCGCGATCCTGGCTTGGCTCACTGCACGCACCACTGCCTACACGCTTACAGATCAGCGTGTGGTGATGCGCATTGGCATTGTGTTGACGCTGACATTTAACTTACCGCTCAAGCGGATTGAAACTGCAGGTCTGTTGCTGACAGGTAAAGGCTTTGGAGATATTCCCTTCGCCCTGAACGGCGGCGACCGCATTGGGTGGCTTAATTTGTGGCCACATGCAAGACCATGGCGCCTCGCGAAACCAGAACCGATGCTGCGTTGTTTGCCCAACGCGCAAGCCTTTGCAATGACGCTGCAAAACGCCTGGAAACAAGCCACCGGAAAAGCTGGCCTTGCCAAGCAAATCCAGACCGAAGACCAAGTCAGAAACCTTGCCAAGTCTGAAAAATGGCAACCTAGCCCGTTAGCCAACAAATCTATTTGATGATCATGCCAAGTACCGACGTTTCCAGCCCGATCCGGTCCGTCAAGCCTGACACCTTTCCGCGCTGGGTGCTTTGGTCTGTTGGCTGCCTGCTCGCTTTTACGATCGTTGCGATAGCTCTAGTTCGCATCACTGGCAATGGGCCGGATCAGCTAGCTGCTGCAACTATTACTGAGAGGTTGTTGAGGTTTGAAGACCGGCCAGGCGGCGGTGTAGCGGTGATTGATGGCGAGACCGGCCAATTGCTGACCACCGTCATCGGTGAACAAGGGTTTTTCCGAGGGGCCATACGCGCACTCACGAGAGACCGTGCGGCGAGGAAAATCGGCTCTGCCCAGCCTTTCAGACTGATCTCCCGCACCGACGGAAGGTTAACCCTGTTTGATCCAGTATCGGGCCAGCGTATCGACCTAGAATCATTTGGCCCGACGAACGCAGCGGTGTTCGCGTCCTTTCTGACCCTACAGCCACAGGGCAATCCTTAATCTTTAATCAATCAGTTCAGGACAGCATCATGCAAGCGACCGCAACCGCTACAACTTCGGCTTCAGCAGCACTTCAGGCCAAGCAGGACACGTTGTTGAGCCCGCGTTTTTACACAACTGATTTCAAAGCGATGAATAAGATTGACGTGTCGTCTTTGCGAAACGAGTGGGACACTATGCTGGCCGAATACGAAGGCGATAACAATCACGATCACTTTCAGCGCACGCCAGAGTTTGCAGTTGAAGTGGCTGAAAACTTTTCAAAAGTTTCACCAGAATTGCGGCAGGAGTTCATTGAGTTTTTGATCAGCTCGCTGACATCTGAATTTTCAGGCTGTATTTTGTACAACGAAATTCAGAAAAACGTGACCAATCCAGACATCAAGGCGCTGATGCGTTACATGGCCCGGGACGAGTCCCGCCACGCCGGGTTTATTAACCAGTCACTGAAGGACTTCGGTTTGGGATTGGACCTGGGCGACCTGAAGCGCACCAAGGCTTACACGTACTTCAAACCAAAATACATTTTTTACGCAACCTATTTGAGTGAAAAAATCGGCTATGCGCGCTACATCACTATTTTTAGACAGTTGGAGCGCAACCCTGACAAACGCTTTCACCCGATTTTTCGGTGGTTCGAGCGCTGGTGCAACGACGAGTTTCGCCACGGCGAATCTTTTGCGCTCATCATGCGGGCCCAACCGCATTTGCTCAAAGGCATGAATGTGTTGTGGATCCGATTTTTCTTGCTCGCGGTATACGGCACCATGTACGTGCGCGACCATACCCGACCGCAACTGAAGGCGGCGATGGGCCTGGAGCCGACAGCCTATGACTACGAAGTCTTTCGCATCACGAACGAGATTACCAAGCAAGTTTTCCCGGTGTCTTTGGATATCGACCATCCAGCTTTTCGTGCCGGCATGACACGATTGCTGGCAGCGCAAACCGGCATGAACGCCGGTAAGGTACAGGGCGGTCCGTTAGGCTTGCTCAAACGTGGTTATTGGGCTGCCGTAGGAGCTTCGACTTTCGTGAGGCTGTACTTGTTGCCAATGAAACACCACGAGCTACCTGCGCAAATTCGCATGCAGCCTGTCTGGTAACCGCAGCTACTGTGAATAGTCAACCAGCACATAGAGCCCTTATTGATGTTTGAGTTGATCGTTCCTGTGTTATTTGCGATTTTTATATGGTGGTTTTCAACGGGTGTTGTGCTGCTCCTTAACGGCATGCCGCGGACCACGTTCCGCTGGAGCGTCTTGATCTCGTCCTTGCTGGCGGTGGTTGCGTTGTACGGCTTGTCGCATACCGCTGACACATTGAATGTTGTCAATGCTTATTGCGCTTTTACCTGCGCGCTGCTGGTGTGGGGTTGGCACGAACTTACTTTTCTGACCAGTTGGTTGACTGGTCCGCGTAAAGAGCCCTGCACAGCTGCTAGTGGCTGGCCGCGGTTTAGCCAAGCCGTCGCTGCCATTTTGTGGCATGAATTGGGTATTTGTGTGGGTGGCTTGCTGATTGCAGCGATTACCTGGAACGCAGCCAACCAGGTTGGCATGTGGACATTTGCAGTGCTGTGGGCAATGCGCACCAGCGCCAAGCTGAATCTGTTTTTTGGGGTGCGAAATTTGTCGGAAGAATTTTTGCCGACCCATCTGATTTACATGGGCAGCTACTTCCGGCGTCGCGCGATGAACGCATTCTTACCCATTTCTATCATTTTATCGTCGGCAGTTCTTTTCATGGTTGCATTGCGTGCTGTGAATGTAGATGCAACTGCAGCTGGCAGGGTGGGGTTGATTTTGGTCGGCAGCATGCTGGCCATGGCGATTTTGGAGCATTTTCTCCTGGTATTGCCTTTGTCTTCAACGGCTATGTGGCGCTGGGCCATGCGGCGGCGTACGCCGCTCGTTGCGGCTTCGGCAGCTGATTCGATGGGACGTTGATGTCTACTACTGACCTGAATTTTCTACCCCGTAACCTTGCTGCAACAACGCCGATGCCAAGCTTTGTTGCCAATGGGTCAGGTGCGGGCCCTGCGGCCAAGAAAACCGCGATCGTGGTGGGCTCAGGTTTCGGCGGGCTGGCAGCAGCCATTCGTTTAAGCGCGATGGGATACAGCGTCACCGTGCTTGAAAAGCTTGACGGCCCTGGTGGGCGCGGCTACGTTCGCAAGCAGGACGGTTTTATCTTTGACGGCGGCCCGACGATTGTGACCGTGCCGTTTTTGTTCGAAGAGTTATGGGCGCTCTGCGGCAAAAAATTTGCCGATGACGTTGAGTTGCGATTGATGGATCCGTTTTACCGGGTGCGCTTTCACGATGGCACGCACTTTGACTACAGCGGCGACCCAGAGCGCATGCGTGCGGAAGTCATTCGCATTAGCCCGCAAGATGCCGCAGGCTTTGACCGCTTCGTGAAAGAGGCTGACAAATGCTACCGCTTAGGCTTTGAAACATTGGGTTGCAAAGCTTTTGACAGCATTGGCGATCTGGTAGCTGCGCTTCCCGCAATGATGAAAATGAAAGCATGGCGCACCATGTTTAGTCTGGTGTCCAGTTACCTTGAACACCCCAAGCTACGCATGGCCATGAGCCTGCAAACACTGCTGATCGGTGGCAACCCGTTTTCTGTTACCGGCGTTTATAGCTTGATCAATGCGCTGGAGCGCCGTTTTGGCGTGTACTCCGCTATGGGCGGTACTGGCTCCATTATTAATGGCATGGTCAAACTGCTGAACGAGCGCGGCGTGCCAGTGCGTTACAACTCGCAGGTCAACCAGATTGTGGTCGAAAGTGGCCGCGCCACCGGTGTTGAGCTGCTGAACAACCGCGGCATTGTCGAGCGCTTGTCCGCTGACATTGTGGTGTGCAATTCCGACACGTCCTGGACCTACAAAAACCTGATTGCGCCTGAACACCGCCGACATTGGACCGACAAAAAAATTGAAAACGGCAAGCATTCCATGAGTCTGTTTGTCTGGTACTTCGGCACCAGCAAGACATATCCTGAAGTGCCGCATCACACCATGGTGCTGGGTCCGCGCTATGAAGGCCTGCTGACAGATATTTTTAAAAATCACAAGCTGACTGAAGATTTCAGCCTCTATCTTCATCGCCCTACTGCTACAGACCCATCGGTTGCACCTGATGGCTGCGACTGTTTTTACGTGTTGGCGCCCGTCCCGCACCTTGACAGCGGTACTGATTGGGCCAAAGAGGCGGAGTCTTATAAAAACGCCATTTGCAAGCGACTTGAAGAAACGCTGCTGCCCGACCTGGGCCAGCACGTGGTGACGTCGCACGTCATGACGCCGCAGCATTTCCATGACGATTTGCTGTCGTACAAAGGCGCGGCTTTTGGCTTGGAACCTGTGTTGCTGCAAAGCGCCTGGTTTCGTCCGCACAACCGCAGCGAGGACATTGAAAACCTCTTCATGGTGGGTGCAAGTACGCATCCGGGAGCCGGCATGCCAGGGGTATTGATGTCTGCCAAGGCGCTACAAACCGTCGTCCCGAAAATCCAGAACATAGCAAACGCCTGACCTCAATGTTTGACGCGGAACCTTCAGTTTTTACCCCTTCTTCTCAAGCTGTCGCAGCGCAATCCAACAGCAAGCATGGGTTTGATTACGAGGCCTGCCAGGAGTTGATGCGGGGCGGTTCTAAAACGTTTTTCGCAGCGTCACGCCTGTTGCCGAGCCGCGTACGCGGCCCGGCGATTGCTCTATATGCTTTTTGCCGCGTAGCAGACGATGCCATTGACTTCAGCGATGACCGCGTTAGCGCGCTTGCCGCGCTGAACGAGCGCCTGAGACGCGTTTACGCGGGCGACCCGATGGCTTACGAGCCGGATCGTGCATTGGCCGCTGTGGTGCAAGCATTCAATCTGCCGCTGGAGTTGGTGGCAGCGCTGCTCGAAGGCTTTGAGTGGGATGCGGAAGGGCGACGTTACGAAGCCATTGAGGACCTTGAGGCTTACAGCGCCCGCGTCGCCGGAAGTGTGGGCGCGATGATGGCAGTGGTCATGCGAGCCCGGGGCGAGCAAGCACTGGCCCGAGCCTGCGACCTTGGTGTTGCCATGCAGTTAACCAACATTGCTCGCGACGTAGGCGAAGACGCTCGCTTTGGCCGCCTTTACTTGCCACTCGCCTGGATGCGCGAGGCGGGGCTGGACCCTGATACATGGTTGCAACATCCCGTGTTTGACGCCCGTATCGCTACTGTGATTGGCCGCCTGATCAAGGCCGCCGACGTACTGTATCAACGCTCTGAACACGGCATTGGCCAGCTGCCGCGCGACTGCCGTCCGGCCATCCGCGCGGCGCGTCTGGTGTATGCAGAAATCGGCCGCGAGTTAGAGAAAGCTGGCCTCGACAGCATCAACCACCGCGCCGTGGTGTCTGGTAAGCGCAAGCTGGCGTTGCTTGCGCGGGCCAGTGGTGCAGCAATCATCGCGCCTGCGGATCCAAAGCATCATTTTGACCCGCTGCCTGCAAACCAGTTTTTGGTCACCGCCGCAAAACTGCCTTTGGGCGATCAAGCCGCTGCACCCGAGGGGTCGCCGCGTCGCAGTTTTGAGGAGCGCGCCCAATGGACTGCTGAGCTTTTTGAGAGGCTGCAACGGGCCGACGCAGCGCGTACGCAGGCAAGGGTTGCCGCCCATGCCAAAGTACACGATCATGCAGACAAGCGCGGTGCTCCATCGATTGAGCTCGCTCAGCACAGTTAGCGCCATGAGCTCGGTTGACTTTCTGATGGCCGTCAAGGTTTTGATCCTTGTGGCCGCGGGCGCGGCTTTTGTCGTTTGGCAGTGGCGCGATCTGGCGAAAGAACGCAGGCGAACTGAAGAGCGTGAACGGCGGCTTAAAGCGCCAAAAGAGCCAACCGACAACTGAAAGCTGCCGCAGATCCTCAGGCCTTTCGGCGCTTTTATTGCTATTAATAAAGAAGCTGCTTGCGCCCGAATTTATTGGTCTGCAGCCTGTTTTTTATTTTTTCAACAAGACTTCGTCCAACCAGTCAGATAATGACCTTTACCGCTCACCCACCAGTTCGGACATTCGGCCGTTGAGAGCGGCTTCCATGACTGAAGCATCAAACTGCAAACACAGAAATATCGGTCGTTACCAGGCTGATCGGAAAGCGTCGCCCGGCCAGATAGTCTTCCATGCATCTCACCAGCAGCGGGCTGCGATGCCCGTCAACGCTGGCCCGAATCTCATCAGCAGTCAACCAGACCGTGCGCACGATTCCCTTGTCGAGCGCTTGGCCCAAGACGTACTCGCCGAGCTCACCGCAAAATGCAAAGCGCAGGTACGTAATGTCTTCTTCGCCAGTAGGTGCATCGGCGTTGGCTCGCTGAAAGCGCGACATGTACACGCCCACCACCTCAGTCGGCGCGAAGTGAAAAGCGGTTTCTTCTAGTGTCTCGCGGGCACAGGCTTGTATCAAGGTTTCACCCGGATCCAGATGCCCGGCGGGGTTGTTGAGTTTTAAGCCGTCGCGGGTTTCTTCTTCGACTAGAAGGAATTTTTGAACGCCGTCGAAGTCTTTGGCAATGACGGCTGCTACGGTGACGCTAGGCTTGAATCGGATTTGCATGGGGCGTGATTATCAGCCAGCGCCAACGTGACTAAAGCCGTGTGCAAAGCTTGCCCGCAAGTGTTCTATTAGGCACTGCACTGCCTTGGGTACCTGGGCTGACCAGGGGCGGAGCGCGTAAATTCGGTCGCCAAAAAAGCCTTGCACCTGCCAGTCGGGGAGTATCTGCAGCAAGTTGTTTTTTCCAGGTTGCAGACTGAAATCTGGCAACAACCCAATGCCCAAACCCGCCAGCAAGGCATCACGCAACACCTCGCTGTTGTTGACTTTCAATGATCCGCGGATATCCACGCCCACGAGTTCGGCAGATTTTCTTTTGGTGTTTTTGGCAAACGTCCAGCTACCAGAATGGTTGCCCAAGTACAGCAGGCAGTCGTGCGCTGTCAAGTCGTTGGGGTGAGTGGGCGCACCCCGCTGGGCCAGGTAGTCGGCGCTGGCCACCAGCACCGAGCGCGTCTCGCACAGTACCCAAGCCACATGGGTTTCAGGTGGGGCGTTGGTGTGGCGTATGGCCAGGTCAAAGCCCTCATTGGCCACATTGACGAAGCGGTCGGTCAGTTCCAGCTCAATATGAATTTCAGGAAATTGCTTTAAAAACGACGCAACGCAAGGCGCCAGATGTTGCCTGCCCAGAGCAACAGGCGCGGTTACGCGCACCAGCCCGCGCGGCTTGCCCACCATGTCGCGGGTAGCGCTGTAGCTGCCCGAGATGCGTTCAAATGCCGGCTGCATGTCGGCCACCAGTTGCTGGCCAGCCTCTGTCAGCCCGACCGAGCGCGTGGTGCGGCGCACCAGCAGCACGCCCGCCGTGCGCTCCAGCTCGCTGATGCGCATGCTGACTGAGGCTTTGGACGTGCCCAGACGGCGCGCGGTTTCGGTAAAGCTTTTGGTGGCGGCCAGCACGGTCAGCAAGTGAAGGTCAGCCACGAGGTGGGAAAGTTGATCAGTGGACATTGGGCATTGGGCACCTTATTGTTCAGGAATATAAACAATGTAATCATAAATAAGGGGATTATCAAATCTGCCTTGCGAACCTAGACTTGGGCATCGCGCCATTACGCCATCACAAGGACTCATCATGTCAGCTCACATCATCGGCCACTACATCAACGGGCAAGTCGCTTTGCCTAAAGCATCGCGCAGCCAGGACGTTTTTAACCCCGCGACAGGCGCTGTGTCTGGGCAGGTGCTGCTGGCCAATACGGCAGATGTGGCTGCGGCGGTCGCTTCTGCACAAGCAGCCTTCCCGGCCTGGTCTGACTTGCCGCCGCTGCGCCGTGCGCGGGTGATGTTCAAGTTTTTAGAGCTGCTCAACGCTAACAAAGACAAGCTGGCCCACATGATCACCGCTGAGCATGGCAAGGTGTTCACCGATGCGCAGGGCGAGGTCTCGCGCGGTATTGACATCGTGGAATTTGCCTGCGGCATGCCGCAACTACTCAAGGGCGACTTTACTGACCAGGTCAGCACCGGCATTGACAACTGGACGCTGAGGCAACCCCTGGGCGTGGTGGCGGGCATCACGCCGTTTAACTTTCCGGTGATGGTGCCGATGTGGATGTTTCCGGTGGCGATTGCTGCGGGCAACTGCTTTATATTAAAGCCCAGCCCGATTGACCCCACCCCAAGTTTGTTCATGGCCGAGTTGCTCAAGCAAGCCGGGCTGCCCGCTGGCGTGTTCAACGTCGTACAGGGCGACAAAGAAGCCGTCGATGCGCTGCTCGTGCACCCGGATGTCAAGGCCGTATCCTTCGTCGGTTCTACACCGATTGCCAACTACATTTACGAGACAGGTGCACACCACGGCAAGCGCGTGCAAGCCCTGGGCGGCGCGAAAAACCACATGGTCGTCATGCCTGATGCTGATCTGGAACAAGCGGTCGACGCATTGATTGGCGCGGGCTACGGCTCAGCTGGCGAGCGCTGCATGGCTATTTCTGTTGCCGTTCTGGTGGGGGATGTGGCCGAACGCCTGCTGCCGATGCTGGCCGCGCGCGCCAAAACGCTGGTGATTAAAAACGGCGTAAACCTGGACGCTGAAATGGGCCCGATTGTCACCAGCCTGGCGCACCAGCGCATCACTGGCTACATCGATTTGGGTGTTGAAGAAGGTGCCAAACTGCTGGTGGATGGTCGAACCTTCACGGGCAAAGACGCAGGTGAGGGTTGCGAGGCCGGCTTCTGGATGGGCGGCACGCTGTTTGACCACGTCACGCCCGACATGCGCATCTACAAGGAAGAAATATTCGGACCGGTGCTGGGCTGTGTGCGCGTCAAAGACTTTGCCGAAGCAGTTGACCTGATCAACGCTCATGAGTTCGGTAACGGCGTGAGTTGCTACACCCGTGACGGTAACGTGGCACGCGAATTTTCAAGGCGCATCCAGGTCGGTATGGTCGGCATCAATGTGCCGATTCCAGTGCCGATGGCCTGGCACGGCTTTGGCGGGTGGAAAAAGAGCCTTTTCGGCGACATGCATGCTTACGGCGAGGAAGGCGTGCGCTTTTACACCAAGCAAAAATCCATCATGCAGCGTTGGCCTGAGAGCATCGGCAAGGGGGCTGAGTTTGTGATGCCAACCGCTAAATAGAACCCCCACGGTTGTTCGCTTCGCGTAACTCCCTG
>JANYED010000268.1 GCA_025363315.1 Polaromonas sp.
TGATGGTCAGGCCGCCTGGCGCGGCAGATTCAGCGGTGGATTTCGACCTCGACCTGGACTTTTCAGCAGATGATGCGGCTCCGGTTGCAACTCAGATCGCTTCGCCAGTGCCGGGTCATCAGCCAGAGCAGACCACCTTTATGCGGTCGGCTGACCCAAACCCAATTTTCAATGGTTTGGACATGGATTTTAGTGCTGACACCATTGCTGCCATGCCGCCGGCAGCATCAACAGTAAGCTCTGCAGGCGACAACAGCCTCACCTTTAACCTTGATTCAACACGCCAGGGCAGTCGCCCAGCAACAGTAGCGACAGAGCCGGTCGCTTTGAACAGCGGCATGCTCGAATTTGACATGAGCGCCCTGTCGCTGGACCTGAACGCCCCTATTACTGAAAGCCCACCCTTTGCCAAAGCAGCTCTCAAAGATGCCGCAGTCGTCGAAGGCCCGCTAGAGACCAAGTTTGCACTGGCAGAGGAGTTTCGCGCTTTGGGAGACCCAGACGGTGCGCGGTCATTGGCCAACGAGGTCGCTGCCCAGGCGCAAGGCGCGCTGAAAACCAAAGCCCAAGCGTTTTTGAACGCGCTGTCTTAATTGCAACATGCATTGAGACTGGCTCTAGGCGTTACTTACAGCGGAAGCGGCTACGAGGGCTGGCAAAGCCAGCTCTCGGGCAACACCATTCAAGACAAGCTGGAGCTGGCGCTGGCAAGGTTCTGCAACCAACCCGTTCGCGTCAACTGCGCTGGCCGAACCGATGCAGGCGTGCACGGCCTGATGCAAGTGGTTCACTTTGACACTCCGCTGGAGCGCGACACCGCCTCCTGGGTGCGCGGAACCAACGCCTTTTTACCCACTGACATCGCCGTGCAATGGGCGCGCGTCGTGCCTGATGAATTTCACTCACGCGGCAGCGCGATTGCCCGGCGTTATGCGTATGTGGTGCTTGAATCTCCGGTGCGGCCAAGCGTTGAAGCAGGCCGCGCTGGGTGGGTTTACCGACCGCTGGATGGTAAAAAAATGCGGCTGGCGGCTGCGTACTTGCTGGGCGAACACGACTTCAGCTCGTTTCGTGCAGCGCAATGCCAAGCCAAGTCGCCTGTCAAAACTATTCAGCGCATCGACATCACGCAAAGGCCCGGCTCGAGCTACTGGCGTTTTGAGTTTGAGGCCAATGCCTTTTTGCACCACATGATCCGCAACATCATGGGCTGCCTGGTGGCGGTGGGCCAAGGTTTCGAAAAGCCCGAGTGGATGGCTGACGTCATGGCCGCGAAAAGGCGCGATGCGGCGGCGCCTACTTTTTCGCCTGACGGGCTGTACTTTCTGGGGCCGGTGTATGAAGCCAAATACGATTTACCGATCAGGACAGCGTCTTATGATTGGTTGCCATGAACCAGACACGAACCCGAATCAAAATTTGCGGCCTGACCCGCGAACAAGACGTTGACGCCGCTGTTGCAGAGGGAGCCGATGCCATTGGCTTTGTGCTGTACGAGCCCAGCGCACGTTACGTCAGCGCCCAGCGCGCAGCCGAGCTGGCCGCCCGCCTGCCCCCATTTGTCACGCCAGTCCTGCTGTTCGTCAACGCATCCGCTACTGAAATAATAGCTGCTTGCGCCCGAATTCAAGGCGCTTTGGTGCAGTTTCATGGGGATGAAACGCCTGCTGAATGCTTGAGAATCGCCCGACCCTTTATGAAGGCAGCCCGCATCCCTATTCAGGCAGAGACCCCAAACGCTCCACTGGATTTCGATCTCGTAAAATATAGTCAGGTTTATAAACAAGCTCAAGCCCTCCTTTTAGACGCCCATGTCGAAGGTTTTGGCGGCGGCGGAAAAACATTCAATTGGTCACTGCTTCCTCCAAGCGTCAATGCTCACCTCGTTTTGTCTGGTGGACTCACACCTGCAAACGTGGGCGATGGCATATTGCAAGTCCGGCCACGCGGTAAAACGCTGGCCGTCGATGTGAGCTCGGGCGTTGAAACCGCCAAAGGCATCAAAAGCCCCGAGTTGATCAGTCAATTTGTCGCAGCCGTTCGCGCTGCCGACGACAAACTTAAAAATTGAAGTTTGCGGCACAGCCCGCAAAGAAAGCTATTGCAATGTACGAGTACCAACAACCTGACGTGTCAGGTCACTTCGGCGTTTACGGCGGCAGTTTTGTATCAGAGACGCTGACCCACGCGCTGACCGAGCTGAAAGAAGCCTACGCCAAATACCAGCACGAACCTGAATTTCTCAAGGAATTCCAGTACGAGCTGGCGCATTTTGTAGGCCGCCCTTCTCCGATTTACCACGCTGCCCGCATGAGCCGCGAGCAAGGCGGTGCGCAGATTTACCTGAAGCGCGAAGACCTAAACCACACCGGCGCGCACAAAATCAACAACACCATCGGCCAGGCCATGCTGGCCAAACGCATGGGCAAACCGCGCGTGATAGCGGAAACCGGTGCAGGCCAGCACGGCGTGGCCACGGCTACCATTTGCGCCCGCTACGGTCTGGAATGCGTGGTGTACATGGGCAGCGAAGACGTTAAACGCCAAAGCCCCAACGTGTACCGCATGAAGCTACTGGGCGCCACGGTGGTGCCGGTGGAGTCAGGCAGCAAAACCCTCAAAGATGCGTTGAATGAGGCGATGCGCGACTGGGTTGCCAATGTGGACAACACCTTCTACATCATTGGCACGGTAGCCGGGCCTCACCCGTACCCGATGATGGTGCGGGATTTTCAAAGCGTGATTGGTAATGAATGTATTACCCAAATGCCCACGATGACTAATGGCAAACAACCGGATGCGGTACTGGCCTGCGTCGGCGGCGGCAGCAATGCGATGGGTATTTTTCACCCGTACATCGCTTATGAAAATACCCGCCTGATTGGCGTTGAAGCTGCGGGCGAAGGCATGGACACCGGCAAACATTCAGCATCGCTGCAGCGCGGCCTGCCCGGCGTGCTGCACGGCAACCGCACCTACGTGCTGCAAGACGAAGACGGCCAGGTTACAGAAACGCACAGCATCAGCGCTGGCCTGGACTACCCCGGCGTCGGCCCAGAGCACGCATTTTTAAAAGACATTGGCCGGGCTGAATACGTTGGCATCACCGACAAAGAAGCGCTGGATGCTTTTCACTACACATGCCGCACCGAAGGCATTATCCCGGCGCTTGAATCAGCACACGCGGTAGCCTACGCCATGAAGCTGGCCAAAATCATGCGCGCTGACGAGTCGATTCTGGTCAATCTGTCTGGCCGGGGCGACAAAGACATAGGCACCGTGGCTGACTTGAGCAATGGCGACTTTTTTTGCCGCCCGAGCTGCAAGGGCCAGTCGGTCAAAGGTAACGAGCACGTTGTTGAGTTCGCCAAATGACTAGGATTAAATCCACCTTTTCAAAGCTCAAAGCGCAAAACAAAACCGCGCTGATCCCGTACGTGATGGCGGGCTTCCCGTATGCCGACGTCACACCCGACCTGATGCACGGCATGGTCAGCGCTGGAGCCGACGTGATTGAACTCGGCATCCCGTTTTCAGACCCCAGCGCCGATGGCCCGGTAATTCAAAAAGCTGGCGAAAAAGCCTTGGCACTCGGCATTGGCCTAGCCAAGGTGCTCGACATGGTGGCCACCTTCAGAACGCAAGACAAAACCACTCCCGTCGTGCTAATGGGTTACGCCAACCCTGTCGAGCGCTATGAGATCAAACACGGCGCAGGCAGCTTTATCAAAAACGCATCAAACGCAGGCGTAGACGGCATGCTGATCGTCGACTACCCGCCCGAAGAATGCGAGGCCTTCGCCGCCAGTCTGCGCGCCCACAACATGGACCTGATCTTTTTGCTGGCCCCCACCTCTACATCCGAGCGCATGGCCCAGGTCGCACGCGTGGCCAGCGGCTACGTGTACTACGTGTCGCTCAAAGGCGTGACAGGTGCTGGCAACCTGGACACCGCAGCCGTCGAAGCCATGCTGCCTAGGATCCGCCAGTACGTCAGCATCCCAGTCGGCGTGGGTTTTGGCATACGCGACGCGGCTACAGCCAAAGCCGTGGGCAAAGTAGCCGACGCGGTGGTGATAGGCAGCAAGATCATCCAGCTGATCGAAAACGCACCGCGTGATAAGGTGGCTGGCGTGGCGCACGACTTTTTGGCGGAGATTCGGGTAGCGCTGGATTCTTAAGGCGAGTGGCGATTCAAATGCTATGGTTTGCATAGCTGCTTGCGCGCGTATTTATTGAACTAGAGGCCTAAAAGGCACCCGGAATTGAGTCTGAACAGGGCTTTTTTGACCTTTGACGGGTTCAAACTGCCGCGTGGATGCCTGGAAACAGCTAAAAATTGCCATTTTCAGGTATCAAAAGTGCCTCCAAGCCAATAGATACGTGCGCGAGCAGCTACGTTATTGATAGTGAGTTGCGGGGACGTTTGACTTTCGCAGCACTGCGTGAGAGACAAAAGGAGTCAAAAGGGGTCAAGGAGACAAAAGGGGTCAGGTCTGACAAAAGGGGTCAGGTCTTGTTTTAACGCATTGCATCCTTTACTATTGCATGTATGGTTAGACCCCTCCGCATAGAAATCCCCGGTGCGCTTTATCACCTGACCTCCCGAGGCGATAGGCGCGAGGCCATTTACCTCAGCGATGAAGATCGTAGATATTGGCTCACGCTTCTCGGCCAAGTCTGCGAGCGCTTCAACTGGCAATGCCACGCCTACTGCCTGATGGACAACCACTATCACATCGTCATCGAGACCATTGAAGGCAATTTAAGCGCGGGAATGCGCCATCTCAACGGTGTCTACACCCAATGGCACAACCGTGCGCACGGCCGAGTCGGCCACGTCTTCGAAGGCCGCTTCAAAGCCATCATCGTGCAGCGCGAAGCCTATTTGTTAGAGCTGGCCCGATACGTCGTACTCAACCCCGTGCGAGCGGGCATCTGCGCTATGCCGCAAGATTGGCCGTGGAGCAGCTACCGCGCCATGCTTGGCCAAGACCCCGGCAGCAAAGCTCAGCCTTGGCTCAACACCGCTTGGCTCATTCAACAATTTGGCTCATCCATTTCACAAGCCCGCGCTGCGTACGTTGACCATGTTCGCACCGGTATCGGCCTGCCCAGCATTTGGGATGGCTTGCAAAATCCCATTTGCTTAGGCGATGCGCAATTTGCCGCCCAAGTCGGCAAACAAGCCCCCGAGGGCAGCGCGACCCAACCCGAAATTTCCCGCCTCCAGCGCAGAGCTACCGCCGCGCCACTGTCGCATTACACCGCTCTGCCCGAGCGCAACCAAGCAATAGCGCAAGCATTCCAAACCGGCTGCTACAGTCTGAAAGAGGTCGGCCAATCTTTTGGCCTACATTACGCCACAGTCAGCCGAATCGTCACTTCTGAAAACGCACAACAACGCCTTGAAACGAAGAATCATGCAGCATGAAAAAAAAGAGCAATTTACACAGCATTGACGTGCGCAATCGGTTCGTTTTGTTCTAAAGCTTTGGGGGCGAATCGAATGGTGGATGCGTTAAAACAAGACCTGACCCTGAATTCTGGTTTCGGCGACGAGCTGGAAATTCTGACAGGCACCCCCGAAAGCGTGGATTTGTGTGAAGCCATCAGAAAGCAGCTCGGCACTGACGACCCCAGCATATGGATGCTACCGTTCTGGGAACAGCTCAAAGAGCAAAAGAAAGTTTCAAAACAGGCGCTGCAACGCGCAATGGCATAGGAGTATTTACCGTGAATGTAAAGAGAATATCCAGCGCAATTTTAGTTTTGTCTTTTGTCGGTTTGTCGCATTTGATAGTTGGTTGCACCAGCCAAGCAGAAAAGGATGCAGCTGCAAAAGCCAATGCTGATATCGCACGAATCCGTGAGCTTAAAGAGAT
>JANYED010000170.1 GCA_025363315.1 Polaromonas sp.
CATGACGTCGCTGATGCATTCTGTCGCGTGGGACGAAGCCCGCTTTGGCCTGCCGCTTGATCTGGATCGCTTCATGATTGTGGCGACCAGCGACTTCAACATGGGCGCGATGGAAAACAAGGGCCTGAACATCTTCAACACGAAGTACGTGCTGGCCAATCAGGCCACCGCAACGGACGCTGACTTTGGCAACATTGAAAGCGTGGTCGGCCACGAGTATTTTCACAACTGGACGGGTAACCGCGTGACCTGCCGCGACTGGTTTCAGTTGTCATTAAAAGAAGGGTTGACGGTTTTCCGCGACCAGGAGTTTAGTCAAGACCTGTGCGCAGAGCCGTCTGCCCGCGCCGTCAAACGCATCGAAGACGTGCGCGTGCTGCGCACCGCCCAGTTCCCCGAAGACGCAGGCCCGATGTCGCACCCCGTGCGGCCTGACAGCTATGTGGAGATCAGCAACTTCTACACCGTCACGATTTACGAAAAAGGTGCTGAAGTGGTGCGCATGATGCAAACCCTCGTCGGAAGGGAAGGCTTCGCCAAAGGCATGACGCTGTACTTTGAGCGGCACGATGGTCACGCCGTGACGTGCGACGACTTTGCGCAAGCCATCGCCGATGCTAATCCAACGTCTGACTTGGCACGCTTGCTGCCGCAGTTCAAGCGCTGGTACAGCCAGGCAGGTACGCCGCGTGTGGCGGCGCAGGGCGTGTATGACGCGGCGGCCAGCAGCTATACGCTGACGCTGAGCCAGAGCTGTGCGCCCACTGCGCGCCAGGCTAGCAAAGAGCCAAAAGCACCATTCGTGATCCCCGTGGCACTGGGATTGCTGGGCGCTGATGGCCAGGATCTAGCGTTACAAATGGCTGGCGATGAATCGGCCGTCACATGCCGCACGCTGGTGTTAACGCAGGCGACAGAAGCTTTCACCTTCACGGGTATCAAAGAAGAGCCGGTACCGTCCATCCTGCGCGGCTTTACCGCCCCAGTGGTACTTGACTTTGACTACACCGATGCACAACTGCTGCACCTGTTGGAGCACGATAGCGACCCCTTCAACCGCTGGGAAGCCGGTCAGCGGCTGGCCGTCAGGTCTGCATTGCACGCTATTCATTCAGGAGCTGCTCGCGCCCGAATTCAGGGGGCTACAGCTTTAAATGATGTGCTGAATGAGGCGTACATGGCTGCTATGAAGCAGGTTTTGCATCACCCCACACTGGACGCCGCTTTCAAAGAGCTGGTGCTCACGCTGCCTTCTGAAACCTACTTGTCCGAGCAGCTTGAGGTAGTGGACCCGCAGCAAGTTCATGCGGTACGCGAAGCCATGCGCCTGCAACTGGCTAGCAGCCTGCAAGTTGACTGGGCGGCGGTGTACGACGCAAATCAGGACACAGGTAACTACACGCCAGACGCCGCGTCATCAGGCCGCCGTGCGCTGACAGGCATGGCGCTGACTTACCTCTGCATGGCAGCTGTACCAACAGGCCGTGACGAATGGCCCGCAAAGACGCTGCGGCGCTTCAAGGACGCTGGCAACATGACCGACCGCTTCAACGCCCTGAGCGCTTTGGTGACCAGCGGCCACGCGCTGGCGGCGCAGGCATTGGTGCAATTCCACGCCATGTTCAAAGATGAAGCGCTGGTGATTGACAAATGGTTCAGCCTGCAAGCGGCCAGCCCAGACCGCAATGGCAACATCCTGCCAATTGTGAAGCAGCTCATGAAGCATAGCGACTTCAGCGTGAAGAATCCCAACCGCGCGCGCAGCGTTATCAGTGCCTACTGCGCAAACCCGGCGGCTTTTCACCGGTTTGACGCGGCAGGCTATGTGTTCTGGAGCGAGCGCGTGATTGAGCTGGACGCGATGAACCCGCAAGTCGCCGCCCGCCTGGCCCGTGCGCTAGACCGCTGGAGCAAGCTGGCAGAACCCTACCGCAGCGCAGCACGTGAAGCGATTGCGCGCGTGGCAGCCAAAAATGATTTGAGCAAAGATACGCATGAAGTCGTGACACGTGCACTGGCTGCTTGAGACCCATCAACGGAATTAATCATGTCAAAAAACATCTCCCTCACCCGCTACCTGGTCGAGCAACAGCGCCAAGACGGCCATATTCCGCCCGAGCTACGTCTGCTGCTTGAGGTGGTGGCCCGTGCCTGCAAAAGCATCAGCCAGGCCGTCAACAAAGGAGCCATCGGTGGCGAAGCCAGCATATTGGGCACCGCAGGCAGTGAAAACGTACAAGGCGAAGTGCAAAAAAAGCTCGACATCATCGCCAACGACGTGTTGATTGAAGCCAACGAATGGGGCGGGCATCTGGCAGCCATGGCCAGTGAAGAGATGGACAGCATCCACGTGGTGCCCAACCGCTACCCGCAGGGTGAATATTTGCTGCTGTTTGACCCGCTTGACGGCAGCAGCAACATTGACGTCAACGTCAGCATCGGTACCATTTTCAGCGTGCTGAAAAAGCCCGAAGGCACCGGCGCAGTTGATGAAAAAGACTTCTTGCAGGCAGGCAACAAGCAGGTCGCCGCAGGGTACTGCGTTTACGGCCCGCAAACCACATTGGTGCTAACGGTGGGCGACGGCGTGGCCATGTTCACGCTGGACCGCGAGCAGGGCTCGTTTGTACTGACAGACGAGAACATTCAAATCCCCGCAGACACGCAAGAGTTCGCCATCAACATGAGCAACATGCGCCACTGGGACGAACCAGTCAAACGCTACATTGACGAATGTTTGGCTGGCAAAGACGGCCCCCGCGGTAAAAACTTCAATATGCGCTGGATAGCCTCGATGGTGGCCGACGTCCACCGTATCCTGACGCGCGGCGGCGTCTTCATGTACCCCTGGGACAAACGTGAACCCGAAAAAGCCGGAAAGTTGCGCCTGATGTATGAAGCAAACCCCATGAGCTGGCTGATCGAGCAGGCCGGTGGTGCGGCAACCAACGGCAAGCAGCGCATCATGGACTTGCAACCAGGCAAACTGCACGAGCGAGTGAGTGTGGTGCTGGGGTCGAAGAATGAGGTGGAGCGGGTGACGGCTTACCATGACAAAGTCAACGCCGGGCTATAATTTAAGGCAGTATCCGAAGTACAGGACAAATACACAAGCCGGTGTAGCTCAGTCGGTAGAGCAGCTCATTCGTAATGAGAAGGTCGGGTGTTCGATTCATCTCTCCGGCACCATTTACTGCGATCAAACGCGATAGTGGTTACTTTCAGAAAACAACTTGCGACAGTTGGTTTTCATTCAAGCAGAAGCCCTCAATCGAGGGCTTTTTCTTTGCGCTGCAAGTTTGGTCATTAAAGTACTGATCTTCTCTTCCAGACATAGCTAAAAGCCTTTAACGAAAACAAGAACAAGCAGGTCGCAGCGCAAAACCAAAGTAAGCCCACAAAATTCGGCCCTCCAGATTGCAAAACCTCCTCAATGGCTTGACAGAGCCACCTCCTCCGGCCGCTACAAGCGTCCGGAACATGGCGAGCGTTACCCAGGAAATAGTCAAGGCCGACCCCAAAACAAAATGTTCCTAGCGATAGACCGCCAATGAGGCCAGCAATGTACAGCCGCTTGTTGTCACTAATAAAAAAAGCGCTTGCCATACACAGAAGGGCAACACTCACAAGCACGCCGCGCCATCCGTTCAAAGCAAAAAAGAACGCCATCACCACCAATATCAAGGCGCAAAGCACTTTGAAGCTGAATCTCATTTTTTATATTCCCTTAATCAAAAAACACCTCTTTGAGCATATCGGCGCAGTGCTCAATAGCAGCCACCACATGCGGGATGGACGCTGTCACTTCTTCTTCTCGCCGTATCACCATCTCGGCATTCAATATCAGCCGTTGCACCCTGTCTTTGGGGTTGGCCACTTGGCATATCTTGGCAAAGTCCAGCAGGCCTTTGCGAGCGGCAAAGAATGACTTCTGCCCGCATAAATCCAGGGCCAGCACGTCCTCAGGAATGTAGGCTGTGGTGTTGACCAGGTCGAACGCTGGTGCCAGGCGGCAGTCGTTGGTGCTTGGGTCGGTGTAGAGCAGGCCGAAGTTTTTCAGATGCGCATCGCCGTTGCCCACCACGCAGGACAGTGCCACCATATCGAAAAGCGCCTGCAATGACGATATGACATGGGGGCCAGAGGCAAACGCCTCAATAAGCTTGGCCACATGGGTGTAACTGGTTTTGTATTTCTCGCGCGATGAGAATCCGGCCAGCACCGCCATGTCTTCAAACCCGATGGGGGTGCCATCAGGTGTTCTGTCAAACCGTTGCATGACAAACAGTTCTTTGTTGCTTGATAAATAAAATTCTGGCACCGCCAAGCCTGATTCTTTGGCAATACTCATGCAGAGAAACTCGTTTGCTGCCAGGCCTGGGTATTCCTGGCGACCACTTTTAACAATCAGGTCTGATATACGGACTGTGGCCTTGGAGAGCGCTGGTTCCATCGAATTGAATCCAGATGTCTGCGGCATCTTCTGGGGTACCAAGACCTTGGGCTGAACGCCTGAAATGCCGGTGCGGTAGATGTACTTATCTACGAGTTCGGCAAACAAGCTTTCTGTGCCGTCCCAGGCGAGTATTTCACTCAGGCGCTCGCCTTTACCCTTCGTACTCGCCAAAGGATTCACAAAATCTGACTGCACTGCCACGCGGCCTATGGGTGCTTGCCCGCCGGATAGGGCTAACAGCATCATGGGGTCGAGGTTGACGATTTTGGCCAGGCGGTTTTGCAGCTCTTCCAGCAAAAACCCCTCGGGCAAATTCATTTGAAAAATGGGGTGCAAGGCGGCATGCGCATATTGCGCCTTGCGTACCGGCATGCTCAAGCTGACCGCCGCACTGGCATTGGCCAGACCGTAGCCAAACAAAAACTGGCCGCGCTCCTGCGTCAACTCCCCCGCATCGCCCTGGGGCGTGCTGACGCGCAGTTGCGTGGCAGCCTTCATTGGAAGTCTTTCAGTTCATCCAGCGTAGGCCTGGTACGGGGTGACAAGGTCAGCTCTGCACCTAGTGCGCCGGCCAGCCTGGCGTAGCTCTCCATCGCTACTGAACTGCGCCCGGCTTCCATCGCGATCACCTTCAGACGCGTCACGCCGGCCAGGCGCGCCAAGGCCTCTTGTGTCAGGCCGCGGTTAGTGCGCATGGTTTTGAAGGTTTGCCCCAGTTTTTGGAGATGAAATGACTCATTCATGTATCGATAATAATACTTTACTAAATTATGCATGGTAAACAATACATTTTGTCTGCCAATAAACCACAAAAATCAATCTAACTCCCTCGTAGTTCAAGCCTTGCGCAGCTAAGGCCTTGGTGTGGGGATTAGACATATCTGTCATTGGAAGTTTGAATCAATGACAAAACCTGAAAGCGCAAACACTGTTACCTGCATTGACCCAAAGCTACAATTCGCAGAATCGGCAAGGCCGGCTTGAACCGAAAAAATCAAATACCTAACCACCAAAAACCCATGACCACCACCAAGCTCCTGCTCGTGCTGTTTGCCGCCTTTGTCACCGTGGCCTGCGCCTCTACCCCCATCGGTGGCGACAGCACGGTGACTGAGGCCGCAGCCAAACAGCTATCAGGCGATGTGCCTTTGCCGCCGGGCGCTGTCATCAAACAGCAGGACACACTGGTTATGAGCACCGCCAACACCTGGCTGGGGCGCATCAGCCTGAGCGTGTCGGGTGAGCCGCAAGCGGTGTTTACTTACTTTAAAGAGGGCATGCCCGCGTCGGGCTGGACGCTGACGTCCAGCTCGTTTTCAAAAACCAGCTTGCTGACCTTTACCAAAGGCGAGCGGGTGGCCAACATTCAAATGCAGGGCACCAGCTTTGGCGGCAATGATGTGCTGATTACTGTGGCACCGGCTGCAAGGGCCGCTACCGCGCGCCCCTGAAGCTGCCAGACTCGGCGAGTTGCGCAGCGCTTACACCGCGCAGTACTTTTCCTGAATCTCGGTATTGGCCAGCAGCTCGGCAGCATTGCCATGGTGAACAATCTGGCCCTGGTCAACGATGTAGGCGCGGTCTGAAATTTTCAGTGCCCTTTCAACGTTTTGCTCCACCAGCAAAATCGTGATGCCCTTTTGCCGCATGCTGGCAAACAGCTCAAACATTTCATCGACCAAGATCGGCATGATGCCTTCAGAAGGCTC
>JANYED010000173.1 GCA_025363315.1 Polaromonas sp.
CCAGGCCATGCACGATGAGCACCACGCCGCGCACCATGGTGTCTGGGCGGGTAGGCGGGTCAATCGAGTCCTCAGGCTGCCAGCTGTACAACGCGAGGTTTTCGCCATCGCAGGCGGTGAACGGGGTGAAAACACGCACTAACAAGTGCGTGCTTTCGAATTAACCCGGGACGCGTGTCATCACGTGTGCGACAGCAGCGGTGAGCTTTTTGGCATACGGCACATGCAAAAACTCATTTGGCCCGTGGGCGTTACTCTTGGGGCCGAGCACGCCGCACACCATCATCTGCGCAGAAGGAAATCCTTTGCTCAGCATGTTCATCAGCGGTATTGTGCCGCCCTGCCCAATGGTGCCGCAAGGCGCGCCGAAGAAGCTTTGCGACGCGTCGTTCAAGGCAGTTTCAAACCAGTCGGTCGTGGCAGGTGCGTTCCAGCCCGTGGCACCGCCACCGCCTTCAAAGGTGACCTTGGCGTTGTACGGGGCGTTGTCTTCCAGCAGTTTTTTGAGTTCCTGCACGGCCACGCTCGCATCCACCAGCGGCGGAAACCGCAGCGACAACTTGAACGCGGTGTAGGGTCGCAGCACATTGCCCGCGTCTTTCATCGCCGGAAAGCCTTGTGCGCCCGTCACGCTCAACGTCGGCCGCCAAGTGCGGTTGAGCAGCGCCTCCAGCGGGTCGGTCGTCATCGGCAGCGTGAAGCTGCTTGAGCCTTCGCAGTCGTAATGCGCCCACGGGAAGCGCTTGTACAGCTCATCGCCCAGCACGCTAGCAGTTGCTTTAGCCTGAGCCAGCCGATCAGCGGGAATCGCGCAGTGAAAGCTTTGCGGCAGCAGGCGACCGGTGGCGCTGTCTTCCAGCCGGTCCAGCACATGGCGCATGATGCGAAAGCTTGACGGCACCACGCCGCTGGCGTCACCTGAATGCACGCCTTCGTCCAGCACCTCAACTTTCAGCACGCCGCCGCCCATGCCGCGCAGGCTGGTCGTTAGCCACAACTGGTCGTAGTTGCCTGCACCTGAATCAAGGCACACAACGAGGGCCACATCGCCCAGGCGTTTCCTCAGCGCATCGACATACGGCAGCAGGTCGTAAGAGCCGCTTTCTTCGCAGGTTTCAATCAGGCCGACGATGCGCGGGTGCGGCACGTTTTGCGCTTTGAGGGCTTGCACCGCCGCAATGCTGGCGTACACCGCATAGCCGTCGTCAGCGCCGCCGCGCCCGTAGAGCTTGCCGTCCTGATATTTCGGCGTCCAAGGCCCCAAATCACTGCGCCAGCCTGTGAATTCGGGTTGCTTGTCGAGGTGGCCGTACATCAATACTGTCTGTGTTGATGCTGTAGCCCCCACGCCCGGCACTTCGTGTCCGTTGCTTCCCCCCAAGGGAGCTGAGCTTGCTAGGGGCGGCCCGTCGCGGCGCTCGCCACGCGACGCAGGAATTTCAAAAAACAGCACCGGTGTGCGGCCGTCCAGCCGGATCACCTCAAGCGTCAAGCCTTCAACTTTTTGAGCCTCGACCCACGCCGCTGCGTTGCGCATCACGGTGTCGATATAGCCATGCGCCTTCCAGTCGGCGTCAAAGCCGGGTGACTTGGCCGGTATGGCGATGTAGTCACTGATTTGCTGGACGATGTCGCCGTCCCACTGGGCGCTGACGCGACTCAGCGCTTGAGCGGCGTTCAAGATGTCGGCGGGGATTTCTTTGTGCAGTGGTGCGTTCATATCGGATCCTGGTAATTTGCCATGACTTCACCCAAGCGAATGGCTCGCGTTGGCTGCCAATCTGGGTTGAATTGCACGGGCGACTTTGGAAATAACATCACGACAGTCGAGCCTAACAAAAATCGGCCCATCTCGTCGCCTTGCTTCAATTGCACCTTTTGGTCAGCATAGCTCCAGGTTTTGACGTCTGGCAGCCGCGGCGGATTGACAAGGCCATGCCACACGGTGGCCATGCTGCCAACAATCGTTGCACCCACCAGCACCATGACAAAATTTTGACAAACAGGCCCGCGCGCAGATTCGAAAACGCACACCACGCGTTCGTTGCGCGCAAACAGCCCCGGCACACCGCGCGCCGTGGTCGGGTTGACCGAGAACAAATCGCCCGGCACGTAAATCATTTGCACCAGGCGGCCATCTGCCGGCATGTGAATGCGGTGGTAGTCCTTCGGGCTAAGGTACAGCGTGGCAAAGCTGCCATCCTTGAATTGCGCTGCCAGCGCCGCGTCGCCCCCTACCAGCGCAGTAGTCGAATAACGATGGCCTTTGGCCTGAAAAATCTGGTCGCCTGAAATCGGGCCAAACTGGCTGATCGCCCCATCGACCGGGCAAATCAGGTCGGCTGTTGCCAACGGCCGTGCGCTAGGTTTTAAGGCGCGGGTAAAAAAATCATTGAAGCTGGCGTAGCTGGCGATGTTTGAGTCCAGCGCTTCAGCCATGTTGACGTTGTACTTGCGCACAAAGCGGCGAACGATCTCGGTTGTGACCCAGCCGCGCTGGTGGCCAGCAACCCAGCCGGCGAACGCCGTCAGCGCCTGTTTGGGAAAAAGGTATTGGGGAAGTACGGCCAGGCGGGGGTGCATCAGGCTATTTTATGGGCTGGGCTACAGCCAGGCATTCGCTAAGCTTTTGCATTCGCAAACAACACGCCACGCCTGACACGGCTTGACACCAAATGCCCTCAAGCCCAGCCCGGCAGGCGCAGCACCAGACCCGCGCCAGCAGCAACCGCAATCACCCGAATCACGCCCCACTTCAAGCGCCACAGGGCCAGCGCCGCCGCCACAACGATTGCCAGAGCCACCCAATCAATCGACCCGCCGGCGCCCGATGGCCGAGCGACAGCCGCTATAAAAAACAAAGCAAGGTTGGCAATCACCCCCACCACGGCAGCCGTCACAGCCGCCAGCGGCGCGGTGAGTTTAAGGTTGCCGCGCGTGGACTCAATGTAGGGTCCGCCCGCCAGGATAAAAACAAACGACGGCAAAAACGTGAACCATGTCGCCACACAGGCGCCCAGGGCCGCGCCTAACAACAGCGCCTCGGGGCCAAAAACCGCTTTGCCCCAACTGGCCACAAAACCAACAAACGCCACAATGATGATCAGCGGGCCGGGTGTGGTTTCGCCCAATGCCAAGCCGTCCATCATTTGGGCCGTGGTGAGCCACTGGTAATGCTCCACCGCAGCTTGGTTGACGTAAGGCAGCACCGCATAGGCACCGCCGAAGGTCAGCAATGCCGCCTTGGTAAAAAACCAGCCGATTTGCGTGAGCGTGCCCTGCCAGCCATAGTTACCAAACAGCAGCGCCATCGGCAACAGCCACAGCACTGCGCCTGATAGCAGCACCCAAGCCAAGCGAGACAACTTGAACTTTGCATGATGCGGTGTTGGCGTGTCGTCATCAATGAGCGCGGCAAGATGCGCGCCATTGCCCTTTTCGGCATGACCACCGCCTTTACTCAGCGCATTCGGGGAGATACGGGAGAGCACTACGCCAATCAGCATCGCAGTCAACACCACCAACGGAAACGGTATTTTAAGAGCGCAGACAGCTACAAAACTCATAGCTGCTAACATCCACGGAACGGGCGACACAACGGGATTACCCAATGATTTACTGGCAATGCGGTGCAGTGCATGCAGCACAATTGCGGCCACCGCAGGCTTGATACCGTAAAAAATCCCGGCGACGATGGGCTGCTGCCCAAAAGCCATGTAAATCCAGCTCAGCAAGATCAAAAGAACAAACGAGGGCAGCACGAACAAGCCCCCCGCTACAACGCCGCCCCAAGTGCGGTGCATCAACCAGCCGAGGTAAGTCGCCAGCTGCTGCGCCTCGGGGCCGGGCAACACCATGCAAAAGTTCAACGCATGCAAAAAGCGTTTTTCAGAAATCCAGCGGCGTTTGTCAACCAGCTCACGGTGCATGATGGCAATTTGCCCAGCCGGCCCGCCAAAACTGATAAAGCCGAGCTGCAGCCAAAAACGAAACGCCTGGCTGAAAGAAACTGTTGTGGGGCTCTGCATTCTGGCTAGCTCGCCGCGATCAGGAGCGCTGAAACTTGAACACTGCCCGGCTCGCCAGCGCGTTTGGCCAGAACCGCACCTCACGGCCGTCCTGCAAGCCAAACTGGTCGAGCACTTCAAGCTGGTTTTTAAGGGCCAGTGCCTCAAAATCCTGCAACGTGCCGACGCGAATGTTGGGTGTGTCGTACCACTGGTAAGGCAGCACCTTGGTCACAGGCATGCGGCCGCGCAGCACGGCCAGGCGATTCGGCCAGTGGCCGAAGTTAGGAAAGGCGACGATGCCGATTCGGCCAACGCGGGCCGTCTCCCGCAGCATGATTTCGGTATTTCGCAGGTGCTGCAGCGTGTCGACTTGCAGCACCACATCAAACGTGGCGTCGCCAAACACGGCCAGGCCTTCGTCGAGGTTGAGCTGAATCACATTCACGCCGCGTGCCACGCAGGCCTGCACATTGGCGTCGTTGATTTCGACGCCGTAGCCGGAGCAACCACGCTCCTTGATCAGGTACGCCAACAACTCGCCCGTACCGCAGCCCAGGTCCAGCACGCGCGAGCCGTGCGGGACGAGACGGGCGATGGACAGCAGGTCTGGCGACGGCGGGATTTTCATGCGGCCACCCTGCTCTTAAAATAAGAGCGCACCACGCCCATATAGCGGGGGTCTTCGAGCAAGAAAGCATCATGACCATGCGGCGCATCAATCTCGGCGTAGCTCACGTCAATCTGGTTGTCTAGCAGTGCCTTGACGATCTCACGGCTGCGGCCGGGCGCAAAGCGCCAGTCGGTGGTGAAGCTGACCAGCAAAAATTTAGCAGTGGCTGTGGCAAGCGCGGCGCTCAAGTCACCGCCGAAGTTTGACGCAGGGTCAAAGTAATCAAGCGCTCGGGTGATCAGCAAATACGTGTTCGCATCAAAGTACTCGCTGAACTTATCGCCTTGGTAGCGCAAGTAACTTTCGATTTGAAATTCAACTTCTTGCGTAGAGTATTTGAACGGCGAAGCGGGAGCACCTCGGACTCCGTCTTTACCAGCAGGGGCCGCGGGATTGGCTTCGCCAGACCGCAGGCGCGGCGCTTCATCGACTGGTGCAAGGGCCAGCGTATTGCCGAAGGCTCGCGAAGCGACAAGCGTGGGGGCCTGTTTTCGTCCAAACTTCTCGTTCATCACGTCATCGCTGAGATAAGTAATATGACCAATCATTCGCGCAATTCTCAAGCCGCGCTTGGGCAGCACGCCGTGCTCAGCATAGTGGCCTTGGCAAAAGTCGGGGTC
>JANYED010000194.1 GCA_025363315.1 Polaromonas sp.
CGTCCAATACCTCGCGGTGCAGCGGCAATGAATTGCGCGGGCCATCTTTGCGGCGAGTTGAAATTTCAAAACTGGTACGCAGCAGCGCGCCCAGCGCCTTGCTCATTTGCACCAGCATGCGGTTGCCGCAGGCACGCAGCAACCCCTGGTGAAAGCGCAAATCAAACGTGACATAGTCGCCGCCGCCTTCTACGGCGCGTTTCATGCCTGCGTAAGCATCTTCAACCTCGGCAATGTCTTTGGCGTTAGCACGCTCTGCAGTCAGGCGCATGGCTGCGGGCTCCACCACGCGGCGCAGGTCTTGCAGGTCACGTAAAAATTCAGGTGTCAAACCGGCTTTTGACTGCCAGATGATGACGTCCGGGTCAAACCAGTTCCAGTGTTCTTCTGACAGCACACGCGTCCCTACTTTGGGGCCAGTGGTCATCAGCCCCTTGGCGATCAGCGACTTGACGGCTTCGCGCACCACGGTACGGCTGACACCCAGTTCAATGCACAGCACAGGCTCGGGCGGGATCGACGCACCCACGCCATAGCGCCCCGCCACAATGGCTTCGCCAATGTGATCAACTGTATTGCCGTGGACGTTTTTAATCATTGTTATTACTAGGATTCGCGGCGCAATGGTATGACGATAATATGTTTATCAATTAAGGATTTTCCCTATGACCTTACCGAAGTCACCCAAAAAGAAGCCTGAAGACCTACGTAGCCAACAGTGGTTTGGCAGGCAAGATCGTGACGGTTTTGCCTACCGCAGTTGGGTCAAGGGCAAGGGCGTGCCGCACGACCAGTTTGATGGCCGACCTGTGATTGGCATTTGCAACACTTTTAGCGAACTGACGCCCTGCAACAGCCACTTCCGAACGATTGCCGAGCAGGTGAAGATTGGCGTGTATGAGGCGGGCGGTTTTCCGCTTGAATTTCCGGTCATGTCGCTGGGTGAAACATTGCTGCGCCCGACCGCCATGCTGTACCGCAACCTGGCCAGCATGGACGTTGAAGAGAGCATTCGCGGCAACCCGATTGACGGTGTGGTGCTGCTGATGGGGTGCGACAAAACCACGCCTTCACTCGTCATGGGTGCGGCCAGCGTGGACCTGCCCACCGTCGGCGTGAGCGGTGGGCCGATGCTGAGCGGCAAGTGGCGCGGGCAAGAACTGGGCAGCGGCACAGGCGTGTGGAGCATGAGCGAGCAGGTGCGCGCAGGTACGCTGAAATTAGCTGATTTTTTTGAAGCTGAAAGTTGCATGCACCGCAGCCACGGCCACTGCATGACGATGGGCACGGCCAGCACCATGGCCAGTATGGTCGAGGCGCTGGGCATTGGCCTGCCTGGTAACGCGGCCTACCCGGCGGTTGATGGCCGCCGCAATGTGCTGGCGCGCATGGCCGGGCGGCGGGCAGTAGCCATGGTGCACGAAGACCTGACGCTGTCAAAAATCCTGACGCGGGAAGCGTTTGAAAACGCCATCAAAACTCTGGCGGCGATTGGCGGCTCGACGAATGCAGTGATCCATTTGATTGCGATGGCGGGGCGCATTGGCATCAAGCTGGAATTGGACGACTTTGACCGCCTGGCCAGTGAGCTGCCTTGCCTGGTCAACCTGCAACCTTCGGGCAAATTTTTGATGGAGGATTTTTGCTAC
This sequence comes from Polaromonas sp., assembly GCA_025363315.1. Taxonomy (GTDB): domain Bacteria; phylum Pseudomonadota; class Gammaproteobacteria; order Burkholderiales; family Burkholderiaceae_C; genus Polaromonas. The sequence continues at coordinate 1,650 of JANYED010000194.1, forward strand.
GCAGGCGGTTTGCCAGTGGTGATGAAAGAAATCGCGCAGCACCTGCACTTGGACGCTATCACTGCCAATGGGCAGACGATTGGGCAAAACATTGCCGATGCACAGAACTACAACACCGAGGTCATCAACCCGCTGGCCGAGCCGTTCAAAGACAAAGCAGGTATTGCCGTGCTGCGCGGCAATTTGTCTCCACGTGGCGCGGTCATCAAGCCGAGTGCTGCCACGCCAGCGCTGATGGTGCACACCGGCCGTGCCGTGGTGTTTGAAAACATTGAAGACTTTCATGCCCGCATTGACGACGACGGTCTGGATATTGACGAGAACTGCGTGATGGTGCTGAAAAACTGTGGCCCCAAGGGCTACCCCGGCATGGCCGAGGTGGGCAATATGCCGCTGCCGCCCAAGGTGCTGAAAAAAGGCATCACCGACATGGTGCGCATCAGCGATGCGCGCATGAGCGGCACTGCCTACGGCACAGTGGTGCTGCACACCGCACCTGAGGCCGCTGCGGGCGGGCCGCTTGCGCTGGTGCAAAACGGAGACATGATTGAGCTGAATGTGCCCAAGCGCCTGCTGCATTTGCATGTGACAGATGAGGAATTGGCAAAACGCCGCGCACTGTGGATAGCCCCCAAGCCTGCCATGGCGTCTGGCTACTACAAGCTCTACATTGACCACGTGTTGCAGGCTGATGAAGGCGTGGACATGGACTTTTTGGTGGGCAAGCGTGGGTCGGCCGTGCCACGAGACAACCATTGATGCAGCTGGTCGCTCTTGACTGGGGCACATCGTCATTGCGCGGCGCTTTGATTGCTGAAGATGGTCGCGTGCTTGAAGAACGCTCGTTTGCGCGCGGGATTCTGACGGTCGACAAAGGCAGTTTCCCAGCTGTGTTTGAAAGCTGCTTTGGTGACTGGATGCAAGCCGGTACGCTGTGTCTGATAGCCGGTATGGCAGGTAGCCAGCAGGGCTGGCTTGAAGCGCCCTACTGCCCCTGCCCGGCTGGGTTTGCCGATATTGCGGTGCAGCTTGCCTGGATTGAACCTGAGCGCATCGCCATCGTACCGGGTTTGAGCATTGACAAAGGCAGCACGCCAGATGTGATGCGCGGCGAAGAAACGCAGGTGTTTGGCGCGCTGCAACTGTTGAGTTTGACCGATGCGCGCCTGGTACTGCCAGGTACGCACAGCAAATGGGTCATGGCATCCAACCACCGTATCACCAACTTTTCAACCTGGATGACAGGCGAGTTTTACGCCTTGCTGAGCCAGCATTCCATTCTGGCGCGCACGCTGCCATCAACCGGGACAGCACACAGCGATGCGGCTTTTGAACAAGGCGTAGCCCACGCCTTGCAGGGCGATGGCCTGCTGCACACCGCTTTCGGTGCGCGCACGCTGTCGCTTTTCAAGCGCATGACCAGCGACGCCTTGCCCAGCTATCTGTCGGGCTTGGTTATTGGCGAAGAACTCAAATGCCAGCAACTCAAACCCGGCGACAACGTGATCGTTGTGGGCGCTGAAAGTTTGACTCAAAAATACACTCAAGCCTTAAACCAATTTGGCGCAACCACCAGGTGTGTGGGCCGCAAGGCCACTTGGCTGGGTCTGCGCAACATCGCGAACACGCTGAATACGCGATGACCAACTTGCATCAAAAATTTGTGGAAGCGATGCGCGCGCTGCCACTGATTGCCATTTTGCGAGGCTTGAGTCCGGTTGAAGCCGTGCCCATTGGCCAGGCGCTGGTGAGCACTGGCTGGAAGCTGATCGAAGTGCCGCTGAACTCGCCCCAACCGCTGGACAGCATCGCCGCGATGGTGGATGCTTTTCCCCAAACGCTGATTGGCGCAGGAACCGTGCTCACGCCAAACGATGTTCGCAACGTCCACGCTGCCGGTGGGCAGCTGATTGTTTCGCCCAACTTCAACCCCAACGTGGTGGCTGAGGCTACCCGCCTTGGCCTGGTGTGCCTGCCTGGCGTGATGACGGCTAGCGAGGCGTTTGCAGCGCTTGACGCGGGTGCGTCGGGCTTAAAAATCTTCCCGGCTGAAATGGCGACACCTGCGGTGGTGAAAGCGCTGCGAGCGGTGCTGCCGCCGGCGGCTGTAGTGCTTCCAGTTGGCGGCATCACCCTGAACAATATGGCGGCTTACGCAGCAGCGGGCGCTGATGGTTTTGGAATCGGGTCGGCACTGTACCAACCGGGTATGACGCCGGCACTTGTGAACTTGAACGCTATTAACTTCATATCTGTTCGCGCCCGAATCCACTAGGCTTTTGGCATATTTACTATCATGGATTAGGCGGAGACAGCGAAACCAACGGATTGCCACGTTTCAGCTCTATTCAAGCGGGCGTGCCACTTTCTGCGGCCATGTAGTCGCACAGCTGCGTAAGGCTGGCCACGGTCAGATGCGGCTTTTCGTCGTGCTTCCACACACCTGCCGGTCGGTTCAACCAAACGGTCTGCATACCCGCATTGAGCGCGCCCAGCACGTCCAGCCCCGGGTCGTCTCCAATATGCAGCACCTGCGCAGGGCTGGCGTCCACAGCACCTGCCGCTGCATGAAAAATCCGCGCGTCAGGCTTGCCGACGCCAAAGTCTTGCGCGCTGATGCTGGCCTTGAAGTAAGGCGCGATGCCAATGGCATGGATGTCGGCGTTGCCGTTAGACAGCGCCACCACCGGGAAGCGGGCCGACAGAAATTCGAGCGCCAGCATCGCATCGTCAAACAACGTCACGCGGTTTCGTTCAGCAAAAAAAACGTCGAACCCCTTGTCGGCAAGCAGCGGATCTTCTTTGGATCTGTACAGCGCGACCCGAATCGCCTCACGCCGCACGGCACTCAGATTGTGTTTGAGCTCGGGACGGGTACGCACAACGTGGGTGCGAATCTCATCGCGCACCGAGGCATTGGCAAACAGGGCGGCCGTCATCGGTGCGTGCTGGCTGAGCCAGTTTTCGAGCGCTTTCTCGGCCCGTTCAATGGCTGGCCAGACAGGCCACAAGGTGTCGTCCAGATCCAGCGTGATGGCTTTGATTATTTTTAAGTTGAGCATGGGTAAACAAAGTGCAGGTGCGCGAGAATAACCCATGCCATTTACCAACGAACCTCCTTTTCGACATGGCGATGCGGCGCACACACATTCCACCACAGCGGTGTTGTATTGCAACCTCGGCACCCCCGACGAAGCAACGGCCCCCGCCCTGCGCCGCTATCTAGCCGAGTTTTTAAGCGACCAGCGCGTCGTCGAGATCCCGCGCCTGCTCTGGCTGGCCATTTTGCACGGCATTATTTTGCGCATTCGGCCCAAAAAATCAGCCGCAAAGTACGCCAGCATCTGGATGCCCGAAGGCTCACCGTTGAAAGTATGGACACAAAAGCAGGCCGCGTTGCTGGGAAGCGAGCTTTCAGCCATCGGCCATCATGTACAAGTGCGCTACGCCATGCGCTACGGCAACCCTTCGATTGCGTCTGAACTGGCGCTGCTGAAGGAACAAGGCGTGACCCGGGTGTTGATCATGCCAGCCTACCCTCAGTACAGTGCCACCACCACCGCCAGCGTGTTTGACGCCGTTTACACCTGGGCGGCCAAGGCGCGCAGACTGCCTGAGTTCAGGTTTGTGAACCATTACCACGACGACCCTGGCTACATCGCCGCGCTGGCCGCGTCAATTCAAGCCCACTGGGCAGCCAACGGCCAGGCCGACAAGCTGGTCATGAGCTTTCATGGCGTGCCCGAACGCACCCTGCAGCTCGGCGACCCCTACCATTGCGAATGCTACAAAACCGCCCGCTTGGTCGCTGAAAAATTGGGCCTCGCCAAAGACCGCTTGCAAGTCACCTTTCAGTCCCGATTTGGCAAAGCCAAGTGGCTGGAGCCGTACACTGAGCCGACGCTAATCAAGCTGGCCGCAGAAGGCGTCAAAAGCGTCGACGTCGTCTGCCCCGGCTTCACCGGCGACTGCCTGGAAACGCTGGAAGAAATCAACATGGAGGCACGCGAAGCCTTTTTGCATGCGGGTGGCGACAAGTTCAGCTATATCCCCTGCCTGAACAACAGCCCGACTTGGATAGCCGCCCTGGCCCAGATCAGTGCCCAGCACCTGGCGGGCTGGCCAACGCACACAGCGCCTGATCTGCAGACGCTGGCGGCGTCTAAAGCTGCCGCGCTGGCTTTGGGAGCAAAGCAGTGAGCTGTATAGCGTAGAGTGATTGCTCCTATTTCAGGAGCTGCTCGCGCCCGTATCTATTGCTTGGATTCAACTCTAAGTGCAACACACAGGTCATTGGATGATAGCCGGGGCGCTATGGTGGTTCAGCAGCAAATTGCGGTAAACCTCCAGAGGCGAGTAAGCGTTCAGAGTCTTGCGGGGGCGATTGTTAA
>JANYED010000261.1 GCA_025363315.1 Polaromonas sp.
TCGGGCTTGGCAAATTGGGCCGATGCCGGTGCGGCAAAAGCCACCAGGGCCGCTGTGGCGGCGATGCAGGCAAGAATTTTCATACGGATTCCTCGAGGGTTTTTTAAAATGGGGGCGATCGCAAAAGGCTGGTTTGACGTAAGGTACGAAATTTTATCAACGACATTTTGCCGGAACCAGCTCGGTTGAGTTTAGTCAAGTTAGATTAGTTCCAGTGTGAGGCCATGTTGCAGACGCATCAAGGGAAAACGCTGAGGCCTTTGGAGGCTGTCGGCAGGCAAGCTCATGTGGCGCGCGTTCGGCGCGTATGCGCGGGGAACGTGAAACAATCAAGGTTCGGCCTGCTGTTGGCAATGCATATTTAGGAACACCATGAGCGCCATGAACGCCACACCCCTTTCCACCCCTTCGGCCCGTTCTGCCCACGTGGCCCCACTTCACACCGTTCGGGTTTGGGACTTGCCGACGCGGGTCTTTCACTGGGCTTTGGCGCTTGGCATTGTGGGGCTGGTCATCACGGGCCAGGTTGGCGGCAATGCAATGGTGTGGCACTTTCGCATTGGGTTGGGTGTGCTGGCGCTGCTGTTGTTCAGGCTGGTGTGGGGGCTGGTGGGCGGGCGCTGGTCCAGATTTGGGTCTTTCATTTACTCGCCGCGCAGGCTGGTCAATTACATTCGGGGCCGGGGCAAGCCGCAGGATTCTGTGGGCCACACACCCCTTGGTGCGGGCTCGGTGTTTGCGCTGCTGGCGGTGTTGCTGGCGCAGGTGGGCAGCGGGCTGGTCAGCGATGACGAAATTGCAGCGGCCGGGCCGTTGACGCGATTCGTCTCTGACGCCAGCGTCAAGCTGGCAACCAACTATCACACCAACATTGGCAAGTGGATTATTTTGGCGCTGGTTGTGCTGCACATCGCGGCGATTGTTTTTCACCTTAGGCGCCAACAAAACCTGATCAAGCCGATGCTGCACGGCGACAAGCAACTTGCCGTGGCGGCACCAGCGTCGCGTGACGATGCGGCGTCGCGCCTGGGTGCGGTGGTGATCTTTGGGCTGTGTGTGGGCGTTGTGGTTTGGCTCAACCGATTGGCCACCTGATGCCTGCGTTTGACCAGCGCCGTCAAAGCGTCTGTAGCTGTCGCCCCGTCAGATTCCTCTGATCGTCTTGACGCGTTTTTACATGCACCCACCCCAGATTAAACTCATCACGCCAGCCACCCCGGCCGATTTTGAAGCGGCGCGGCAAATTTTTCAGGAATACGCGGACCAGCTTGGTGTTGATTTGGGGTTTCAAAACTTTGAGGTTGAATTGGAGACATTGCCCGGCGACTACGCAGAGCCCGGAGGTGCGTTGCTGCTGGCCAGGGTCAACGGCGAACTGGCCGGTTGTTGCGCGATGCGCCTGCTGGTGTCGAGCGACTATCCGAACGCTTGCGAGATGAAGCGGCTTTATGTCAGGCCAAGTCATCGGCGGCTCGGTCTGGGCCGGCAGCTGGCCGAGGCGGTGCTGAATGCGGCACGCGTGGCAGGCTACCGCCATGTGCTGCTGGACACGCTTACCGAGATGGAGTCGGCAAGAGCGCTGTACGAAGACCTGAACTTTGAAGAGGTGCCGCCTTACTACCACAACCCGATAGCAGGCGCTCACTACCTCAAAGTTGATCTTTAAAACGGGCTGCAGCCCAATAGATACGGGCGCGAGCAGCTCCTGTATGTATAGCGACTGGCTGACGTTTACGCTTTTGCTTGTGCCAGCAGCGTTGCGGCATCGCTCACTTCAAACTTGCCGGGGCCTTCAACATTCAGGCTGATGACTTTGCCGTCTTTGACGAGCATGGAGTAACGGTTACTGCGCAGGCCCATGCCGCGTGCGGTCAAGTCCAGTGTCAAGCCGGTAGCTTGTGCAAAAGCTGCACTGCCGTCGGCCAGCATGCGCACCTTGCCGTCGGTTTTTTGCTCGCGTGCCCAGGCACCCATGACGAATGCGTCGTTCACGCTGACGCACCAGATCTCAGCGACACCCGCAGCTTTGAAGTCCGCAGCATGTTCAGCATAGCCAGGCACATGCTTGGCTGAGCAAGTTGGCGTAAAAGCGCCTGGCAAGGCAAACAGGGCGATGGTTTTACCGGCAGTGGCTTTGGTCACGTCAACCGCATTGGGGCCAATGCTGCAGCCGTTGCCTTCAACTTCGGAGAACTCCATCAGCGTTGCTGCGGGAAGGGTGTCGCCTACTTTGATCATAAAATACTCCGGTTAAGGGGATAAAAATTCATTAGAAACAAAAACGGCTCACATGGTGAGCCGTTTTGAATTGACCTTGCAGTACAAGCCCTGGAGTTCAGAACTTAAACAGCAGCAGCCTTCTCGACCAAGCGGGTCACAACCCAATTCTTGGTTTTCGAAATAGGGCGGCTCTCGGTGATTTCGATCACGTCGCCTGCTTTGTACTCGCCTTTTTCGTCATGGGCGTGGTACTTGCTCGACATAGATACGATTTTGCCGTACAGCTCGTGCTTGACGCGGCGCTCAACCAGCACCGTGACGGTCTTGGCGCGCTTGTCGCTCACGACCTTGCCGATCAAGGTGCGCTTGAGGGATTTTTTAGCTTCCGTCATTTATCGCTCCTTATTTGGCGGATGTATCAGCGCTTTGCTTCTCGACAAGAATAGTCTTGGCGCGAGCAATATCACGGCGCGCAGAGCGCAGCGTAGCGGTGTTGTTGAGTTGTTGCGTGGCTTTTTGCATACGCAGGCCAAAGTGGGCTTTTTGCAGCGCTTTGACTTCGGTTTGCAGACCGGCAACGTCTTTTTGGCGCAGTTCAGTAGTTTTCATTTGCATCATCTCCTGATTACTGGCCAATCATGCGAGCCACAAACGTGGTGCGCAATGGCAACTTAGCAGCGGCCAGCGTGAAAGCTTCGCGAGCCAGTGCTTCAGGCACGCCAACGATTTCAAACACGATCTTGCCGGGTTGAATTTCAGCCACGTAATACTCTGGGTTACCTTTACCGTTACCCATGCGAACCTCTGCAGGCTTTTGGGAAATCGGCTTGTCCGGGAAGACACGGATCCAGATACGGCCGCCACGTTTGACGTGACGGGAAATCGCACGACGTGCGGCTTCGATTTGACGAGCGGTTAAGCGACCACGATCGGTACACTTCAAGCCAAAGTCACCGAATGCCACTGAGTTTCCTCGTGT
>JANYED010000265.1 GCA_025363315.1 Polaromonas sp.
GATCAATATGATTGCCGGGCTGGTGCCGATCGATTCAGGCGAGATCTTGTTTGACGGCAAGTGGCTCAAAGACACCAAGATTGGCTATGTGTTTCAAAACTACCGCGAGGCCTTGTTCCCATGGATGCGCACCATCGACAACATCGCCTACCCGCTCAAGCTGAAAGGCAAATCCAAGGCCGAAGTTGACCGCCGCATGGCCGAGCTGGTGGCCTCGTTTGATGTGAAGTTTGACTTGAACCGCTACCCCTACGAACTGTCGGGCGGGCAGCAGCAAACGGCGTCCATCATGCGGGCGCTGGCACCCAAGCCCGAGGTGCTGTTTCTGGACGAGCCGTTCTCGGCGCTTGACTTTGAAATGACGCTGTTCATCCGTGAAAAGCTGCAAGAGGTCTTCATGCAGACCGGCACCACGATGCTGCTGGTGTCGCATGATCTGGAAGAAGCTGTATACCTGGCCGACCAGGTGCTGCTACTCACCAAGCGGCCGACCACCGTGGCGGAGATATTGCAATATGCAGACAGCAGACCCCGCACAACCCAGACATTGTCAGAGCCCAGCTTTATTGCCGCTAAAAAACGCAGCCTGGAGATTTTTCAGCGTGAAGTCAGGCGCTAGAAAACCCACCGACTGAGCCGTATCCATGAGCCACGAATCGATCCTGAATTACGTTATCAACACCGCCGAGCTGCTGGGCATTCCCATGGATGGTGCCCGTGCCGAAAGGGTTGCTGGGCATTTGCAGCGGACGCGGGCGATGGCGGCGCAGCTGGACGGGGCAGATTTGACAACCGCTGATGAATTGGCCGAAATATACTGCCCTTTAGCCTTTAAGACCAATGAATACGGGCGTGGGCAGCTATGAATAACGCAGCAATTGACGCGCTGACCATGGCCGCTCAAGTGGCTGCAGGCCAGGTCAGCGCACACGAGCTGGTGCAAAACTGTGTGACCCAAGTTGAAGCAACAGACGCACGGGTGAACGCCTTCACTGAAAAAACATGGCAGCGTGCTTTTGCCGAGGCCGATGCTGTTGACGCAAGCCGCGCAAAAGGACACAAACTTGGCCCGCTGGCGGGTGTGCCGTATGCGGTAAAAAACCTCTTCGACATTCAGGGCCTGGTCACACTGGCAGGCTCAAATGTCAATCGCAGCCACGCTGCAGCGCCAGCGGATGCATTTCTTGTGCACCAGATGAAAGCCGCTGGCGCGGTGCTGATCGGTGCGCTGAACATGGACGAATATGCCTACGGTTTTACCACTGAAAACACGCACTACGGCCCTTGCCACAATCCGCACGATTTAAGCCGCATCTCTGGCGGCTCATCGGGCGGCTCAGGCGCGGCGGTTGCGGCAGGCCAAGTGCCCATCACGCTGGGGTCAGACACCAATGGCTCGATTCGTGTGCCTGCATCGCTGTGCGGGGTGTGGGGTTTGAAGCCGACATTCGGCAGGTTGTCTCGGCGCGGTACTTACCCGTTTGTGTACAGCATTGACCATCTGGGCCCGATGGCCAACAGCTTGAGCGGTCTGGCGTTGGCATATGACGCGATGCAAAGCACTGACCCGCTGGATGCGGGTTGCCATGCGCTGGAAGTTCAACCGGTGATGCCGCACACCTACAGCGGTATAGAAGGTTTACGAATAGGCGTTCTGGGCGGCTACTTCTCGGACCAAGCCAGCCCGGCAGCGCGCGAAGTCGTCGCATTGGCTGCCAAAACTTTAGGCGCGACGCGGGAAGTTATCTGGCCCGACGCTGCACTGGCGCGTGCAGCAGCGTTCATCATCACAGCCAGCGAAGGCGGCAGCCTGCATTTAGACGACTTGCGCACGCGCACTGACGAATTTGAGCCGCTGTCGGTTGACCGTTTCATTGCCGGTGCGCTGCAACCTGCCGACTGGACCATCAAGGCGCACAGGGTACGGCGCATGTATCGCGACAAGATCAATGCGCTGTTCAACGACTGGGACATTTTGCTGACTGCGGCTACCCCCGTCAGCGCGACTGTCATTGGTACCGAGTGGCTCGACATCAACGGCACAAAACACCCGGCGCGGGCTGCCATGGGTTTGCTGACCCAGCCGATTTCATTTGCCGGCTGCCCTGTGGTGGCCGCACCCATGTGGCCAACAGGTACAAACGGCATGCCGATTGGCGTGCAGATCATTGCGGCGCCCTGGTGCGAAGACCTGGCGTTTCGCGCGGCGCGGGTGCTCAGCCAGGCAGGTGTGGCGCATACCAAGCCGACGCTGATTCAGGCAGCAGCACAATGATCGTCTCCCCCAACCGCCGCCACTTGCTCAAAACGGCCGCCTGTGCGCCGCTGCTGGCTGGCCTTCCCGCCAGCTTTGCGCAAAACGCCGCTTACCCAACGCGAGCAGCCAAACTCATCATTCCGTTCCCGGCCGGCGGGGCAACAGACTATGCAGCGCGCAGCATCGGCAACGCATTGGCCGAGGTGTGGCGGCAACCGGTCGTGCCTGAAAACCGCGTCGGCGCAGGCTCGACCGTTGGCACCGAGATCGGTGCCAAGAGCGCGCCTGATGGCTACACGCTGGTGATGGGCATTCCGGCAGGCATCACGATTGCGCCGCATATCTACCCAAAGCTAGGCTACGACCCACTGGTTGACCTGCTGCCCGTAGCGGGTTTTGCCACGTCGCCGCTGGTCATGGTGGTGCCCGCAGATTCGCCGTTTAAAACCTTCGCCGAACTGGTGGCTTACGCACGCGCCAACCCCGGCAAACTCAGCTATGCGTCCAACGGCAGCGGCTCACTGCCGCACCTGACCACCGCATGGCTCTTGTCGCTTGCCAAGGTAGACATCATGCATGTCCCCTACCGCGGCAGCGCGCAAGCCTTGCCGGATTTGATCGCGGGGCGCACGCAGGTCATGATCGACATCATCGTGTCGGCCTTGCCGCTGATTGAAGGCGGCAAGCTCCGGGCGCTTGCCGTTACAGGCGCACAGCGCACAACACGACTGCCCGGCGTGCCCACCGTTGCCAGCCTGGGCTATCCGGGTTTTGCAACCAACCAGTGGTACGGCCTGTTCGTGCCCAAAGGCACGCCAGATAGCGTGGTTCGCAAGATCGAGGCGGACGTGCAGGCAGTGACCGTCGACGCCCGCCTGCGTGGGCAGATGTGGCAACGCGGGGCGGAAGTCGCCTTTCTGCCTTCGAAGGCTTTTGGCGCCGTGGTCCGCGCAGACTCCAAACGCTGGGCCGTTATTGCCAAATCCACGGGTGCCCGGGCGGAATAAGAACGGTTTGTCAAGCTGGACATATCAGCGGGACATATCAGCAGAAGATATCAGCGGAACATATTAACTGGGCATATTTTTTGCTGTAGGTCTTGTATTCAAGGCGGTACATCCATTCATGCACTTCTTTGAAGCGTTCCCTATATCCACTGTTAACCTTTTGGAGCATTTTGTATGAGCCTGAACCACTTGAACCGTCGCGAATCGCTGAAGTCTCTGGCCGCACTCACAGCCGCCGGCACGCTGGGCTGGCAAGGCCAGGCGCTTGCGCAAAAGCCAATGACGGTCGGCGTGATTTATGTCGGTCCGCGTGACGACTACGGCTACAACCAGGCGCACGCGATGGCTGCCGCAGAACTGAAAAAAATGCCGGGCATCAAAGTGGTTGAAGAAGAAAATGTGCCTGAAACCGCAGCGGTACAAAAAACCATGGGCGGCATGATTGCCCAGGACGGCGCAAACCTGATATTTCCCACCTCATTTGGCTATTTTGACCCGCACACACTGGCCGTTGCCGCCAAAAACCCCGGCGTCCGGTTTGCGCATTGCGGTGGTCTGTGGACGGAAGGCAAACACCCAAAAAACACGGGCAGCTTTTATGGCTACATTGAAGAGTGCCAGTTTTTAAACGGCGTTGTAGCCGCCCACATGACCAAGACCAACAAGCTTGGTTTTGTTGCCGCCAAGCCAATTCCTACCGTGCTGCGCAACGCCAATTCATTTTTAATGGGCGCGCGGTCTGTCAAACCCGGCATCACTTGCAATGTGATTTTTACGGGCGAGTGGTCAATGCCCGTTAAGGAAGCCGAGGCCACCAACAGTCTGGCCGACCAGAATTGTGACGTCATCAGCATGCACGTTGACGGCCCGAAGGTGATCATTGAAACCGCGGCCAAGCGCGGCAAGATGGTGGCGGGCTACCACGCCAGCCAGGCCAAACTCGCGCCCAACGCTTACCTGACAGGCGCTGAATGGAACTGGTTGACGGCATACAAAGCCATGATCGAAGCAGCCCAGTCTGGCAAACCGCACCCCAATTTCATACGCGGCGGCTTAAAGGAAGGCTTCGTCAAAATGTCAGCCTACGGCCCGATGGTGACCGACGCTGCCAAGAAAAATGCCGACGACACCAAGGCAAAAATGATTGCCGGCAGCTTTGATATTTTCAAAGGCCCGTTGAAGGACAACAAGGGCAACATTGTTATTGCCGCCGGTAAAACTTTCAAGCAAACCGATGTCGAACTGGAAAAAATGAATTACTTGGTCGAAGGCATTGTCGGGTCGATCTGAAACCGCATGATCGGGCAGTCGATTGCTTGCTCCAGCCGCCCATGATTGCTCATTGATTGCTCACTGATCGACCACTGAACCATGGACAGCAAGCTTTCAAACCTGCTTTTGCCGGTGACCGCCATCATGTCAGCCCTGTTGCTTTTTGGCGGGCTGGTAGCAGTAGCAGGCGTCAACCCGGTGGAGGTTTGGGTTCTGCTTTTCAAGGGCGCTTTTGGCGATTGGTTTTCCTGGCAAAACACGCTTCAGCGGGCAGCTCCGCTGATGCTGACAGCCCTGTGCGTTGCCCTGCCTGCGCGGGCAGGACTGATCATCATTGGCGGTGAAGGCGCTCTGGTTTTAGGCGGACTGGCGTGCGCTGCGCTGCCCTATGCGGTGGCCTTGCCCAACAATGTATGGGGTACATGGTTGGTGTGTGCAGCCGGTGCAGCGGCAGGCGCTGCATGGGTAGCAGCGGCTGGATGGTTGCGGCAATACCGCGGCATCAACGAAACCATCAGCAGTTTGCTGCTGGCCTACATCGCCATAGGTTTGTTCAAGCATTTTGTCGAAGGCCCACTGCGCGACCCTGCCAGTTTGAACAAACCATCCACCGCGCCTTTGCCAGACGGCGTGCTGATGAGCGGCATCGCCGGGTCGGGTGTGCATTGGGGTCTGGTTTTGGGTGTCCTGGCGTGCGTGGGCTTAAGCGTGTGGCTGCGCTGGAGCGTGCTGGGCTTTTCAGTGCGTGTGGTGGGCGGCAACCCGCGCACGGCGCAGTTGGTGGGCTTGCCGGCTAACCGGTTGATCTTGCTGGCCTGCGCCCTGGGCGGCGCATGCGCGGGACTGGCTGGCGCGGTAGAAGTGGCAGCAGTGCACACCAGCGCCAACGCATCGCTGATTGCATCCTACGGCTACGCGGGCATTTTGGTGTCTTTTATAGCGCGGCACAACCCCATCGCGATTGTTCCGGTGGCCATTTTGTTTGGGGGGTTTGGCGCAGCGGGCAGCTTGCTCCAGCGCCGTCTGGGCTTGCCTGATGCGTCGGTGCTGGTGCTACAGGGGATTGCTTTTGTGTTGATCCTGGCTAGCGAAGCACTGCGTGATGTGGACTGGAAGACGTCGGTCGCCAGGCTGCTTAAAAGCGCCGGGCCGCGTCTGATGCAGCCGACTGAAGCGCCTCTTACTGGGGCCAAGCCTATATGACGCCCGACCAGTGGGTCGCATTGTTTGCGGGCGTGGTGGGCGGTGCACTGCGGGTCGGCGTACCGTTTTTATTCGTGAGCCTTGGAGAGTGCCTGACTGAAAAATCGGGCCGCATCAATCTGGGGCTGGAAGGCGTGCTGGTGCTGTCCGCCATGAGCGCCTTTGGCGGCGCTTACCTGAGCGGCTCGCCATGGACAGGTGTGCTGGCTGGCGCAATGGCGGGCGGATTGCTGGCGGCGCTGCATGGGGCGCTGTGTTCGCTGCCGCGCGTCAACGACGTGGCCACGGGGATTGCGTTGATGCTGTTGGGCACGGGCCTGGCCTTTTACTTTGGCAAGCCTTTGATTCAACCGCAGGCGCCGCAAATTCCGGCCATCGCGTTGGGTTTTTGGAGTGACTCGCCCGTCATTCGCTCTGCACTTCAGGTCAACATGCTGCTGCCGGTGGGTTTGGCGCTGGCACTGCTGATGTGGTGGGGCTTGAAGTACACGCGTTACGGGCTGCTGGTGCGCATGGCGGGAGATTCTGCCAACGCAGCGCGGGCGCTTGGCTATCGGGTCGGCGGTATTCGGCTGGTGGCCACCACACTGGGCGGCATGATTGCGGGGCTGGGCGGCGCATCACTGACGCTGTTTTACCCCGGCAGCTGGAACGAAGGCATCTCCAGCGGGCAAGGCTTGATTGCGGTGGCGCTGGTTATTTTTGCGCGCTGGAGCCCGCTGCGCTGCATTGGCGCTGCTGCGCTTTTTGGCGGTGCGGGGGCGATTGGGCCGGCGCTGCAATCGGCAGGCATCAGCTGGGGCTACCACCTGATCAGCACCGTGCCTTACATGCTCACGCTGCTTATTTTGGTGTTGACCTGCAAGCCCGGCAGTGTGGCGTTGGGCAGCCCGGGCGAGCTGTCATCAACCCGCTAACTTACTCACAAGGATTTCACAATGTCTGGTTTCGGCGGTTTGAACAAGTCTAAAAATGGCGTGGTTATAGGTCTGGTGCAGCTGCAGTTGCCAGTTACGAAAACCCCGGCTGACCTGGCGGCGCAAACGCAGCGTATTTGCGAGCTGGTGGGCAAGGCCAGACGCAATCAGGCCACCATGGACCTCGTGGTGTTTCCCGAATACGCGCTGCACGGCCTGAGCATGGACACGAATCCGGTCATCATGTGCTCGCTTGATGGCCCCGAGGTAGCGGCCTTTAAAAAAGCATGTGTTGACAACAACATCTGGGGCTGCTTTTCCATCATGGAGGCCAACCCCGGTGGCAACCCGTACAACAGCGGTTTGATCATCGACAACACGGGTGCGATCAAGCTGTATTACCGCAAGCTGCATCCGTGGGTGCCAGTGGAGCCGTGGGAACCCGGCAACTTGGGCGTGCCCGTGTGTGACGGCCCGAACGGCAGCCGCCTGTCACTGATCATTTGCCACGACGGCATGTTTCCGGAGATGGCGCGCGAAGCGGCTTACAAGGGTGCAGACATCATCCTTCGCACTGCAGGCTACACCGCACCCATTCGTCACGCCTGGAAAATCACCAACCAGTCCAACGCATTTTGCAATCTGGCCTACACCGCCAGTGTTTGCATGTGCGGCAGTGACGGCAGCTTTGACTCGATGGGCGAGGGCATGTTTTGCAGCTTTGATGGCACCGTCATGGTCGAAGGTGGCGGCCGCGTTGACGAAATCATCACCGCCGAGCTCCGACCCGACCTGGTGCGTGAAGCGCGCACCGGCTGGGGTGTTGAAAACAACATTTACCAGCTCTACCACCGGGGCTATGTGGCCGTCAAAGGCGGCGCGCAAGACTGCCCTTACACCTATATGGCCGACATGGCCAGCGGCCAGTACAAGCTGCCTTGGCCAGTAGACGTCGCCGACGGAACCAGCTGCGGTTTTGATGCGCCTACCCGCAGCTATGTTGGCGCGCAAACGCATCAGCTGAACCACCCAAAGGATTGAGCGTGACACGCTTCGTTGCCGCTAGCCCCTACCCCTGGCCATACAACGGCGCACTGGACGCTGGCAACACGGCGCTGGTGGTGATTGACATGCAGGTCGACTTTTGCGGGGTGGGTGGCTATGTTGACAAGATGGGCTATGACATCAATGCTACGCGCGCGCCGATTGAGCCGATTAAAAAAGTCATTGCGGCCATGCGGCAAGCGCACTACACCATCATCCACACCCGGGAAGGCCATCGCCCTGACTTGAGCGACTTGCCCGCTAACAAGCGCTGGCGCTCGCGGCAAATTGGCGCAGACGGGATTGGCATTGGCGACGCTGGCCCGTGCGGGCGCATTCTGGTGCGCGGGGAGCCCGGCTGGCAAACCCTTGCCGAGCTGGCCCCCTTGCCCGGCGAGGTGATCATCGACAAACCCGGAAAGGGCTCGTTTTATGCTACCGACCTGGAACTGGTGCTGCGCACGCGCGGCATTGCCAATTTAATCTTGGCGGGTATCACGACCGATGTGTGCGTGCACACCACATTGCGTGAAGCCAACGACCGCGGCTTTGAATGCCTGGTGCTCTCAGACTGCACAGCAGCCACCGACCATGGCAACCATCTGGCGGCGCTCAAGATGATCACGATGCAGGGCGGCGTGTTCGGTGCCCATGCCACCTCGCAAGAGTTGCTCAAGGCGCTGGCAAGCGCCGACCCATCATGAGACAGCTGGTTCCGCCCGCCAAGCCAGCCAGCGGTGGACTGGCGCTTGAAACCTATGGGCTGACCAAACGCTTCGGCAGCCTTGTCGCCATGGACCACGTCAGCCTGCGGGTTGAAGCCGGCACGGTTCATGCACTGCTGGGTGAAAACGGCGCTGGCAAAAGCACGCTGGTCAAGTGCGTGGCGGGTTTTCAAAACGCAGACCAGGGCAGCATCATGATTGACGGGCGCGAGCAAGCCATTGCAAACCCGGTGGTCGCCAGAGCCTTGGGCATTGGCATGGTTTATCAACACTTCACGCTGGCACCCGGCATGACGGTGGCCGAAAATCTGGTTCTCGCGTCCAGAGCGGTTCCCCGGCTCATTAACTGGCGCGCCAAACGTGCGGAGCTCAACGCATTTTTAGCAACGACGCCTTTTCGTCTGGACCTGGACGCCTGCCCCGCCGAAATGGCGGCGGGTGAAAAGCAAAAACTCGAGCTACTCAAGCAGCTCTACCTGAAGCCGCGCCTGCTGATACTGGATGAGCCGACATCAGTGCTGACGCCGCAAGAGGCCGACGAAGTGCTTGGTCATGTGCGCGCGTTTGCCCACAGCGGCCATTGCACGGTGATCATCATCACCCACAAGTTTCGGGAAGTCATGGCATATGCCGATGCCGTGACCGTGCTGCACCGGGGCCGCGCGGTACACCGCTGCCGCGTGGCTGAAACCAGCCCGGCACTGCTGGCCAAAGCCATGATGGGTGACAACGCCGGGACGCCAGATGCTGCGCTTGCGCGAGAGGCGTTTCAAAACCTTGACAACAGTGCTATTTCGGATCAAATAAAGCCTGCAAGCCAATCAATTCGGGCGCAAGCAGCTCCTGTAATAATAGCAAATACTGCTTCAGTTGCGCTACAAATCAGCGGCCTTACGGCGTTCGGCGACCACGGCACGCTGGCGCTGCATGGCATTGACCTGGCCGTCAAGTGCGGCGAAATTTTAGGCGTAGCGGGCGTGTCAGGCAACGGCCAGCGGGAGCTGGTCGAAGCTTTGGTGGGCCAGCGCCCGCGCTTGTCGGGCAGCGTCAGCGTGATGGGTTCACCGTACCACGCCACGCGACTGGAAAACTACCAGCTAAAGGTGCGCAGCCTGCCAGAAGAGCCGCTTAAAAACGCCTGCGTGGCCGATATGTCGGTAGCCGCCAACATGGCGCTGCGGGACTTTGACCAGAGCCCGCTGCGACGCAAGGGTGTGCTGCGTTTTGCCCACTGGCGCAGCCGCGCGCGCAGCTGGATCAAGGAGTACGGCATCAAAACGCAGGGCGAAGACGCCCCCATTCGCAGCCTGTCAGGCGGCAATGTCCAGCGCGCCGTGCTGGCCCGCGAACTGGCAGGCGACATCAATGTGCTGATTGCGGCCAACCCAGTGTTTGGCCTGGACTTTGCCGCAGTCAGCGACATCCATGCCCGCTTGCGTGACGTGCGCGCCAGCGGGGCGGGGGTGCTGCTGGTCAGTGAAGACCTGGACGAGTTGCTGGCGCTGGCTGACCGTATTGTGGTGATGAGCGAGGGCTGTGTGGTGTTTGAGACGCTGGCGCGCGACGCTGACCGGCGCGTGCTGGGCGCGCACATGGGCGGAGAAAAATGACAACTCCAAAGTGCTGTTGGTTCCTGAACGGTTTTGCGCCGTGAGTTCCGCGTCATGAAGATCAAAGCCCAACCTTTTCCTTACAAGTTTGAAGTCTCCAGCACAGCGCTGGTCATCATCGACATGCAGCGCGACTTTATTGAGCCGGGCGGCTTTGGGCATGCGCTGGGCAATGATGTGTCACTGCTGGCGGGCATCGTGCCCGCCTGCCAGGCGGTGCTGTCCGCCTGGCGGGCAGCAGGCGCTTTGGTGGTGCATACCCGTGAGTCGCACCTCGCGGACCTGTCTGACTGCCCTCCCAGCAAGCTCAACCGCGGCAACCCCACGCTGCGCATTGGTGACATCGGCCCGATGGGGCGTATTTTGGTGGCGGGTGAGCCTGGCAATCAAATCATTGCCGAGCTCAGCCCGATGGCTGGCGACATCGTGATTGACAAACCGGGCAAGGGCGCTTTTTACGCCACGCCCCTTCACCAGCTGCTGCAGCAAGCGGGCATCACGCATCTGGTGTTCATGGGCGTGACGACGGAGGTGTGCGTGCAAAGCTCCATGCGCGAAGCGAACGACCGTGGTTACGACTGCCTGCTGCTTGCCGACTGCACAGAAAGTTATTTTCCGTCTTTCAAGACGGCCACGCTCGAGATGATGCGTGCGCAGGGCGGCATTGTGGGCTGGACAGCGCAAAGCCTCGACTTGCTGACGGTGTTATGAACACAGCGGCGCATCGCCTTGAGAGCGCAGCACAAGCACCCGCGCGGCGTTCTCGCGCCGACGAGGTCTACCAGCAGCTCAAGCGCGACGTGTCGGACTTCAAGCTCGTGCCAGGCGACCGGTTCACTGAAACCGACATCAGTCAGCGCATGAATGTCTCGCGCACACCTGTCCGGCAGGCACTGTTCAAGTTGCAACAAGAAGGTTTTGTTGAGGTGCTATTTAGAAGCGGCTGGCGCGTCTTGCCATTTGACTTTGACCGGTTTGAAGAACTCTACGACCTGCGAACGGTGCTGGAAACCACGGCAGCGCACAGACTGTGTGATGGCACCCTCAAGGCGTACCCGCCGCGTGTCGAAGCAATGACCACCCTAGCCGCCATCTGGCTCGTTGAGCCCGCACGGCGAAGCAGCGATGCTGCAAAGGTCGCACAATGGGACGAAGCGTTTCATTGCACGCTGGTCGCCGCTGCGGGCAATGCCGAGATGGCGCGCGTGCACCGCGACGTCACCGACCGCATCCGCCTGATTCGCAGGCTGGACTTCACCATGCAGCCGCGCATTGATGCAACCTACGACGAGCACGCGAAAATCCTCCAGGCCATTGAGCACAAGCGCGGCGACCAGGCTGCTCTGCTGCTGCGCACCCACATCCAGACCAGCCAGGCCGAGGTGCGCAAAATCACGCTGCATCAGGTGCACCTGGCGCGGCAATCTGCCCGCTAGCCCGGTCAAGCTGCCATGCTGCGACCACCCCGAGCCTATGTTTACCTCGACACTGTTGCGCGCGCTGGTTCGATTCGCAAGGCAGCCGAGCAATTGCATGTCGCCTCTACCGCACTGAACCGCAAAATCAGGGAAACCGAAGACAGCTTGGGTACGCCCTTGTTTGAGCGCTTGCCGCGCGGCGTGCGCTTGACTGCAGCCGGCGAGGTGATGGTGGCTGCCGTGCGCCGCAGCATGGCCGACGTGCGGGCGGCGGTGTCGCACATTGAGCATTTGCGCGGTGAAGTGCGCGGCACCGTCCGCATCGGCTGTGCAGAATCTGTGGGCACCGATTTAATCCCTGCCTCAATCGCCCACTATCAGCAAACGCATCCCGCCGTGCAGTTTCATATGGCCAGCGGCGTCACGGCCAGCTTGGTCACCAGTTTGCTGCAAGACACGGTTGATTTGATATTGGTGCATGACCCACAACCGACTGACCAGATCAAGGTGCTGGCATCGATGCGCCAACCGTTGTGCGCGATGGTGCGGCCAGACCACCCCCTGGCAATCCAGCCCACCTTGCGGCTGACGGACTGCCAAAAGTACCCTGTTGCACTCGGTAACCAGAGCTTTGGTAGCCGACACCTGATTGACGCGATTGTGGCGCGCTCAAGCATCAGTTTGAGGGTGGTGCTGGAGGCCAGCACGGTGCAGTCGCTCAAAGAGTTTGCGCGCCAGACCGATGCGGTGAGTTTTCAATACCAGATAGGCATGCGGCGCGAGGTACAGCGTGGCGAGCTGGTGGCTATTCCGCTGGTAGATCGCTCGCTGGCGCAGACACGCCTGGTGCTTGCCGCCAGAGCAGGCCGCATGATGCCCATCGCCTCGCAGTCGTTTGCCAACCTGCTGGAACAAACGCTCGGGCGATTGGCTGCTGTCAAGGTTGGGTAGTCCACTGCACACAATTTGTGTGCAGTCTGCGCAATAAATTGATGTTGTTGTGTGTGCCAGCTTTGGCCATACTGAGCGGATGAATGGATCAGCTTTTGTTGAGGTAGACAACGTCGCCATGCGCTACGGGCTGGAGGGCGGTACGCTGGCGCTTGAAAATTGCAGTTTGAAAGTTCAGCCTGGTGAGTTTGTGTCAGTCGTTGGCCCGTCAGGTTGTGGCAAGTCCACGCTGATGCGTTTGGTGACGGGGTTGTGGCCCGCAACCGAGGGGCACGTGATTGTGGCGGGCAGGGAAGTATGGGGCCCACATTCTGAAGCCGGCATGGCATTTCAAAATCCCATCATGCTCCCCTGGCGCACAATTTTAGACAACGTCATGCTGCCGCTTGAGGTGGTCGAGCCGCACCGCGGCCAGTTGCGTGCCCAGCGCCAGATGTACGAAGACAAGGCACTCAAGCTCTTGGCGCTGGTTGGCTTGAAGGGCTATGACAAGCATTACCCGCACGAGTTGTCAGGCGGCATGCAGCAGCGCGCCAGTCTGTGCCGGGCGCTAATTCATGAGCCCCGCCTGCTGATGCTGGACGAACCGTTTGGCGCGCTGGACGTGTTCACGCGGGAGGACCTGTGGCTTGAATTGCAAAGCCTGTGCACCACGCTCAAACCCAGCGTGATTTTGGTAACGCATGACTTGCGTGAGGCCGTGTTTCTGGCCGACCGGGTGCTGGTCATGTCGAGCAGGCCGGGGCGCATCATTGCCGAGCGCACCATACCCTTCGGTCGCCCCCGCAGCCTGGATGATTTGTACACCGCGCCCTACCAGGCCGTGGTGCAGGATTTGCGGGTTCACATCAGTGCGGCACGTCAGGCCGAGCGCGCAGCAAAGGAGGTGGCCCATGTCTAGCGTGCCGCTCGCCAGTCCTCCCGGCGTCATCGGTGACGTGTTGCCGCTTAAAAAACCCGCCGTGCCAGTATCCGGGCGCTACAAGGCCATGGCGCAGGCGGCTGCGCGCCGCAAGCGCCTGCAGGCCTTGCTGCCTTGGGTCGTAGCCCTGGCTGCACTGATTTTGTGGGAACTTGTTTGCCGGGCTTTCACCATTCCTCAGTTTGTGCTGCCACCACCCAGTGCAGTGGCAGCCAGCATGGTCAAGTGGTGGTCGCCTTTGATGAGCAACGCGGCGCAAACCCTGATGACCACCCTGGCGGGCTTTGCGATTGCGGTGGTGGTGGGCTTGCTGATGGGGGTGGCGCTGGGGTCCAGCAGCATGGTGTATCACG